>JBAXMH010000112.1:0-14851 GCA_037134395.1 Chloroflexales bacterium
TTGTGGGAGAGGGGGCAGGGGGAGAGGGGATTCACTGACTTTGCATCAGCCCTGGGGGATGGCACAATGCGCCTTGACAGCTACTCTATACTCTGGTACCCTGCGTGCAGGTGAGAAGTGGCGCGGCGTGGAGCAGTGGCAGCTCGTCGGGCTCATAACCCGAAGGTCGCAGGTTCGAATCCTGCCGCCGCTACCAACAGAGACGTAAACGGGGCGATAAGAGAGCAATCTCTTACCGCCCCGTTTTGATCGTCCCCCATGCACGAGGCACAATTGGCAATATCGCAGAAGTAATGCTGTTACATTGTCACGCTGAGCGAAGCGTCCCGGCGATGCTGCTGCACATCGGGACGCTTCGCTCAGCGTGACAGCGTTACTTCTACTCCACTGCCAAAATCAGGCTATAGGCGTGCAGCAAAGTGTTCAATTGCTTTGGCAGCGATAGGCCAGGCCGGGTCGAGCATCAGGTCGTGGGTCGCATTGGGTACCATCAGCAACTCACAGCCGTAGGCGGCGGCAGTGGCCCGCTGGGCATCCGGGCCATACACCGAGTCGCGCTCGGCGGCGATAGCTAGCAGCGGGGTGCGGCACGCGGTGGGGCGCGGGCGCAGCAGCATACTGCTGGGCGTCACCAGGGGCGGCTCAGACACCATACGCGCCACATGGCGGGCCAAATCCCCCTCGGCAATATCGTGGCGAAAGAGGGCCGCACGCATGGCCTGTGGCTCAAGCCGAAGCATGGCTGGCAGGGAGATCGGCTCGGCGGCGGGGTCGCGGGTAAAGTAGGCGCGCATACTGACTGGCGAGCTGCACAGAAGTACGGCCCCGGCAATGGCGGGTACAGGGCCGATGGATCCTGTGATCAGGAGCTGGACGAGCAAACCGCCTAGGCTATGGCCCACCACCACCGGGCGCGACCCGACGGCGGCAATGGCGGCGCAGACATCGCTGGCATACTGGACAATTGTGCTGCGGGCGTAGCCGGACGGGCGCGGACTGTCCCCGTGGCCGCGTATGCTTACGGCGTGGGACTCAAACCCGTGTGCCGCAAAGCCAGCCATCGCCTGCTCCCAGCACCACGCCCCGTGCCATGCTCCGTGGATCAGCAGCAACGGGGTGTGGTGAAGTTGGCGGGATGGACGAGCAATAACGTGTTCTAGCTGAATCATCCCAGATATACTCATCTAACAAGGTTTCAGGTGCGAGGTTTCAGGTTTCAGTTAGACAAGATTCGTAGATATTTCACAGTCTACAACGTTCGTAGTGGCGAATTCAGTCGCACAGGCGCTGAAGTGCCTACTACGAACTGTCACGCTGAAACCTGGCACCTGAAACCTTGTCTTACTTCACAAGGGGGTGTTCGGTCGGCAGGCCCAGCTTCTTCCGTCGCTCGTCGGCCAGACGGCGCTTCTCGGCAATCATCTCATCGGTAACATAGACCCCGAAGGAACGCAACCCGGCCAGCTTCAAGCCGTGCTTCTGCCAGAGCCGGTACATCTCCTTAACGCGCTCCATCTCGATGGTACGGCCCAGAGTGTAGTCGCCGTATTTGCCGTCCATCGCCAGCAGAGCCGTCTCCGAGAGACAGGCGTAGGCGGTGCCGGGAGGCATATCAATATCGAAGCCGAAGTCGGGTTCTCCCGGTAGCATGATCTCGCCGCTCTCCACGATCAGCACATCGGGGCGGCGGGCCGCGTCCGCCTTCTTCACATCGGGCGGGCGGGCCACATCGCAGACCACCGCGCCGGGTTTGAGCTTATCCACATTGATCACCTTGCCGGTAAGGGCGCTGGTGGTGGTGATAATCAGGTCGGCGTCGCCAATGTAGGCATCGGGGTGGGTCGCGGCGATCACCCGTGCGCCGGGGGTTTCCTGCTCGATCTGCTTTTTGAGGGCCAGCAGGCGCTCGGCGCGGGGCGCGATCAGCACGACATCGCGCACGGCCTGGGCCAGCAGACGCGCACAGACCGCGCCAATTGATCCGGTGGCCCCAATCACCACGGCGCGGACGTGTTCGGGGCGACCGCCCTTCATCAGCATCACCGCCTGTTTGGCTGCCTCCAGAGTAGCCGCCACCGTCAGCGAATTCCCCGACGTGATGCCGATGTCCACCTTTTGCGCCACGGTGATCCCGGCATCGCCAACCACCGAAGTGAAGGCACCCAGGCCCATCAGCCGTGCGCCCTTGCGTTCGGCGATGTGCGCCGCCTTAATCAGACGGCGGTAGGTGAAGGACGGCGGATGGCGCATCATCTCACGCGGAGTGGCCCCCAGCGATAGCAAGATACCCTCGGTCTCCTCGCCGGTGGCGGCAGAGCGAATGCCACGGATCTTCGAGAGGTAGATCGGCGGAAACCGTGCGGCCACCAGTTCCACTAGTCGCTGCGGCACGTAGCGTGTCCAGCGGAAGCGGGCATCTTTGGCGATCATACTGGTGCGCAGCGGATGGATCACAAAAGCGAACTTGGGCTTGGGGCGCGGGTTGAGATCCTGAACCGTCGGCCCCCAGTTGGCAGCGGCGATGAAATCAAGAGCCTCGGCCTCACCGGGCTGGCTGTTCGTCTCCTGGATCGCGACGACGATGGCCTCCAGCATATCAGTTGACACAAAGGGTCGCGGGCAGGGGCTACCATCGGCGCTGACCAGAGGCGGGTGCATGGTTATCAGGGTTGTCACCCCACGGCGGCGCAGATCCTCAATCTCCTCGGGCGACGGGTCGTCGGTAAAAATCACCTTACCTGC
The DNA here is from genome assembly GCA_037134395.1 of Chloroflexales bacterium. GTDB lineage: Bacteria > Chloroflexota > Chloroflexia > Chloroflexales > Chloroflexaceae > Oscillochloris. Next base: position 2,743 of record JBAXMH010000112.1, read on the forward strand.
GAGGTTCTCGGGGGCAAAGCGACGGATGAAGGCGAAATCGCCGGCGATCACATGGGCCCAGTTGAAATGCTTTTCCGCACGCGGGTCGTGCCCCTCTTGACCGAGGGCGACGGGGTGGAGCAGGCGATAAGGCAGCAGGGCAGTGATCGGCAAGGTGGTAGCGGCATACAGCTCAAGCTGAGCCAGACTACGTGGCGGTGCCAGGAAACGCAGCCCGCTATGGATGATCGGGTCGGCAAAGCGCAGCTTGGCGTCGTGCTGGGCCAGAGCGGCGGCCAACTGGTAACGCTCGATCCCGCTGGTGAGCAAGATCCGCTTGTAGCGGAAGAGGTCGGGCATCTTGCGGGCGGCCTGGGCCACCGCCCACCGCTCAAGCGTCTTCTTCAGCACGCCACCGTCTACCACCGGCGTATGCTGGGCCTTGCTGGCGATATGAATGGCCTCCTGATGCGGGTAGCGCGCCGCGCCCACCCGAAACACCGGCGTCAGCCCGCCCAGACTGATCGCGTCCACCGTGCCGTCATACTCGTGAATAAGCTTGCCCGCCCAGGCGATGTCGCCGTTGGTGCCGATGCGCTGAATCTCGATGTGCTGACCAAGGATGGTAGTGGTAAACCGATAGTCGCGGGCTGACGAGCCCAGGCTGATGCTGACAACGCGCTTCATAACCCAGCTCCTCAATGAGGGGGAGTACTGCTACAGAACACTTCGCTGAGTATAGCATGGCTTGTTGCCTACTCTTGATGCTATACTCCAACGATACCCTTCCCCCACCAAAGAATGAGGTGATCCTCATGATCTGCTCTCGTCACACCTGGCGACATGCGGCCTGCGCCGCGATCCTGCTTCCGCTTGCTCTTACCCTCGCCGCGTGCGGCGGGAATGTTCCTCGTACCTCTCAGAGTCTCGTCGGAACATCCCCCCGCACTGCCCAGATCGGTGCGACGCCACCTCCTGCTGCGTCATCCACGCCAGTGGAAGTCACCGCTACACCGAGCCCAACGCTGAGTCCGACGCCGATCCCGCCCACTGCGACGGTAACCCCGCTGCCTCCTACCGCCACTGTCGCTGAGGAGACGTCACTGCCTGCCGCAGTCTACTTTAGCGCCGTCGGTGCGGGCCAGGTTATGCGTATGGAGCGCGATGGGCAGACGATCTCACAGGTTACGTTTGAACCCTGGCGGATGCAAGGCTTCGATGTGGCTGCCGGTGCGGGAACGATTACCTATGTGACGGGCGAGGGGGCCGGGGCCACTCTGGTGGCCCTCGACGGCGGCGGGCGGCGCGAGCTGTTTGTCGGCAATGTCAGTGCGCCCAGGATCAGCCCCGATGGCCGAACGGTTGTTTTTCGCATTGATGGGCAAACCGCAGCGACAAGGGCATTCGGCAACGGAGTCTGGTCAATCCCGGCCAGCGGCGGAACCCCAAGCCTGGTGATCGCCGACGATAGTCTGAAGGGACTGGCTCCCCAAGACAACGCTGTCTGGAGCTACACGCCCATAAGCTACGACAAAGATGGCCAGCGGCTGCTACTCGGAGCTTATAATATCGCCATGCCCGGTTTCCCCGGCGGCGAGTTGGTAATCCTTAACCAGAAGGGATCCGCGCCCATCCGCATGAACGCCTGCTGCGAGGTTCCCGTCTGGAGCGTGGATGGTTCGGCGATCACGATCACCGGCGGTGGCCCTGGTCCTGATCAGCGCTATGGACTCTACCAAATTGACGCGGCTACGGGTGCGGAAAAAGCGCTGATCGCTCAGGCCAACACGAGCTATCCGCTGGTCACCGGCGCCCTCCAGTTCCTTGATGGCACAACCTACGCCTTCTATCAGGATGTTTCGAGTGATGTCTTCAGTTGGGAGTACTCCTTCACCCCGCATATGGTGCGCGTCGCCGCCGACGGGAAGATTACCTCGCTGCGCCAGGACAGCTACCCGGTGAGCGATGTGCTGTGGCGCGAGGATGCCAGCGGCGCGCTGATCGTCGGGGCGGGCAGCCCCAATGGCGAGGCCCAGACCGAGATGATGCACTGGCTCGACGCGAGCGGGTCGCCGGCGGTAGTTACCAGCGCGGTCGGTTTCTCTCCGCGCTGGGCCGACAGCGTGCGCCCGATCTACGCGGGCGACTGCTCCCATCTACCGCAGATCGCCTGGCAGCCCGCGCAATCGCGGGTGTTTTCAGCAGGCGTAGCTGATCTCCAGGGTCGTCTGAACGCCAGCGGGCAGAATGCGGGCACGCCAGACGGATTCTTTGGCGATCAGACCCGCACGGCCCTGCACCAGTTCCAGACACGCCGAGGTCTCCCGCTGCGGGATTCACTCGACTGCGCGACATGGCAGGAACTGCTGAGGAGGACGTAGCGTCATGGACAGAGCTAGTGCAAAATCTCCAGGCACCCGGTCGCCCGGCGAGATCTACGAAGGCCGCCAAGAGCCGAGGGCTTTAGCCTCACGGCGATACAGCGGCAGGACTTTGCATCAGCCCTGAGTCTAAGAGAGCAAACCTCCGGAGAAAGACGATGCAAACACTCAAGATCCTTACCACAACCGTGCTTGCTGCCCTGATGCTGACTGCATGTGCGAGTGCGGGATCGTCGGCACCTGTGCCCATGCCTTCCCCGCAGATGGAGAGGTCTGCCCCCGCGTCCCCAGGGGCACCCGCCGCTCTGGAGGGTTCCTCCGCACCCGCCGCCGGTGGCAGCGCGCAGAGCGACACCGCAAGTCAGGCTGCTCAGCGCATGGTGGTCAAGACCGCCACGGTTACGCTTCAGGTCGAGCGTGTCTCCGACGCCGAGGCTAGCATCCGCGCCCGCGTTGATCAGCTCGGCGGCTATGTAGTGAGCGTGCAGACCAACGGCAGCGGCGACTCACAAACCTCTACGATCACCTTTCGCGTGCCCTCCGACTCGTTTGGTTCCGCCCTCTCCGATGTCGAGGGTCTGGCGCGCAAAGTCCTCTCGCGCACCGTTGGCGGCGATGATGTCACCGCTGAGTTTGTTGATCTCGACTCGCGTATGCGCAACCTGGGGGCCACCCGCGACCGGCTGCTGGCCCTGCTCGCCAAGGCCGACAAGGTTGAGGACGCCCTACAGGTGAACACCGCTCTTACCGATGTACAGGGCGAGATTGAGCAAATCCAAGGGCGTATGAAGTACCTCAAGGATAGCGCCGCCATGGCCACGATTACGGCTAATCTACAGCCGGTACCACCGACACCAGCAATTATCCCGGAGTCGGGATGGCAGCCGATGCGGGTTGTGAGCAGTTCCATCGGCTCCCTGATCGAGTTTGGGCAGGGTCTGATCGAACTTGGCATCATCCTATTCGTGTGGACACCGGTGTGGCTGCCGCTGGGGTTGCTGATCCGCTGGGGCTGGCGTCGCCGCGCCCGTGGTGGGCGCAAAGCCCCGCCCGCCGTCTAAGAAGCTGTCTGAAAAGGGATTGTGATGGCGGTCACAAGAAAGTTTCGGGTACACGTGGGGTATGAAGAACCAACCCTACCCGACCGATCTCACGAATCGCCAGTGGAATTGTATCAAAAATCGCAATAGAGCAGAAGTAACCCTGTCACGCTGAGCGAAGCGAAGCGTCCCGGCGATGATAATGCAGATCGGGACGCTTCGCTCAGCGTGACAGGGTTACTTCTGCTCTGCTGCCTGAGAGTTATATTCCACTTTACTCTCGCTTGTATAGTAAGGAGACCCTATGGCCGACAACGCCGTCACCGGGCCCGCCGAACGTCTGTCGCTCAGCGCCAAGCTCGCCTTTGGTGCCGGCGATCTCGCCCCCGCCATTGTTACCATCGTCATCTCTTTTTTCCAGTTTGTCTTCCTCACCGAGGTGGCGGGGCTCAACCCGCTGGCAGCCGGATCCGTGCGCAGCATCCTCACCATCTGGGACGCTGTCAACGATCCGGTGGTTGGCTGGCTCTCTGATCGCACCCACTCGCGCTGGGGGCGTCGGCGGCCCTGGATTCTGTTTGGCGCGGTGCCGTTTGGGATCATCTTCGCGCTTCAGTGGATCGTGCCGCCCTTCGATGACACGGGCAAATTTATCTACTACATTGTTGTGGGTGTGCTGCTCAATGCGGCCTTCACAGCGGTGAATGTGCCCTACACGGCCCTCACGCCTGAGCTGACCCAGGATTACGACGAGCGCACCAGCCTGAATGCCTTCCGCTTCGCCTTCAGCATTGGCGGGAGCCTGATTGTCGCCGTTCTCCACCCACTCATCGTGGGCAGATTTGCCGATGCAACGACGGGCTACCTCGTCTCTGGTGCGATCTGGGGAGTCATCTGCGTTCCACCGCTGTTGTGGTGCTTCTGGGGGACACGCGAGCGATTCCGTAGCGATGACGAGGAGCAAGTGAGCCTGGGCGAGCAGTTGCGCACCACCTTTAGCAATGGGCCGTACCTCTTTGTGATCGGGATATACCTCTTTTCGTGGCTGGCTATCCAGATCACATCAACCGTCCTTGTCCCCTATGTCGCCTACTGGCTAGGCAGCGTGCGGCAGTTTCCGCTGAGCGTTATCGGCCTAACCTTTAACAATCCCGGCGACATCGTGCCCATCATGCTCTTTGCCGTACAAGGTTCCGCGTTCGTCTTCCTGTTTGTGTGGAACGCGATCTGCCCGCGTATCGGCAAAAAGGCCGTCTACATGATCGGTATGACGTTCTGGATCGGCGTGCAGAGTTTTCTCTTTTTTGTGCAGCCGCAGCAGGTGGGGCTGGCGATCCTGCTGGCGGTACTTGCGGGGGTAGGCGTCGCCACAGGCTACATTATCCCCTGGAGCATGATGCCCGATGTGATTGACTACGATGAACTGCGCACGGGGAGACGCCGCGAGGGCATGTACTACGGTCTGATGGTTCTGCTTCAGAAGTTTGGCCTCGCCGCCGGACTGTTTATGGTGGGCGCAGTCCTCAACTCGGCTGGCTACGACGGCAAATTCGATCCTGGTCAGCAGCCAGCCAGCGCCCTGCTCGCCCTGCGCTGGATGATCGGCCCGGTACCGACAGTCGCCCTGATCGCGGGCATGATCGTTACTGCCTTTTATCCGATTACAAAGCAGAAGCACGCCGAGATCCTGGCCGAGCTTGAGCGCCGCAAGGCGGCGTAGTAGATGTCCATCTATTGGCTATCGGCTATCGGCTATTTTCACATTAGACAACCATGCGGCTCCGCCGCACAACACCCGATGAAAAAGGGGTCGTAGGGGCGCGTCGCGACGCGCCCCTACCCGACACCGGCCTATTTTCACGTTAGTCCCGTGCGTAGAGGACCACCTGCCACATGCCGCGATTCTGCTGGAGCCGCTGGGTGAATCCTGCCTGTCGGATCGCCGCATCCACAGCGGCAGTTGGGTGGCAGAAGATGCGGAAGGCCGAGCGTTCGATCGCCAACCCCAGATTACCCACTCGCACCCCCGCCCGCACCCACCACACGTCACGCGGGTAGACCAGGCCAAGGAGCAGCCCGGCGTGGGAGGCTGCCGCCTCAACCAGCGCCACCATATCCGGATAGCAGCAGACAACCCGGTCGAGTGTGACGATATCGGCGGTGGCCACGGTGTCGGCAAGGGCCACGAAATCGCCGTGGATGTAGGTGGTTCGCTCAGCGTAGCCGTGCCGCTCGCTTTCGGCGCGGGCGGCAGCGAGATACGCCGATGAGGCATCAATATCCGTGGCTCGGGCGGCACCCGCACGCAGCAGTTCGTGATGGATAACGCCGGCCCCACCGCCGATGTCCAGGATGGTTGCGCCCACAACCCCTGCGGCGCGCAGGGCGTCAACCAGGAGCCGGGTTGTTCCCTCGGGGCCACGCCGCTGGTAGCGCACGAGGCGACGCCGTGCGTCGCGCCGGTCGAATAGGTTCTCGGCGTCACGACAATGATGGCAACAACTCATCGAGAGATTCTCCTCAACCTTCCAAACGATTCGCGTATAACACCCAAAGAGCCGCTGATGCCCGGCTATCGGCTATCGGCTATTACTACAGTTGTAACTATCTTCGCAGAAAGGCTCTCGCCGATCACCCCCCCTAGCCCCCCCGCAAGCGGGGGGGAATAATGCGTTGTTCCCCCCCGCTTGCGGGGGGGCTAGGGGGGGGTGATTCAAACTACAACTGTCGTACTATCGGCTATCGGCTATCGGCTATCGGCTATCGGCTATTTTTAGCTACTTCTTCAGCCTCACCGGGTTATACGCCGTGTACGCCAGCCGCGAGAAGGCCGCCACCACAGGAGCCATCTGTTCATCCGTCCACATAAACACACCCTTGGGCAGTTTCTTGTAGACATATATCGCCAGCACATAATCGCCTCCGGGTGAGCGGATGATACCGTTATCCGCCTGGAGGTTTTCGATCCAACCGCTCTTATGCTCGGCGCGGGTACCATTGGGCAGACCGGCCACCATGCGCGTCTTATCATCGTTGGTGGCCAGGTGGTCGAGCATCTGCTGGCAGCGTGCGGGGCTAAGATGTGCAAACTTCTTAGGCAGCACCCCGCCGCCCTTGGCGCAGGCATCAATCATCTCATAGATCTGGGCGATTGCGAAGGGCGTGGCCCGCAGGGCGCAACCCGTCTCCGTGTAGGGCTTCTCACCGACCGGATCTTGGGGGCCACACTTATAGGCAATCTTATTTTGCTGAATATAATCTAGCGCTTCATAGGGGACATAGAGGTAAATATTCTGCAAACCAAGGTCGTTGGCAAGCATCTTGCTCATTTGCGCAGCGCCCGCGAAAGCGGACTCGGTGCTGGTGCCACCGACAGCCGCCGCCAGCAAGCTATTCGCCGCGATATTGTCGCTATACTTGATCATCTCATCGAGCCAAAGCCCCTGCTCACTAGTGAACTTCGGCAGATTGATATAGGCGTTCAGCATAATCGCGACTTTGATCGTACTCGCCCCGGCGAAGACCGTCTTATCGTGAAAGCGCACCTCAGTGCCGCTCTTCAGATCGTGGAGGTGAAGGCCGATCACACCGCTCCACTGGCCGGCCATGGACTGAATCTCAGCCAGAAGACGCTCATTGCTCACCTGTGGGACAACCGGATCCTCAGTGAGAGTCAGCCCGAGGGTGGTGGCGGGTCGGGCGAAGGAGAGCGCAGCGCGGATGCGCGAAATAGCGGCATCAACATCAAGGGTTGTGCCAGGCGTATAGGCGAAGCTACGCGAAATTATCTTGGTGGAACTAATCACACTGATCCGAGCCGGAGTGGCGACACGGCTGGCCAGGGATGAGAGCTGGGCACGCAGAGCGGTCTCATTCAGACTGATCGTGAGCGGCAGATTGACTGGCTTCCCGGTGCCCAGGGCCACACGTGCCTGGCCGAGAAGATCTTCGACCGACACAGATCGCCCGATTGTCTGTGGGTCAATCGTCAACAACATATCATCAACCCGCACATCAAGCGGCGCAGGTGTGATAGTGAGCGCGGCGACGAGGCGCTCGCGAGCGGCACTCATGTCCAGACCAGACACATCAATGCCTGCGACCCGCGATCCTGCAGCGAAGACAGGTATGGACGTGGGAGAAGGGACAGAGGAGGGGGTGACGGTCGGGGAAATTGTCGAGCCAGGGACAACAGCAGCGTCGGCAGATGGGCCACAGGCGACGAGCAGAAACGACCAGAACAGCAGCAGTGCGGCGATACGGGGCCGGGTATGCATTATTACTCCAGGCATAGCATGTCATGCGTGATGCGTAACCAAACGGCATCACGGGTCACGAGTCAGGCTCAAGATAAAAAGTGAGGGGATAGCCCCCTTCACGGGCGACCGTATGTGCGCGATATACGCGATCCTGGGCTTCGTCAAGGGGGAGGATCGTCACCAGAGCGTGACCCTCATTATGTGCAGTGAGCATCACATTCAAGGCATCTTCTAGACTGAGGCCAAAGAAGGTGCGCAGCACCAGCACCACAAAGTCCATCGGTGTCACATCATCATTCTCGATGATCACCCGATAGAGCTTCTCAAGATCCTCTTGGTTGACGACAATATAAGTAACATTGGGTATGACACGAACATCAGAGTCCTGGGTCGCCATCAGTGATTCCTACGGGGCTGCGGATAGATAGGTACCGCAGAGGAGTATAGCATATCTGAGGAGAGGGCCGAGGGAGGAGAGCAGAAACGCACACGACACCGGATAAATTTGACACACATGAGGGCCTATGCTATACTCAGCAACGTTGTTCGGGCGTATAGCTCAGTTGGTTAGAGCGCGATCCTGATAAGATCGAGGTCGGTGGTTCGAGTCCACCTACGCCCACCAGACATGCAATGTGTAATGTATGGAGACATGCATTGCATATTGCATGTCACGTTAATCTTGGGGCGATAGCTTAGCTGGGAGAGCGCCTGCTTTGCAAGCAGGAGGTCCGGGGTTCGATTCCCCGTCGCTCCACCACGGTAGAACGCGGAATTCTCGTCACGAGGTTCCGCGTTTTGTGTACCCTGCGGGGGTGGTGGGAGTCGTTGAGATCCAGAGCCGTCTGGCTCGACCTGAGATCCAAGTGGTCGCATCGCTTGAGGCGTTGATTGCTCAGGCCCGGCACTTTGCAGACAGCTAGGCGCATCTGAGGCTCATGGAATACGCTTCACACCACCGCCACCAGCAGGGGTTCGCTTTGACGTAGCCCTAAGGGTGAGGGGTTACGATTGACTTTGTGCCACCTGACGGGTACAATCGCCCCGGCGATTATGCACATAACGCACGACGTAAGGGTGACATAATGGATCTTGTGAAGAGTATCATTGACTTCATTCTGCACATTGACAGGCATCTCGGCAATTTTGTCACCGCTTACGGTGGCTGGACAACCGGCATCCTCTTTGTGGTCATTTTTTGCGAGACCGGGCTGGTCTTCACGCCCTTTCTCCCCGGCGACTCGCTGCTCTTTGCGGCTGGCGCACTCTCGGCGCAGTACGCCAGTGCCCTTCCCTTCCCGCTGCTGCTTATCCTCATGATCCTCGCCGCCGTTCTGGGCGACACCGTGAACTACTGGATCGGCTCATCCCTCGGTCGCTGGATGGTTGACCGGCCCAAACCCCTGCTTAAGCAGGAGTACATTGACCGCACCCATAAATTTTTTGAAAAGCATGGCGGCAAGACAATCATTGTGGCCCGCTTCGTGCCAATCGTCCGCACCTTCGCCCCCTTTGTCGCGGGCATGGGCAAGATGCCCTATCGCCAGTTCATCACCTTCAACGTGGTTGGCGGTGTCCTCTGGGTTCTGCTCTTCTTGGGTACGGGCTATATTTTTGGCAACGTCCCCTTTGTGAAAGAGAACTTCGAACTGGTCGCCCTGGCCATCGTCCTCGTGTCGGTGCTGCCCATCGTAATCGAGTTTATCCGCTCCCGTATGAGCCGTCCCGAGCAACCCGTGTGATGGCGGCGGTCAGGCCAACACCGCACGCACTGCCTGTACGGCATAGCTGATATCGTTGGCCCCGATGCCATAGTGAGTCACGGCGCGCACGGTGGTACCGCCCATACTGCCCATCAGCACGCCGTGCGCCCGCAGCCCCGCGAGCAGATCCGTTACGCTCACATGGCCCTCGTTGAGCGTGAAGCGGACGATATTGCTCTGCACCAGATCCATATCAAGGCTGAGGCCAGGAATATCGAACAGGCCGGCGGCGAGGGTACGTGCGTTAGCGTGATCATCAGCGAGGCGAGCGACCATCTCGTGCAGAGCGACAATCCCGGCGGCGGCAAACACCCCAGCCTGACGCATGCCACCGCCGAGGAGCTTGCGCATGCGGCGCACCCGTGCGATGAAGGGGCGCGAGCCAGCCACCAGCGAGCCAACCGGCGCAGACAACCCCTTAGAGAGGCAGAACTGCACGCTATCAACGTGCCGGGTGATCTCGCGCACATCAACGTCGATGGCGATAGCAGCGTTGAAGATGCGAGCACCATCGAGGTGTAGCGGCAGCCCGTATTCCTGGGCGATGGCGTAGGCGGCGGCCATGTAACTGATGGGCAGCACCACGCCACCGCAGCGGTTGTGGGTATTCTCCAGACAGATCAGGCCGGGGGGGGACGTATGCAGATCGGCCCCGGTTTCGGCAGCCTCGCGCAGGGCATCGAGGCTGATCGTACCGTCGGCGCGGTTGGGCAAGGCGTGGTAGATCAGCCCGCCGAGGGCCGATGCCCCACCGGCTTCATAGTAGTAGATGTGGCACTCGTCGCCAAGAATCACCCGTTCGCCACGTGCGCCGTGAGCCAGCACCGCGCTCAGGTTGCCCATCGTGCCGGTGGGTACCAGCACTGCCGCCTCCTTGCCGATCATCTCAGCGGCAAGTTCTTCGAGCCGGTTTACTGTCGGATCCTCACCATAGACATCATCACCCAGATCGGCGTGCGCCATCGCCTCGCGCATCGCCGGACTCGGCAGAGTCACCGTATCACTACGTAGATCAACAACGTTTCTCGCCGTACTGCTCATAGAAAAGTCCTGGGAGCGAAGGATCGCCACTAGATCATCTGCCGCTCCACCTCGGTTCGCATCTTGCGTGCCGCCTTGAACGCCTTCTGCTCACCCATGTGGTCAATGTTAAACACGCGCCGCCGCTGCCTCCCATTCTCGTACCACGTCACCTGAAAGATCGGCTTGCCCGCCTTTGTGGTGCGCGTGATACCGATAACACCGGTGTTTGAGTAGGCCACACCAATGACAGGACGGTTCGTACGCGGCTTACCAACCTCGCGCTCGATCTGGTCACGCCATTCCACAGCGGCGGTCAGTGATCCGAGCCTATCGCCATAGGCTGCATCGGCAAAGTACTTCGCGTAGGTCTTCTTCGCCCAGGAGATACGCACCAGATAGCCAGGTCGGTGCTTTGGCCCCATCTCGATACGAGTCAGGTTCTTATACTTTGTGGAGCGCGGCTGGAGCCGAGGGGGGACATAGCGCCGCACCCGCTTCTTAGGTGGCACAGCCTCCGCCGAGTCAGGATCCGCGTTATCGTGGCTCGTCTCAGAAGGAACGGGTGGCGCAGGAGTATCCAGGAAATCAGCCGGATCCTCTAGCTCAGGCAGCACCTCAACGACATCACGCGGGCGCCAGAGCGCCCATGTCGGCCCGCTGCTGCGCGACTGCACACCATCAGGCGAGATCAACGGAATACCTGTCGCCTCCCACTGGACATAGCCACCCGACCAGCGCGTAAGCAAACAACGCAACCTCTCGGCATCCGTGCCGTAATCCTCTAACACATACACAATGCCGTCGCGCCGACGCTCCAGCTTCATCTCCACCCTCTCCATGCTTCAAAAGAAATTCGTCCGCCTAACAACATCGTACCACAGGCTCGATCCACAAGCCCCTCTTATCGTGCCGTATTCGGGTCGAGGATCGCATCAATGAGGCCATACTCAATCGCCTGCTGGGCAGTGAGATAGGCATCGCGACTAAAATCCTGTTCGATACGCTCAATTGTTTGTCCCGAGTGTTCGGCCATAATCTCACGCAGCATCCGTTGGAGGCGGAGCATCTCATTGACCGCAATCAGGACGTCGGGGGCATAGCCCTCAGCGCCGCCACCGGCCGGGTGCGAGTGGATCGTCGAATGCGGCAGAGAAAAGCGTTTGCCCTTCGCACCGCCGCAGAGCAACACCGTCGCCATACTCGCGGCCCGCCCAAGGCAGACCGTCGCGACATCAGGGGTAATCAACTGCATCGTGTCATAGATAGCCAGACCGGCACGCACCACGCCACCGGGACTATTGATATAGAGCCAGATATCACGCTCGGGATCCTGATGCTGAAGGACGAGGAGTTGGGCGATGACGGCCGAAGCGAGATCATCATCAATTGGCGTACCAATCATAATCACGCGCTCCTGGAGCAGGCGCGAGAAGATATCCCAGCTACGCTCGCCACGAGCAGTGCGCTCAATAATTGTCGGGACGGGAACGGATGGCATACGACCCCCTGTCGTCTGATCGGCGATACGGTGGAGAGTATAGCACACCTGCTTTGACGCTGCCGATCTCCTCGGCTATAATGCACGCGGGGGCCGGTAGCTCAGTGGTAGAGCACCTGACTTTTAATCAGAGGGTCGAGGGTTCGATCCCCTCCCGGCTCACCAA
>JBAXMH010000113.1:0-14831 GCA_037134395.1 Chloroflexales bacterium
CTACAATCTGAAATCTACAATCATGAGGTGGTCGAGCAGCCGGTTGATCGCCACGAAGGGCGAGGGCGGCAGGACGCGCCCGGCGACCTGATCGAACAGGCTGGACAGGTGCGGGATAATCGAATCGGCCTCTGATTCGGGGGTACGTCGCCGCCCGCTGAAGCGGGAGGCCAGATCGGCACGGCGCACCCCGTCGAGGCTGTGGGTGAGATCGTTGCGCAGGTAGACCAGCGGGCGCAGCCGGTCAATGCGGTCGAGCAGCGCCCGCAGGTTTTCGCCACGGGCCTGAGCCAGCAGACCCACCAGTTCACGCAAGACCGACCGGCTACAGTCACGGTCTCGCCCATCGTCGCGGTCGCGGCTAAGCGTGAAGGGCTGGGCACGCAGCCATTCCCGACTGATCAACGAACCATCGTCATCGTCGCTACCATCCGTGCGCGAGACAAACTGGACGCCGCGCTCCAGGCAGAGCAGGCGCAAGAGATTCTCCTCAAAGCGTACCAGTTGAGTCAGAAAATCGGCATAGAGTCCGGCGTCGTAGCGGACAGTTGCGCCGTGGAGAACCTCGGCCAGCAGGTCAATTCGGTCGGGGGCGGCAACCTGGGCCGCCAGGGTGGTAAAGGAAATCGGGTCTTCTGATTCCTGTCGCCTAACCTCGGTCGCCAGAGCAGCGCGGGCACCGGGGAAATCGAAGCTATAGCGACAGCGGGCGTAGGTGAGCAGGGCCGCAATCGCATCGGCGGCACCGGGGGCCAGCCGGTCGGCGATGGTATCGCGGTTGGCGTGAAGGGTTGCGAGGGCGGCATCATAGGCACAGGCGACCGCGTTTGAGCGTACCGTCGCTCGCAGGGGCGCGGCGAGCAACCGGCGTCCGGTATTAAGCGCCGAAGGCAGCGGGCGGCGTGGGTGAATGGAGAGCAGTTCGGCACGCGGGCCAAACGCCTCGGTACCGGCAATCAGCAGGCCGGTGGTCATTGCGGGAGTGCCGCCCGTCACCTCTAGGAAGGCCGTACCGCTGGGGTTTGCGGTCGCCAGGAGCGCCAGACGGCGCTCCAGAAAGCCCAGCACCAGATCATAGTCCGAGGGGTCGCTGCCGACATCGGACTCGTTGGCGATGATCCAGGTGCTGATCTGGTCGGTGGGAATGGGCAGGTGGCCAGCGGTACTGTCGGCAAACATACGTGCGATGACGGCGGCGGTATGGCAGGTATCAGTCGCGTAGAAGGACGTGCCAGAAAGTTGGTCAGAGGCGATCAGAACCACGGAGTCGAGAGTGACGCCCTGGGAAGTCAGATAGGCCAGAGCCTTGGCGATAATCGGCAGGCGCAGGAGCGGGCGCAGGTCATCGTAGCGAACCAGCACCTCCTCGGCCCACTCACGCTCGCCCCGGCCTTCCTTGGGGAACTCGGCACATGTCAGGTCGCGCCCACCGATGTTACAGATCAGGATGGTCATCGGATGCCTCGGAGGATGTCGCTGCACAACTTGTTCAGCGAGTCATAGGGCGACTCATCGGGGACAACCACATTGAAGGCGTCATGATAGGCTTGGCGCATCGCAGCAAGCAGATCGTTCACACTCGCACCAGTCCTCTTCTCAACCTCATCCCTGGAGATCGGCGTAAAGCGATGGACAATATCATTGCGTAGGGAGACCGGCTGATCAACGATAGCGAGCTGATCAAGTGTCTTGCGGATCGGCTCATGCTCAGGCTGAGTGGCCAGAGCGGCGATGATCTTGCGTAGGTTGATGCGGTCTACCTCGCGGGTACTATTCTCGTGGGTCGGATCGGCGGGCGGCTCCAGCGTGGCGAGATCTAGCCCGGACAGCAGGGCGCGGTGATTATTCCACCAACTCTCCTTATAGCTGGATCGCGTTTTCTTATCGCCCCAGGCTACATCTAGGCGCTCAGCCAGCAGATGCATGGTGCCCTCAGAGAAACGGAACAGGCGGTTCAGGAAGTCGGCCCAATTCTCAGTCGTATCGGCAATCTGAGCCAGGAAGATCGTCTCGCGGAGCAAGGCCGTTTCAGACTGATCAACGACCTCCTGCTGAAAGGAGTGAACACTCCCACGTAGGGCGCGGGTGAGCGCAATTGTCTGATCAAAGGCTTTGATTGCCGAGTTGAGATCAAGATTACGCCGAGCGACACCATAATCGAGGGCGGCACGGAGCAACCGATCAGTCTCCGACTCAAAGTAACCCTCGTTCTTATCGAGCAACTTTAGCGCTGAACTATACGCATAGGTACGCAGGACGACCTCAAGGTTGCGTTGCAGCGCCTGTCGGTAAAGCAATCGGGTAGTGTCGAGGGTGAGGGCACGGTCGAGTTCTTGCGAAACGTAGAGTGGCTGTGCGCTAGGGCCAAATACCTCCGTACCGATGAGCAGCAGCATGGTGTTCATCTGCGGCGTACCACCAGCGATCAGCAGATATGCCGGATTAGGGGCGGGCTTCCGATCCACAATGTTCGGTAGGTACTTCCGATAAAAGTCATGCATCTGATCGTAGTCACCGGGATTGCTGTCGGTTGGACGAACTTCGATCTGCTTCTTGGATAGGCCGGTGGCTCGATGCCGCTCAAAAAGCATGTCGCGAATCAACTCGGCAAAGAAAATCGTGTCACCGTCGCGATAGTGCGATAGGACACTCTCAGGCTGATCAGTGGCGAAGAGAACGATCCGCAGATTAGCATCCGGCTTTGGGGCGATGAGGCGCAGCGCCTTCTCGATCATGGGTATGCGCAGGCGGGACTGGAGTCGGGTGAACTGTTCAGGCTGACGCAGGTACGCGCCAGCTCGCCGGGGAATGAGGGCACCAGTCTTTGGATTGACCATCTCGGGTGGGAGATCCTCGTGGCTATCAATCTGCACGTCGCGGGTGCCGATGTTGGCTAACAGGTAAGTCGTCATAATTAATCCTAGCAATCCGTAGCTGAAATCTCTGCGATAAACTGGGAAACCCGTACAGGTAGTAGAGCGACAGTCTCACCCAAATCCTGATAAAAGATCCAAGCAGCAGCCAAATAATCTCGCATGAGCAGGGATGTGAATTTTACAACCCTCCGATCAATTTTGATGATGTCGGCATCAATACACCAAGCGATAAAAGCTTCCCCATATGTCCTTTGAAAATCAATGTACGGGTTTTTATTGTTTGTACAGATCTGAAATGCTATGTGTTCTAACTTTTGTCTGATCTCTTCCAACAACATATCAGTGTTTTCAATACCTTCAGGGGGGCGTTTGCGAATTTCTGTACGTAAGAAATACTCAATCGTCTGCTCCAGTATATGAGATAGTATTATGTTGACATGCACATCCTGAGTTTCAATCTTAGCTTCGTCTCGACACTCTTGTTTCTCGATCTCTACTTGGGCTTGAATTTGAGCTGTGGCAAGATTCTGGAGATAGCTTTTAAGAGCTTCTATCATCCGAGGTCGGGCAAATAGCTGATATATGTCATTTCCGATTTTACTTTGAAATAGGTGGATCATTTCTGCGACGACATTCGTTGAGGAAAAGGATAAATTTTCTAAATACTCATAGATAAATCGTTCATGGATGGGAAGAATTGCGATATTATCATGTTGATCTGCACCTGGTACTCTGGAAACTAACTGACTCCTACAACCTATAAAGATGGTTGCCCGATATGAGAACTCCGCACAGAAACTTTGCAGGGCTACCAGACTACCGCTCTCATTATCTCGTAGCATTTCCTCAAAGGAGTCAAGAAAGATCGCAAATCGTAATCGGCGGTGGAGTAGCAATTTTGTGAATTTTTCCACGTCAAAATCATCAAATCTCCCAGAATTACGAAACTGATCACAGAGACACTTCTTGATATCGCCACGGATTCTGTGACTATATCCGGCAAGTGAGAAGTATATTGGAATGGGGTTTTGTGGTTCACCATACCAATCCAACTCTCTTAGTTGATCAACATTGCTTGCTCCTTCTAAATCCTGAGCGAGCCTTACGGTAAGTTGTCGCAACATAGTTGTCTTACCTGAGCCAGGACCGTTACATACAATCACGATTTTTCATTGATTATTGATACATTGTAGCATTACCTCGTCAACTCTTTGCTCAGACTGGGATAATGCTCGATTATACTCTCCATAGAGCGGAATAAGTACCTCATCTAATCCTGTACTAGTCTCTTGACCATGATTACGGGCGTATAACAACCATTGCCGTGTAGTAATAAAAGGAATTATCTCATGACAATACAAACCTGACTTGTCTCTTTCTTCTACCCTGTCATTGGACTCTCCTCTTCGTGTCCAACAATCACCTGCTCTGAGTAGAATATTTTTACTTTCGGGGCCAATTACATCGCAAACAATCTGATATAAATTAATATGCCAATTTTCAGGTGTCCTGCCCGGAAAAACCAGATAACTTACCAAATGGTCGTTTACATACCCGAATTCGTACCGAGCATGAAAACCTCCAATATGACGCTTGATGACATCTAGAAGACGATGACCCACAAACTCGCCCTGATGCCTTTCAATATCAGTGTCTGTGGTCTTTGCCGCAAGATCACGAGGTGGGTCTTTGATATCCTGGCCTTCGATACCAATAATACGTCGATCATTATCCACCCCGTAAAGCAAGTAGGAATCTTGCCCACGTAAACGAGCACTATTAGCAAGTGCGACCACATCGACAAGAAAATCCTTTAGCCCCTTATCATGAGACAACACTTTATGAAGCTCTTGTTTACGATCTCTGAGGTGACCTTCGGTAATGTTGTCGAAGATCGGTGAATGAAATTCATTACTCTGTATCATGGATCACCTCACGAGATCGCAACTCCACTACTACTGATCACCCTTCCATCCGCACCTCAACCCAGCCCATCGGTTCCAGCGGCGTATTACGCTGGTCAATAACCACATGGCGGGTGGCCGGGAAGGAGCCACCGCGCCCTTTGCCCCGGTCAAGTCCGTAGCGCCGCACCACGCCAGCAACTTGGTTGTGATGGCGCAGGGTACGTGCGATGGTTTTGCTGTCCCATCCGGCCCCCCAGCCGACCTGTATGAGCCAGGCATTAGGCGGGAGTGCCTGGAGCCGGGTATGGAGTTCGTCGTAGAAGCGGATAATCGGCTTAACATCACGCTCAACAAAGAAGCCTCGCTCGTGAGCAATGCGCGCCTCGGCATTGGTACGGCAAGCGTCGGCGAGTCCATCAATGAGCGGGCGGCGCGAAGCAAAGTTGAGTTGCGCTGCGTGCTGACTGAACAAATACTCGTCAATTGAGAGTGTGCTGGTGAAGACGCTCCCAGCGTCGATAGTTTCTATGTCGATGGGGATACCTTGTTCACCCGCTGGCCAGACAGCGATATTACTGAGACTGAGCCATGTCCGCTCGCCGGGTGCGCTATCGGCAATGCGGATGGTGCGAAAGAGATCGTAGTTCGGTGCCTGTGCGGGACGCTCGCCGCGCCCGGTCACATCGCGCTCAAGCTCCTGGGCAGCGTACTTGTCACGATCTCCCAGCTTGCGCCAGTCGGGCGGCTCCTCCCGCGCCAGCAGCGCCGTGTCGATCAGGGCGGTGCGGATGGCTCCTTTGAGTGATGATCCGGGCATATACGGGCGCGCATCGTAGGTTTTGAGCAGTGGGCGCACTTCGCTCACGCTAGTGGCTCCGCTCAGCCGGTAGAGTGCAAGGTCGGGGTGTTCGCGAAAGTCGCGCTCGGTTAGGAAGCTGGCCAGGTTGACCGTGCGTGTCACCTTGTCGAGCATCGCCGCTTCATCATCGGCCCCGCTGACAAGGTAGTCGAGAACGCGCGCGGTGTCGAACACATAAATGGAGCGCCCGATTCCGACAAAGTCGATCCCCTTGCGCAGATCGGGGCCGCCCGCGCCGATGTGCAGTGGTGAGCGCGTGGTGATGGTGAGTTGATAGCTCGTCATGCCTCGCCTCCAATCGGCACACCCATCGCCAGCCCGTAGCGCCAGACCGGGTGGGGGAAGTCGCCTACTAAGTAGCGTGGGCGCACATCGCAGATAGTACCGAGCGGTGGGCTACCGTCGGGGCGCAGGTGTACCACTGAACCCTCACTGAGCATGTGCAGGTTCTGTCGGCGCTGGGCGGCCACAGTTGAGGTGGGACTCTGGAGCCAGCCACCGACCCGCACCAGCCCGTAGCTGGCCTGCGGGCCAAACACCCCGTCGGCAATCTCGGCATGCGAGGGACGATAGCGGCTGAGCAGCACCATCCGCTGCGGGTGCGGGGACGAAGGCAGCATCGGCGTTGCGGCACGATCCACTGTGAACTGGCCCTGGCCTGTGCTACGCCTCCCACCCAGCCCACTGTCGCCGAGGTAACGCAGCAGCGCCAGAAGCGAATTGGCGGCCCCTGGCTGGCGCTCTTCAGCCAGCAGGTAAAGTCCACAACCTTCGGCAAAGTTTACTTTGCCCACCTGGAAGTAGTTTGATGTGGCCTGCCCACGATCAACCGTCACATGGGGAACGGTCTCAACCTGCCAGAATCGCTCAACCTCCGCGCCATAACGATTGATCGGCAGAGCACCATCGGCATGGGCGACCCAGACCTTGCCGCCCATCAGCAGGCGGCCCTGCACTTTAATATAGGGGTCGAGCGTATCATCGCCACCAGCGACAATTAGACTGAAGATCGTCGGCGAGACATACTCCAGCCGTTTGAGCCACTTGCTGCCCGACTGCTCAGTGATCGGGATACGTAGCTGCGGGCGCGGCAGCAGTTGTACCTCGCCGATATACGGGAAGGCTGACGAAAGCAGCAGCGGCGGGTCGAGTGGATCGTCAGCGTTATAGTCGGTGGTCGGGCTGAAGAAGGGCAGCTTCCAGCGCAGCGACTCGATGAACAGCGCGGCGTAGAGCGTGTCGGACGGGCAATGCTCGACTGTCTGTTCCACATCAATACCGTGCTGCCCAAAGTGAAAGCCGCTGCGTGGGAGTAAGCGAAATGCGAGCATAGCCCATCCCCTTACTTGGTTGTACGGCCTAGTCGCTGCTCCCACCTCGTGCGCAGTTCCTCTAGGTTATTCCCCTCGATGACGAGGTGTTCCTTGTCGTAATCCTTGCCGCGCTTGAGCTGGAGCTTTAGCCCGCTAAACTGCACCTGGCCGCTGCCGCGTGCGCCCTGACCACCCAGGTAATCCTGCTCGACCAGTTCCAGCCCTTCGATCACGTTGGAGAACAGGACAAGCTCGCTTAGATCATCCTCGCGACTGCCCCGGCTATAAAGGCTGAAGACCAGCCCACCATCGAATTCAGCCCCGGCGGGCACACGCTCTTGCTGGCGCGGCGTGGCCGCCGAGGTCACCCGGTCAATCGCCGCCTCCCACTTCACCTCCGTATAGGGCAGATCGGTGCGGGCCTTGTCTAGCAGATCCACACTTGTTGTGGTCAGAAAGGCGTCGCGCACAATCAGCCGAGAGGTCTCGGAATGCGCATGCTCACCAGGGATGCCGAAGGTCTTGCAGACATTACAGGTGGCATACTCATCGGCGCTCTTGCAGGTATGAATCCTTACCTGATTGCCAATACCGTTATTCTGTGGGCGGCCATACTGCTTTTCCATCTGCGAGCGCATCTTGCCGCGCAGCGAGGAGCCGGGGATGTAGGGTTGACGAGTGAGCGGGTCGCGGATAACCGGGTTATCCACGTTGCCAATCGAGAGGACGCCGGGCGATCCGCCGATATGCAGGCCGGTCTTGGCGATAACCGTGAAGGAGAGCAGCAGGCGACCCTGAAGTTGGATGATCTCGGGAGGCGTCGTCATAGGGGGTACTCCTTTTTACTGGCCGCCATTGGCTTTGTGGTACGCCAAAATAGCCTCGAAGAAATCAACAAAATTGCGAAAGCGCTCGTAGTCAGTGCCGACATAGCGCATGGCTGGGTCAAGCACTTGGCGCAACTCCTCAACACCGCGCCCGCGCTCTTTGCGGGCCTGATAGGCCATGCGCGGCTGGAGCAGGGCAAACTCGCGCTGGGCGCGGCGCACCCGATCAGCATTTGCCGCATCCTGCCAATCTAGCTCGATCCGCCGCACCGAGCCGAAGATGCCCCGGATCTGGCTGGTGGTGAGCTGGCGTGCCAGGTTAGTACCGACTGTGTTGGCACCAGCGACTAGCTTCTGGTTATTGCCATCCTCGATGATCGCTTTGATGTCCTGGTCACTCAGCAGTGCCATAGTGGCTACTCCTTCTCGTTACGATTCAACATCTGCGCCCAGCGTGCTGCCAAGCCGTAGCGTTCGATTGCGCGTGCGCCCTCATTTGTTGGCAGATCTAATCCATCCAGCAGCTTCTTGTGCAGGTCTTCCACGAAGCGAGAATCGGCAGGACTCTTTGTGCGCAGGCTATCGGCGACTCGTTTGAGCTGGTAGGCACCACGCCACATCCAGGGGCCGAAGTATGGCTGCCCCGTTCGCTGTCGCCGCTGGCGTCGCTGTTGCTCCGGGTCAATCGTCGCCCGGTACTGCACATAGAGCTGCTGGAAGGTCTGGAGCAGCGCATGGGGCTGATCTCTGTCCAGATAGTCGTCGAGTCTGCACGTCAGATCGAATAGCTCCGGCATATACTTCCAGGCCGTTACCTGCTCGATCCAACCGAGGGCGGCTTTACCCTCGCGAGCCTTGGCTCCCTTCAGTTCCTCATCGGCAGCCTCAGCCGCTTGGTAGAGCGGGAACTTAGCGGTGTGCAGGCTAATCCCTCCTGAGAGGTGAACCAGCGGATTGCCTCCGGTGAAGCGGGCAAGATCCTCACTGATCCAGTGCGCCAGCGGCAGCATAAGGTGCCACGACCCGACGATGAACAGGTCGTCACCGCCGCTATAGATGCAGTAGACGCTGCCCTTAGCATTGAGGCCAGGGCCACCACGCTCCATCCGCCGCTGCGGGTCATTCATCGTATCGCAGAGCGCGCCCACCCAGCCCTCGAAAAAAAGACTAAGCGATGCGCTTAGCGCGGCGACGCGGGCCAGACCGCTATCGAGCCGATAGCGAAAGAGATCGCCCAGGTCGTCCACATCCATGCGCAGCACTCCGAGGCACTTCACCCCTCGGCTCTGCTCAACCATCACGCCAAAGGGCTTTACATCACCAAGCCGAGGTGCTTGTTCACCTTTCTTCTGGGGTTTCCAGTCATTTTTGTCAGCATCCGTCATGGTCGGGGTCGTGTTTGCCATCGGGCGCATACCGCGCACCCAAGGGCCAGGGGTAAAGCCCTGGCGAGCGAGATCCGCATCAGAGACGTTCAGCGCCTCGTTATCAAGGTCAAACACGCTGGTATAGCGGACATTTCCGGAAGGCACGGCATTCCCATGATCACCGGAGCGGGCGTGCGCCCCGATGAGCTGTATATGGCTGCCGAGATCGCGCAACTGCTGCTGCCAGTTGCGCCGACCACGGGAGGGAAAAGGCAGATCTTTTGGGAGATCGAGGTGATGAATCACCAGATGCGCTGCGTTGTGCAGTAGACGACCGAGATCCTCAAAGCTGTCGCAGAGCTTACAGCGGGGCGGTTCATCATTCTGGCGCACAAAGCTCTGGGCCTCACCCTGGAAGCCACAGACAGCGCAGACATGATCCTGATTGCCGTTATGCCCCTCAGGCGCAAAGAGATCGCCGAAGGCTGGGCCGAGGTCAGCAAAGCGCCGCCGCTTAGCATCATTGATCGCACGAGTTGCCCGACCCCAGGCCGACTGAAACAGAGTCGGGGCGGTCAAATCCTGCTGACTGAGCGTAGCCGATCCAATCGCTAGGTACAGCTCAGCCTGATGCGTGTGAAGAAAGAAGGTGTCGAGCCAGCGCCGCTGATCGGTCAGCCAGTCGTTTGTAGTGCGGCCCTTGATCATAGTGGGCAGCAGCATGTAGAAGCGCCCGCCACCGGAGTAGATCAGGTTCGCCGTCGGCATCCCAGCGGCGTTCAGCAGCATTCGGGCGCATGCGTCGGTGAGCAACTGGAGGTAGAGTGAGCGCCCGCGCAGTTGCTTGGTGGCCCCATCGGCGGTGAGCGTATAGAGAAAGTGCTGCACCCCCGACACATCCCCGCCGATCAGGCAGACATCGCCGACGGGGTTATCCACCAGGGCGGCGGCCAGGGCCGCGTGGGTGCGGGCGAAGTCATAGAGCGAGACAGCCTCCAGCGGCGAAGGCAGCGCCCATGCGTAGTGCTGGAGCGCGAAGAGTGTGCCCTCCAGCAGCGCCGCGCCCGTCAGGTCGCGACTGTCGAGGTCGGCCAGCGCATTGCGCAGCGGTGATACCACATCCTCGCCCGCGCCGGACTGGGCCTGCGGGAAGAGTACATCACGCTCGATTCGCAGCGCAGCCCGACGCAGGAATACCTGGGGTGAGGCATCGTCATCATTCTTGATGCGGCTGAAGATCGACGTGAGCGATTCTTCTTTGTTAAACGTGGGCCAGTCCGCTTCCGGTGGCTTGCCGGTGGTGAGCCAGGCAGTGTGCTGGACACAATCGCGCTGCGGATCTGCGGGATCTTCTCCCGTGGCCCAGTGGCGGAGTGCGGCAAGGGCAGCGTCGAGGGGCGATGGATTCATTCTACTCCTTCTCTGTCCGTACCTGTACCAAAATTGACCACGAACGAAAGCGGTTTCTGTGACACAGAATCTATGCTACTTATCGCCAATGCTCGTGATTCCCGCCTCGTTGGCATACAATTCCGTGGTTGCGACCTCACCGCTTACCGCAACGCTGATTTCAATGGCAGCCTTGCCCTTCGCGGGGATGGTGTCGCTGTAAGCTGCGCCTCCGCCAATGATCTTCCCGGTCGCGTCACGTAAAATCGCGTTGACCTGGACGTTCTTGACCTTCTTGTCATAGGGATTCACAATCTGGCCGGTCGTCTTACTGGTGTAGGAGCCGGTCACGAAAGTGGCTCCCTCTATCGAAAAAGCCAACTTGCCTTCCGCATTCTCTAGGCTGCCGGGGAAGATGATGGCCTCGACGCGATCCGGGGAAACACCGTCGCTGTCTATGTAGAGGGTACCCGCACGAACCGCTTTGCTACCGGGCAAAATGAGTCCAAAGTAGCCGCTTTCGACACTTAGAACTGTCCCGTCATTCGCGTAAGCGGCAATGGTGTACTTGCTACCAGTCAGTGCCTGCGTTGTATGGGGGTTCTCGACAATAATACCATACCCAATCTGAGATCCGTTTAGGCTTCCTCCTTGCTCGATCATCGTGAGCGGAGGCATTTTCTCTTTATCACGCTGCCCCCACAGGGTCAGGGTGCTGAGAATCGGACTCACCTCGATTCGAGCGGGCGTCCCATTCACGGTGACGCTGGTCACGAAGGGGCTTTTTCCTTCAGGGAGCAGGAAGTCGAGAAAGGTGAAGCCGCCGCCAATGATTTTCTCTGCACTGTCATAGACAACGACCCCCACATACAGGTTCGTCAGGGGGGCGACGAACGGATTGCTCACGATGCCACTTACATGCTGGCCGATGGCGTTCTCACGGAAGCTGATCGCATTAACGCTGAAGGGCGGGATCTGCTCAGGGGTGGCCGCTTGTGCGGTACCCTCATCCGTGACCTGAACCTCAACGCGACTCACAGGGGAATCGGTGTCAATGAAGGTGCTACCGCCAAAGTGGATTGTGGCTCCCGGCGGAATCAGCGGGATGGTCGAGTCCTCGGTGCCAAGCATCGTGCCTGCCTCGTCGTAGGCCACGAGTTGGAGTGCGGCACCCTCCAAAGAAGCTGCCCTATTCGGATTCTCGACGACCACGCCGTAGCCGAAACTTTTACCCTTCTGGCCGAAACCACTGGCCTTAACGACGAGAGCACGGAGTGGCTCCGGTGTTGCCGTAGGTGGTGCGGTGGGGACAACGGTGGCAGCGGGTGGCGGAGTCGGGCGCACGATAGTGGCTGCCGCATTGACGATCCCCCCAGTAGCGGATGCCTGGGTCGGACGTGTGATAGCGGTCGTTCCCCCAGTGGCAGGTGCCTCGGTCGGGCGCGCTGCGGCCATACGATCAGTCGTGCTGCCGCAAGCGGACGTGAACAGGGTCAGAATGACAGTCAAGGATAGAGCAGCAAGAATGTGGGGCGAGGTGTGGGACGAACGCATGGGGATGTCTCCTTCGGTGAATTAGGATGGGTAACGACAGTACTGCCATAGCGTGGGAATAGTGTTGTTCAGGATCTAACTTTCAAATCCATCAACTTGGTTTTGCGCCATTGCGATACAGCAGCGTGGCGGTGGCCTTGCTGCTCTCGGCGATAGATTCGATAGATTTCACCCCCGTGCCGATTCCGCCGCGTACCTCGTCTAGTCCGATGGTCAGCGTATCGAGCCGCTGGGTCGTTTGCTGCTGGTTGATGGACACCTGCTCAAGCAGTCTCGTGGCAACGGCAAGGGTTGCCGCCATCTGACGCATGTCCGTCTGTACGGGCGAAGTCATAGCTGACTGGGCGGCGATGAGGGTTGCCTGCCGGGTGTTTTCCTCAATGCCGAGGAAGACTTCGACACCTTCGGCAATCAGTCCGCACATGCCGGCCATGAATAGGCTGCTTACAATCGTGCTGAGTCCCACCATCACCCCAAAGCTGCCCGATGTCATTTGCGAGAGGCCAAAGAAAAAGCCGCCAACCAGTATCAGCGCCCCAACAAACTTGTACACTCCCGTAAGAAAGCGCAGTGATGGGTAACGTTTTGCGACGGCGGGAGGTGTGGATGTGACGGTCATGGAGATCTCCGTGTGCGCCTGTATGATGTTGCTCTCTGACAACAGCATACGTTCCACTTAGGGTACAAATGCGCCCTGATCTCCCTCTGTGGTATACTTTTTCCCGCCACCTGCGCACGTCATCGTCACGATACTCGGAGTACCTCATCGCTGGTCTGACTCCTGATCGGCGTGCGGCTCTGTCGGATTCCGCCGCCGCCGATAGGGGCACTCTTGAGCTGATGCTGCTGGGTGATCTGCGACCGATTGATGATTGTTAGGGGCCGCCTCAAACGTTTCTTCGCTTCACCTTTGATCCACAAGCCATGCGCCCCCATCTTGGGCCTGGGATTGTGTGCGCGATCTGTGTGCGGCGATGAGCGCGGGCCGACCGGAGTGGGGTATGCCGAAGTACAGCGGCGATTTATTTAGCAGCGGCGCTGCGGTGGATGGGGTTGAGAATCCGCATAAAGCACCGCATCATAACCCGTCCCATCCGCGTGCATTTGTGCCTTATCTCCTCCGTACACTGACATAACAGACGCAGTGCCGCACAAAAATGCGCGTAAGAACGGGGGATATGCCGATGGTGTCACGTAATGATGGTGATAACCGTACTCAGCTTCGTTTGCTGGAGAGTTGGCTCCCGCTGGTTCAGGCAGAAAATAGCGAGCAACACTGGGAACTCACTGCGGAGCAGATCGAAACCCTCATCGTGATCGCCGCGCCTGCCCTCCGAGCGGCGACAAACAGACTGACGGCGCGAGCGATCCTCTGGTATCACCGACGACACATGAGGCAGAAATCTCTATGAGTGATCGTCGTGGCGGAACAAAGCGCAGTTCATGGCTCATCTTCCGGCGTCGGTTGATCATCATTCGCCTGCTTCTGCGTAGTCCCTTAACCAAGGATGCGGTAATTGAGGCCATCCAGCGAGAAATGCACGGGGAGGGATACGTGGGGGATAGTGCAAACGCCTTCAAAAACGACCTCGACACGCTTAAAGCGGAGTATGGCTGTCACATCGTCTTTCACCGCACGAGCAAGGTCTACGTCCTCGACAACCTTGGCGAACTCGCCCTGCTCGATCTGCCCGACACCTGCATGGAAGCACTCTCGTTCCTTGATTCCAGCTTTCCACGCGGTGCCGCCATCCCCGAGCATGCCTATATTCGCGATCTGCTTGACCGAATCATGCTGCTCCTCCCTGTAACACGACAGAATCAACATCGAGATCAGCGGCGAACGGTCAGCCTCCACATGACCGAAACCTCGGCAGATCGCATTGACTCTCGCGTCATGAAAAAGGCAAAGCGGGCTGCCGCGTTAGGGCAAGAACTAGAGTTCGATTATCACGACAACTCGGCGGACGGAACAGTCACACACCATCGCGTGGCTCCCTACGAAGTCTTCTTTCGTCCGGATGGCCACTGTTACCTGGATGCAACTCTCCTCGATGTCCATCCGCGAGATCCCGCCGCACGTCTCCCCGCAGCCATTCACTATCGGCTCGACCGCATCGTACCGACCAGTATGAGCATTCTCCCTAACAAAATACCTCCGCTGCGCAGTCAGCCCGATGTCTTCATCGTGCGGTACTGGTTGCACCCCAACGTCGCACGCCGCCGTGATGTGGCAGAACACCTCCCGCACACGACGATTGACTATCAAGAGGATGGGAGCGCCCTTGTCACCGCAACGACTACGAACGTCTGGCAGGCGCGTCAGATTCTGTTGCGATATGGATCGGCGTGTCGTGTCCTCGACCCACCGGAACTTGTCGAACTGTTCCACAAGGCCATCCAGGAAATGACAGAACGGTACGAAGTGACACCCCGTGAACAGCTCTGAGAAGAGCCTACCCGCACCCGCTGCGGCTCGTGCCACCCACTCCTCGGCGCACGGTGCGAGACGCGCCTCCTGTATTTCTGCAACTGAAGATCATCCTGCCGTGGCCAGATGCCTGTTCGCGCCCGCGATCAGCGCCACGAGGCCGAGGAGGACGCGGCGGCTCGCTCGTGGGCGATGTTTCCGTGCCTGCGTGATCATCACCCCCTCGGCCCGCCCTCCAGCGCGGCCCGCAGCACCGCATCGTTGACCTCGGCGTAGCCCATTGTGGTGCGAATGTCCTTGTGCCCCAG
>JBAXMH010000114.1:0-14722 GCA_037134395.1 Chloroflexales bacterium
CAGAACTACACGGATAACTGCCTGAATTACTGTCTTGACAAACTGGGCCATTATACGTTTACCTTGTGGCGCGGAGCCGTCGCCTGAACCATGGTTTCCAACCCGTGCAGGGCAACATTGGCGAGGAGGGGTGAGATGACGCCCCCTTGGGGCGTGCCTGCCGTGGTGGGAAACAGTTCCGATCCATTCATGACACCAGCTTGCAGCCAGCGCCGGATGCACCGACGAAGGGTGGGAAAGGTTGCGAGCTTGGTAAGAAGTGCCTGGTGATTAATCCGGTCGAAGCATTTGGCGATGTCGGCATCGAGGACGTATTTGGGTTTCAAACACGTACAGGAGCGGATGGCTTCGATGGCGTCGTGACCTGACCGTCCAGGGCGGAAGCCGTAGCTGTTCGGCTCGAAACGCGCTTCCCACTCGGGTTCCAGGGCGAGCTTGACCAACGCCTGTGTGGCGCGGTCGCGAGCGTGACGTTGTGGCGGGGTGAGCGATTTCACGCCATCAATGCCCGCCGTGCGTTTGCCCTGGTTGTCCTGTGTGACCTGCCGAACGGCGAGTTGCTTGGCCGACCAGAAGCGTAGCAACAAGCGTTGGAGTTTGTGGACGGTGGCGGTATCGCCACGCTGAGAGGCTTGGTAGATACGCTTTTGGAGCTTGAATACCCGGCGTTCGATCTGCTTCCAGGGCCGGGTGTTCCATTCATACACTGGCGGGGTGGCCGTGTTCATGACATTTGTACTCCTACTCACATCCCTACCGTCCAGAGAACCGTCCCCACGTCAGCGTATCCCGACGATTAGGTCGGGCATTGGCTTCTTGGGGAATCCTCCCCCCTGCGGGATAGGGTGGGCACCTGCTCGCTGAGGCGAGACCCGCAAGGTGGTTCCGTCGTTCCGACCGTCCGTTGTGTGTGCGGTTAGGGCCAGGCTATCCACCGGAGTTAACGGGGGTGAACCGTGGTCAGTTACACCGCTGCCACGCCCCTATCCTGTACCATTTTGGTCAAGCCATTAGCCCACGTTGGCTTGTTCCCTATCACGATGGGTCAGACACCTGTTCGTCTCCTACCCCTACGCACCTGCTTGCAGGCGTGACGCCGTTGGACTCGGCGCGGGCCTGCGTTCGTTCCCGCTTCACGGATTGAGGGCCAGTCGCTACCGTGGGGAACGTGCATTTCTCCTGTTCACGGGAGGCTGGGGATTGCGCCCCGCATCGGACGGTCAGTTGTCAAGGTTCATACCCTGCCGCTCATCCCCCGGTCACGGGCACCGGTTTCGAGCGAACGACTCGCACGTGTAACATAGGGGCTGATATGTTACACGTGCTATACACTCGACATAATTGAGCGTTGATGGCGTGGCAAGACTTCCTGGTTCGTTCTTTAACAAATAAAGCTCATAAGAGCTATTCTGCGAAGAAATGCTTTACACTCGGGTAACATTATTGATGAGGTCATGCGTAGCAGTGGCTCAGCGCATCGGGGTAGTAGTCCTGGAAGGCCGCGTCGGTCATCAGAGTTTGCCTTTCATCTTAGTGAACCAGCTCAATGGTGTCGGTCAGCCGCCCGCTGATGTAGTGCGCAACGGCGGTATCAATGGCCAGGATGCGGGTGCGGATGGGCGTGATGCCGCCGCCGCGCAGGCGCTCGTCCATCCCCGCGCCCATCCCGCCGACGACCAGCAGTTGGCAGTCGGTGATCGCGGCCAGCAGCGCATCGTGATGCGCGTCATCGTGATGATCCCGCACCGACCCGGCGTGGTCGTGCCCGTGGCAAGCGGATTTGGCCCGGATCTCACGGTGCGTCTCCTGCCCGTCCTCGATGGTCACAATCGCATACTGGCGGGCGCGTCCGAAGTGGCGATGAATGGTGGTTCCGTCGTCGCTGACAAAGGCGATCTTCATAGGGCGAATACTCTCAGATGCGGGCACGCGGCGTGCCCATCGGATGTGCGGGGCTCACCAGGATCTCGCTGGTGAGCTTCAACCAAAATAATAGCGTATATCGCACATCATATGCGTACATAGCCCCAATATATTAGTTGTATTGTAACAACCGGATCGCTCTGACTATAGCGAGCGGGTCACGAAAGCTGCTACACTGCATGCGGCAAGGCGACAGCCACGTAATAGATGGCGTGACGCGACATGCTATCGTATGTACCGCCACGAGAAGGAATACGCGAATGACCACCCCGGAGCCGACCCGCTTCACCCGCTTCCAGCAGCGCTACCGTGACGGCGATCTCCCGTGGGATCATGATCTGCCGCCACCCGAGATCATTGCCGTGGCCGAGCGCCTTCCCCGTGGGCGCGTCCTTGACCTGGGATGTGGCACCGCACGGGCGAGCGTCTTCCTCGCGGCACGCGGGTGGGAAGCCGATGGCGTTGACTTTGTCCCTGAGGCAATCGCGCTGGCTGAGGAGCGCGTGCGTACGGCAGGACTGGCGGCGCAGGTGCGACTGCACGTCGGATCTGTGACCGATCTGAGCTTCCTTGGGGAGCCATACGACCTCGCCATTGATGTCGGATGTATGCACGGGTGTGAAGGTGCGGATCTGCAATCCTACGCGGCAGAGGTGGTGCGTCTGGTGCGGCCAGCCGGATTCTTCCTGCTCTTTGCGCACCTGCGCGAGCCAGAACAGGAGGGGCCAACCGGCATCCCGGATGCGACGATCATGAGCCTCTTCGCAGACACATTCGCGTTCGAGACGGTTGAGTACGGCACCACGGTGGTCGGTGATCGGCAGATGGACTCAGCGTGGTACACCCTGCGCCGGCGTGGGTAGGCCGTGTCATCTATCGTGCGGGAGCGGGGAAAAAGCGGGGAGGGACGCGCCCTCCCCATATCGTACCGCAGACCTCCACCGTCTCTCCATTAGTTGTCCATCTTTGGGCGGTATGCTGAGGGCAGATATGTGACCAAGGAGTATCTGCCATGTCATCTACTGTTAGCCCTCGTACCCCGACCGACCGCGTCCGCTGGCGCCGACCGAGCCTCCAGACTCTCCGCCAACTCGTTCAGCTTGGTGTTGTCGGATTCGTCGTCTTCGTTGCCGGGAGACACCTCGTCCTCGGCGAGACTGCCGCCTCTGCGGAGGCGTTCTGCCCCTTCGGTGGCCTGGAGACGCTCTACAGTTATCTGACGGGCGGACGGACGATTAACCACACCCATCTCTCGAACCTCGCCCTTTTCCTCGCCGTCGCTGTCTCCACCATCGTCGCCCGTGGCGCATTCTGTGGCTGGATCTGCCCGCTCGGCACCATCCAGGAGTGGACCTACGCCTTCAGTCGCTGGCTCCAACGCCGCATCCCACCCCTGGGCCGTGCGATGAACGCCCTGCGCAAGTCCCTCAACCCGCGCTCCGCACGCGGCAGTGCCACCGGCCCCACCCTTGGACAGCGCATTGACCACGGGCTCAGCTACGGGCGCTATCTGGTATTAGCCTGGATCATCGGTGGGACGATCACCTACGGCCGCATGGTCTTCCGCGACCACGACCCCTGGTCGGCCTTCCTCAGCCTCGCTGAACTTCAACTGAGCGTCGGTACAGCGGTACTGGCGGTCTCGCTCATCGCCTCGCTCTTTGTGGAGCGGGCCTGGTGCCGCTACGCCTGCCCGCTGGGCGCGACAATCAGCCTAATGGGGCGGCTCAGCCCGCTACGCATCGAGCGCGTGGAGAGCGCCTGCACCAGTTGCGGCCTCTGTACCCAGCGCTGCCCGATGGGCATTGATGTGGCCCGCGCCGACGCCATCACTGACCTGAGCTGTATCACCTGCCTGCGCTGCGTGAACGAGTGTCCGCGCCCCGAGGCTATTGACTTGCGCTTGGCCATACCCGGCATTCGTCCCGCCGCCGCACCCGCGCCGACGAGTGGCGATTAGGAGACACCTCATGAACACCCAAACCACTGCACCCCGCGCCCGTGGCAGCCTGCGCATCAGCGGGCTCACCTACGCCGCCCTTATTCTGGTACTCTTCTTCGGCACTATCCAGATTGCTCAGTACGCTGGGCTCTGGTCGGTCTCTGGCAAACTCACGCCCGACGGGGCGGCGATACAACTCAGCGGTGCCGACCCCGCCGAGGTCAAGGGCTGGATGACTATCGAGTCTGTGGTTGACGCCTACCACGTAGACAAGGACGCGCTGTACGCTCGCTTCGGTATCCCGGCTGAGACGCCCTCCCGCGCGGCACTCAAAGATCTGGAGGCGGTGGCACCCGACTTCTCCGTGACCGCACTGCGCGAGTGGCTGATTGAGCAGGCCGCCCTGTAGGGGGCGGCGGCTGAAACCTTCCATCTTCCCATTTAAGGGCGGCTCGGGCAGCGGCGATGTGGTACAGGCGGAAGCATCGGCTACCCCCGCATAATAGGGAGGCCCGCCTGCTGCCAGGCGGCCATTCCACCGGTGACGTCGAACACGGCGGTGAAGCCTGCGTGCTGGAGCAACTCGCAGGCGCGCTGGCTGCGACCATCCCAGAGGCAGATGCAGTAGATGGCGGCATCCTTCGCCAGTTCGTCCAGACGGGCCGCAAGTTCCGGCAGGGGCAGCGAGCGTGCCCCCGCCACATGGCCGTTGGTGAACTCTTCGGGCTGGCGCACATCAATCAGCACGATTGGCTCGTTGGCGTCGAGCTTGACCTTCAGGTTACGGACTGAAATCGCCGGGAGGGCCGGGATAGTGCGAGATGAGGTGGGCAGCATATGAAGTTCCTTTGTCGCGTTATTCGCATCGTTCAACGGGAGTCTCCGTGATCTGCGCCTGCTCACGTGCGGCATCAGCACCCTGGAGAATCTGCGCCCACACTGCAGCGGCACGCAGATGATCGGCGAACGAGGGCGTACGGTGCTGCGGGGCAACTAGGCAGCAGATACGGCGCATGGGGGGCGTAGGGGGCGCGGATTCATCAACCGGCGTGTTCCCAGGCATGTCATCGCTCATCATCAGGACGATCCCTTCATCAGTCTCCCATCCGCACGTGCCGCGCTGGGGAGTGCCTTGGTATCCACACATCTCTGATGCACGCATGGCGCTTCTGGTTACACTCCGTCCGCTGCCCTAGCCTTCTCGGCCACCACCCACGCGGTAGATCGAGTAGCCGCCGCAGATGTGCGAGATCGGGCGGGCCGATCAGCCGGTCATAGAGTGGGGCGAGCAGTGTGCGCTCGCCGATAACGAACGCGCCCATACCGCCCAGGGAGGAACGCACCTGAGCGCTATGGGCGCGTTCGCTATCGGCGTCACCGCCTGATGGTGCCGCAGCGCGTGATCATCCATCATGCCTGAGACGACATCACGGCTTGCCTCGTGCAGGGACACTGGGCAACGCGAGGCGCGCAAGCAGCCGCGCTTCCAGATCGGCGGGCAGTGGCGGCGGCACCGCATCGAGGGTGTGCAAGATCTGCACCGTCTGGTTCAGTGTGCCGAGTACCACCTGGCAGTCCGGGCATCCCGCCAAGTGCGCCTCTAGTTCCGCACACAGATCGGGAGGCAGGTCACCGTCAAGGTAATCATTCAGTTGCGCGATCAACGTGCGGCAGCGTTCAAGACTATGGTGGTGGTGCTGCGGTTTGGTCATCGTCGTCCTCCGTCACGAACCCCAGGTAGCCCGCCAGGAGATCCCGCAGCCGCAGGCGGGCACGATGCAGACGCACCTTCACTGCGCCGGGAGTGATTCCAAGCTGGGCCGCCGTCTCCTCGGTACTCAGCTCGACGATGTCGCGCAGCGTGACGACCACCCGCAGCGGCTCTGGCAGCGCGGCGATGGCCTGCGCCAACTGGTCGCGCAGCTCGCCATTCAGGACGGCGCGCCCAGGGTCAATGGTCCATGAGCGGTTCGGATGGGGCAGTTCATCCGCCGGAAGCAACTCCGCAACCACGTCGAGGGCAACCTGCGGTCGGCGCTGGCGGAGCAGCATCAGCCCCTCGTTGGTCGCGATGCGATAGATCCATGTGCCCAGGCTGCTCGCCCCATCGAAGTTCGGCAGGGCATCGCAGGTCTTGATAAAGGTGGTCTGAAGCACGCCCTCTGCGTCGTCGGGGTCGCCTACCAGGCGCAGGGCGCGAGCGTAGACCAGCGGCGCGAAGCGCTTGACCAGGCAGGTGCAGGCGTCGGGGTCGTGGCGGCGCAGGCCAGCGAGGAGCGCGGCCTCGTCCGCATAGATCGAGAGATTAATGATGAGCCCTGGCATAGGGTGACCCTCCGTGGCAACGTTGTCGCAGTATAGCACGCTGCCAACGCAGGGGGGGCATCGGATGCCTAGCGGGCAGACTCCGCGACCAGTGCCTCGCGCAGCCGATCCAGCAACATGCCCTCGGGTACCGCGCCCTCGACTTGCACCAGTTCGTCAATTACCGTCTTGGGCACACCCATCACGGCATAGCGGTCGCCCAGGTCGGGGAACTCGCTCACCTCAACACCATCTGCACTGACATAGGGGCTGGCAAGGGCCAGTTGATAGGCCAGAATGACCGCACGCGGGCAGTAGGGGCAGGTTGGCGTGGCGAAGACCTGTAGGCGCATCGGCGCGGTCAACTCGTTGAGAAATACCTGTGTCGTCGGCTGGAGTGCGACCGAGGAGGCACCTCCCACCAGTCGAATGCCCTCAATCAGCGTGGCGAACTCATAGCCGCCGGGCACCCCGAAGAAGCGGATACCGTAGTCGGCCCGCTCGATGCCGCCGAGCATGATGATGGCGGGGGCCTTGTCCACGCCCAACTCAACCGCACGAGCCGCGTCGGCCTCCCGATCTACCACGTCCAGGCTGAGTTGCAGGTGCAGATCGACCACCTCTGTGAGCAGATCGCGGGCAACATCGCTATACTCGCCGCTCTCCGCCGACGTGAAAAGCACCAGGTGTACGGGCCGCGTCAGCCCGGCGAACGCCTCCTGTACCGCCGCCCGATCCTTATCCTGCATGAGTCCCATGGTGGTATCCTTGCCTCACATCCCGTCTCCATCGTCCACTGCCTATCTGATGCGGTGGCGACGCAGATAGTTACATCTCCGCACCTGCGTAGGCGTCGACTGGTCGAATTCACCCTGGCGCGCTGAGGTGATCATGAGGGCGGTCGTTTTTCTGAACACCATAGGGCAGGGACTCGCGCCTCGCTCTCACATCGACAGAAGTACGTGGGGTAGGGTAAGGATTCACCACAAATGAGCCGTATCGAACATAAGTACGTTTTTACAATGTGGCGCATGCGGTCATCGCGCATCGCGCCCGAACGGGAAGTTGGACACGGGCAACAGAATATTCATTCTGGTATGAGTTGAGTGATAGCTCCTCCCGCGTACGGTTGCACGAGTGCATCGGTACGCCATCGACCCATTGACGTCCCGCATGTTCCTGATACAATCAGGCCACCAAACTCCTATCAGAACGATTGCGAGGGCGTATGCCACGTGATTCGGCCATCCCCAACGACTTCGTGGCGACCTCCCTTTGTCGGGTGAGGGCCTCATAGGAGTACGGCATGGCCCGCCAACTCAACCAACTTTCCGCTCTTCAGGATGCCTTCGCTGCCCGCATCCGCGCGAAGGTACACGATCGCCGCACACAGGCGCAAGAGCATACCGAGAATATTCCGTTGCTGGAATGGCTGCTGAAGCCGCTGGCGGGCCTCGCTTTCGACCGGATGGCACGGGCAGACCCAGGTGAAAGCGAACCGACGAGTGAATCCGGACGGAACCAGAAATCGGCAACTCGCTGATTGTGACATTCGCAATGTGGGGAGCCGCGTTCACTTCAAAGGCGATGGCTTTATCCTGGTGTTCCGGATCGACACCCCAGACGGTGGCACGGAGTACGGGGCGACGAGTGATCTGTTGATGTCGATGGAGTTGCGGGTAACGACGGCCCGCCAGGCATGGGCGATTGAGACCTACCACCGCGATAGTAAGCAATTTTGTGGGATTGAACGCTGCATGGTGCGCGGCGAGCGGGAGCAACGCAATCATAGTGGATGAGCCCTCCGCACGTACTTGCGCCTGATGTGGCACGAACTCGACGTCGGCGCATCGCGCTTTACCACCACGATGGGCATCATCCGTCCTGCCATCCGACAGTTTCTGACCGACCCCAGCGCGGTCTTGGCGGGATTCCCGCAGGCAGGAATGGCGCACAAGCGGGCAACTGCATAAGTCCTAACTCTATCGAGTGCTGCCCGTCTTACCTCACCCCGCGATCACATCGCCCTCTCCCGACCGGAAGCGCAGGATCGTCGCTCAGGTTTCGCGCATGTCATCATACCAGCGCCGGAAGGGGAGCATGAAATGCACCAGCCCGTCCCCGAATGTCTGCCCGTCGGCCACGCGCAGCGCCAGCGGCGCGCCGCCCAGCGGAAGGATAGCATCGATTAGAGCGGGCTGACGAGGCGGCAGCAGCGTTCAGCGCGAAGCGAGCGCTTCGTTTACCGCTTATTCCTCAAGCTCGTCTTCTCCGCACGATGCGTCTGCCTGGTGTGCCTCAACCCGACGCCAGAACGCCCCTATTTGAGCAAGCTCCGCATCGCTGAACGCGGTGAGAAACTGCTGGCGCACGAACGCAACGTGTGACCGCAGCGCGGCGCGTAAGCGCTGTCGTCCAGCCTCGGTCAGCACGGCATAGGCTCCCCGCCGATCCTCGCTGGCCTCCTCCCGCGTGACCAGGTCGGCGCGTTCAAGACGCTCAACCATCCGGCTCATCCCGCTGCGGGTGATCACGCTCTGGGCGGCGAGATCTTGAATACGCAGGCGCTGTCCGTCGGCCCACGAGAGCCGCAGCAGCGCCTCAAACTCCACGTGGGTGATCCGCGCATGGTCTTGAAGATCCGTATCGATCCAGCGCATCATGCGCCCGTGCATCCCCAGCAGGCCGCCCCAGGCATCCTGCTCCAGCGGGGTGAAGTCGTCATCCATAACGCCCCTCGCTCAATTACCTCTTGACAAGATGTGTGCGCACGCATATATTATCGTTAATATGTGAGTGCGCACACATATTAACGATAATATACCACATCTGCTGCACGCGCGGCACAAGGAGCAGATCATGGCCGTGATTAAGATCGAACGTTTTCGGCTCAACGACGGCATGGACGAGGGTGCATTCCGGGCGGTCAACGAGCGTTTCCAGCGCGAGGTGGCACCAACGCTCCCGGGGCTGACCCGGCGCGAGGTCACGCGCGCGCCCAACGGCGAGTGGGTGCTGGTGCTCCGCTACACCGATATGGAGATCGCCACCAACACCGGGATGAAGAACACCAGCGACACCGCCCGTGCCTTGCTGTCCTTCATCAACATGTCCACGCTGTCGGCCGTGTTCCACGAGATCATCAGCGAGTAAGCCCAGCGCGTACGCCTACGCGACGTGGTCGAGCGGCGGGCGATCACGAGCGCTGCCGAGGGCTGACTCAGGTGCCTGCCGCTGTGGCCACGCTATCATTCATGAGATACGGAAGGAACGTCCACATGAGCCCCGCCGCCAAACATGTCCCGCGCTGGGTGCGTATCCTCACTGGCCTTGTTGCTCTGCTCAATCTGGCCTATGGCCTTGCCGGATATCTCGCCCCCGCCTCAGATACCCGTCCCAGTTCGGCCAGACGCCGGGCCGGGCTGTGGCGGCTGGTAACAGCGACGTTTGTACAGGCCCGATAACGATGGGACAGACACCTGTTCGTCTCCTCCCCCTATGCATCTGCGTGTAGGCGTGACGCCGTTGGCCTCGGCGCGAGCCTGCGTTCGTTCCTGCTTCACGGATTGAGGGCCAGTCGCTATCGTGGGAAACGTACATTTCTCCTGTTCACGGAAGGCTGGGGATTGCGCCCCGCATCGGACGGTCAGTTGTCACGGTTCACACCGTGCCGCTCACCCCCCGACCACCGAGAGCAGACATGTAAATTCAAATACTCATGCTTTTGTCATCAACGAAGTATGCCACAACGAGTAGTTGCATGCTATACTTGGCGCATATAGCGTGCAGATTTCATCCGTCTGTACCAGCGAGGTCACGTCTTTATTCGCTGCTGAAGGAGTTGGCATGACAGATTCTTCCCTTGTCTCTCCCCCCGCTAGTATCCTCCCCAACCTCGCCATACTGCGCGCCCGCGTGACCTACCGTTTGCTTGATCCAACAATGCTTCCCCCTTACAAGGGGGCGCTGTTGCGCGGTGGTTTCGGCTACGCCTTCCAACGCGCCGCATGTCCCTCCGCGTGCTGGGGCCACTCCGACCAATGCAAGGCCGGGATGATCTGTCCCTACCGCTGGGTCTTCGAGACGCCACGCCCGCCCGGTGCCGCCCACCTCCACGACCTTCAGGACGTGCCGCGCCCCTTTGTCATCGAGCCGCCCCTCGACCACAAGCGAGACTACGCCGCCGGTGACGCCCTGGAATTCGGGCTGACCCTGATCGGACGCGGGATTGACTACCTGCCCTACTTTCTGGTGGGCTTTGAGGAACTCGGCAAAGCCGGACTCGGTCGTGACCACGCGAAAGCCAAACTGGAGCGGGTTGAGGCACTCGAACCCTTCCGCCCCATTGGTCGCCCGATCTACCAGGATGGGCGCACCCTTGACACCGGCGACCTACCGACCTTACGCATCGCCGACGTGACGGCTCCCGCCGACGCGCTGCCGCCCGACCTGCGACTGACTCTGCGCACACCGCTGCGGGTGAAAGCGCGGGGTATCTTTATCGAACAGCTTGATCTGGCGGCGGTGGTGCAGGCAGCCTGCTGGCGTCTGGCAGCCCTAGCCGCCTTCCACGGCGACCCCTGGGAGTTCGACTATCGTCCGGTGGTCGAGGCTGCCCGCCAGGTCGTCGTTGAACGTCCAGAGATCCACTGGGTGGACTGGGAGCGCACCAGCACCCGCGAGACCCAGCCGCGCCAGATGACCTTGGGCGGGATTATGGGCAGCGCCAACCTGCGCGGGGTGCCGCCCGCCGTGCGGACAATACTATTAGCGGGCAATGTGGTACATATTGGTAAGGCGGCCGTATTTGGACACGGCTGGGTTGAGGTGGCACATTTGTGACGGGGGGGGATGGTATGTTAGGGAGGGAGAATTGGAGAATTTATTGATGAGTATCCTAGAGGAATACAAGGTTGACCATCTCTTTCTGCTAGTCGGTACGAACCCACTGCCGAACTACGTGGCGGCGCAGTTGCTGGTACGTGACAAAACGCAGTCGCAGATCTGGCTCGTGCATTCTGCAGGAGTCGCTCATGTCAAGGAGACTCTCACAAAAGAGTTGACGGTGCTTGACTTCAAGCAACCCATAAGTATTGAAGTCAAAGAGGCACGCCCCGAGGACATCCGTAACCAGATCGACAAATATGCTAAAGGACTGTCCGGCGTAGTTGGGCTTCACTACACCGGTGGCACCAAAGCGATGGCGGTTCACGCCTACTTGGCAATGGAGGCGTTGACCCGTCACGACCCGCATAACCCGAATCGCCCGGTACTTCGTCAAGTATTTTACAGCTATCTCGACGCACGCACGCTGAGTATGGTGATTGAAGGCACCACGCTTGCTGCGCCGGTGCCTCTTCCCATTCATCTTTCGGTCACCATTGAGCAGGTACTTGCGTTGCATGGACTCCATACGCTGAAGCGGCAATTGGTGCGTACTACCGTGTGGCCTTTCGTGAGCAAGGCGTTGGCAAGGATTTATACCAATGCTGATGATGTAAAGTGTTGGCGTGAGTGGTGTAGGAAGTACCTACGGCATAGCAATAAATCCGGCGCATTCGTGGATGACATCGAGCTAGGCAAAGTGACGACTGCCACATTCCCTTTTGATGCGTTGCGCGAAGCGTTTCAGCAGGAATACCCTGATGCGGTTTTTCCGCTTTCCTTCGCAGACCTTGCGGCTAGGAGTAGCTTTGGTGATGCGAATGAAAATATGGCAAAGTGGTTCGACGGGGTGTGGTTTGAACACTTTGTCTTTCAGTCGTTCACGCCACTCCTCGGAGCGAAGAATGGACTCACTGATCTTGCGATGACGATTAATCCGCTCACGAATCCGGAGGATACGACGTCGGACTTTGAGCTCGATGTGGTCGGTATGCGCGGCCATCAGATGTTCGCGCTAACGGTGACATCATCTGAGCATCACAAGTCCTGTAAGCAGAAACTACTTGAGGCGCTTGTGCGTACCGAACAGCTTGGCGGGAGTGAGGCCTGCGTTGCACTCGTGTGCTGTACTGATCAGCCTAAACCACTGCATAAGCAGGTCAGTGAACCCTTCCATCAGGAACGCCTCAAGGTTTTCGGGCGCTCTGATTTGCCCGATCTCCAAAAGCGACTCGCCGATTGGATCAAGTGAGGTCAGCCGCAATTAAGCCGAAGGGAAGATAATGCCGGAATACACACTTACGGTTCTGGATGTGACGGGCATTCAGGACTACGTCTTTGGCAGCAACCGTGTGCCGGAGAACGTCGGTGCCTCGCAGCTTGTGCATCAGGCGACTGGTGCCTGGGTACGTGAGAGCATGAATAAAGCTAAGGTTCGCCATAATCTCAAGCCTGACGATACGATTGATGTGTCGCGGTCGCTGGAGACAGACAAAACCCTCGATGCCGAAGTCATTCTGCGCGGTGGCGGCAATGTGCTAATACTGTTTCGTATACTTGAGTGTACCGAGGTGCCTGAGTGTATCGAGGTGCCTGAGTTCGCCAAGGCAACGGTGGGCAAACTAACCCGTAAACTGCTGACCGATGCTCCTGGCCTAGAGATTGCGGTGGCACACCACACCTTTGACTGGGCAAAGCCAGTTGGTGGGCCAGATGGCGCACACCATGAGCTCTATAAAAAGCTCAACCAGATCAAGCAGCAGCGCCGCATCTCAGCCCCACTACTCGGCCTTGGTGTGACGGTTGAGTGTCGGGCGACGGGGATGCCATCGGTTGCCTATGACGAGGGCAAGCGCCCCGTGAGTGCGGAGGTGAAGGCAAAGTTAGGGCGGCAAGATACAGCAGACAAGCGACTCAGGCACCTGTTTGCCGGTGTGGCTGATGGCTATGCGTTCCGCAACGACTTTGGTGCGCTCGGCGGCACCGAAGGCGAGATGAGCTACATCGCGGTGGTTCACGCCGACGGCAACGGGATGGGCAAGCGGTTCGAGGATGTACTTACGCGCTTTCCCCACGCGGCAGACAATCGTGCCTGCCTCAACGCCCTGCGCGATCTCTCCGAGGCGGTGGATCGTGCTGGACAGACCGCGCTGCGCGAGACGGTTCGGCGTATGACTGTGGCCTTTCAGTCCGAAAAGCCTAGCGCTGCACTCCAACAGTTTCTCGCGGGTTTGTCAGAACACGATAGGAAGCCCGTGATTCCCTTCCGTCCGATCCTCTATGGCGGCGATGATGTGACGTTTGTCTGCGACGGGCGGCTGGGTTTAGCACTGGCGGCGATCTACCTGGAAGAATGGGAGCGAGCAACCCAGGCGGATGCCACCATCGGTCAGGCGTATGCGTGCGCCGGTGTGGCGATGGTAAAGAGCCACTACCCCTTTGTTCGCGCCTATCACCTTGCTTCTGATCTCTGCACTGGAGCGAAGAAGGAGATTCGAGCGGCGCGACGTGATGACCGAGATCGTGCTGACGCCTCGGCGCTTGACTGGCATTTCGCAATGAGTGGCATCACCGGGAAGATTGGGGAGATCCGCACGCGCGAGTATGCCGTGGCAAACGGCAAAATGACTCTGCGCCCGCTCACGCTCAGTGCGCAGACCTTCGATCCGGCGTGGCGCACGTGGGCTACCTTTGATCTCGTAACCCGTGATTTTCAAACAGCGTGGAGTAAACGGCGTAACAAGGTGAAGGAGTTGCGCGAGGTGCTACGCCAGGGCCGCCAAGCGGTGCAGGATTTTCGTCATGCCTTCACACTGCCGGAGTTGCCTATCATTGACCCCAGCCAGCCAGCCTTACAAGAAAGTGGTTGGGCTGGAAATCTTTGCGGTTACTTCGACATGATTGAGGCGCTTGACTTCTACCTACCGCTTACGTGAGGTGTACTGATGCCGGAATATTATCTGACCGTTGCCCTACGCAGCGACACAACGTTTGGGCGTGGCGAGGGATTGGCTGGCCTGGTAGATGTAGAAATTGAACACGACGAGGACGGCTGGCCCTTCATTGGCGGGCGGGCGCTCAAAGGGTTGTTGGTTGAAGAATGGGCTAACCTGCGCTTTGCCCTTGGCGAGGACACACTATGGGACGACGAAGCGACGCACCTGTTCGGCACCAGCGGTGCGGCCCTCGGCAAGGGGGCCGCGCAGATGCACGTTGGTTCGGCAACCCTGCCCCTTGACTTGCGCGCCGCTGTGACGCACGCCAAGAAAAAGACAGCGCCCGCCGAGGTGTTGGCATCACTTACCACTATTCGCAAGCAGACTTCGATCCAGTCCGAAACAGGTGCGCCAGAGGAAGGTTCGCTCCGGGCCATGCGGGTATTGCTACGCGGCACACCACTGATCGCCCGACTTGATTTCCCGTCTGCGCCAAACGATCGGGCGCTGGCATTGCTCGCTGCTTGTGTATTGGCAGTGCGGCGCGGCGGCACGGCCCGCAACCGGGGGCGCGGTCGCCTGTCACTCCTGCTGCATAACCAGATCCCTGCCGATTATAGCGATGCTACGTTTACACAAACCTACTTCGGCCACTTTGCCACGGAGGTGCGGGCATGAAGGTCATTTCCTACCGGATCTTTTTGGAGCAACCGCTGCTCGCCACACAGATCCT
>JBAXMH010000115.1:0-14715 GCA_037134395.1 Chloroflexales bacterium
TTTCAGGTTTCAGGTTTCAGGTTTCAGGTTTCAGGTTTCAGGTTT
Source organism: Chloroflexales bacterium (assembly GCA_037134395.1). Taxonomy (GTDB): domain Bacteria; phylum Chloroflexota; class Chloroflexia; order Chloroflexales; family Chloroflexaceae; genus Oscillochloris. The sequence goes on from JBAXMH010000115.1 coordinate 46, forward strand.
CAGCGTGACATAGTTCTTCCCGCTCCCATTACGTGTATCTGACGGGTACGCACAGCCCAAACCGTGAAACCAGATTGAACCATATCTCATTGAGAAGGGCGGATCACAAGCCGCCCCAGATTATCATCCGTCAGATTTTCCGCCCTTCCCACTGCTGCGGCGACGGCGGCGCTGTCCGGCCTGGGCGTCACTCTGGGCAGGCTGGGGCGAAGGGGGTGAGGCGGCCTTGGGCTGGGACGGGCGTTGATCAGTGGGCGGGGTGGCCGGGCGGGGCTCGCGTTGTGGAGGACGAGATGTTCGACGGGACTCGCGCTGCGGCTCACGCGGGGTCTGCGGGGCACCCGGCGGATTGCTGGGGGAAGTCGGTGGGATCGTTGGCGCAACAGCCTTTGGGGCCGACGTGATAGCCTTCACGCTGGGGATATCGCCGTCATCTTCCAGCAGGCTCAAATCCTCTCCCTGATCATACTGATCGATCTCATCGCGTAGCTTGCGGCGCTCGCCACGGTCGCGTTCATGGCTTCGCGGACGTGGTGAAGTCGGCGGAGAGATCCCCTCGGTGGTGCGGGAGCGGGCCGAGGCCGCCTCCTGCGCACTGGACACCTCAACAACGGACAGGTCGTAGGTCTCGATCATACCGCTGCTCGAAAGCTGGACAATGAGCTGCTGCTTGAGGACGTGTTGACCGATCACCTCACCAGAGCCGTCGGGAGTCTGCACCCAGGTACCGCGCCGAGGCAGATCGCCGCGCATCTCACCATACTGCTCGTGTTCATAGGAGAGGCAACAGAGCAGACGACCACAGACACCGGAAATTTTGGCCGGGTTGAGTGGCAGATCCTGATCTTTGGCCATTTTAATGCTGACACGGGCGTAATCGGGGAGAAACGAGGCACAGCAGAGGACGCGCCCGCACGGGCCGATCCCACCGAGGAGCTTGGCCTCATCACGCGGGCCAATCTGACGCAGCTCGATCCGGCTCTTAAAGGTGCGGGCGAGATCGCGCACCAGTACGCGGAAATCCACACGCTTATCGGCGGTAAAGTAGAAGGTGAGGCGCGACCCATCGAAGCTATATTCAGCCTTCACCAGACTCATGGGCAGGCTATGTTCGCGGATCTTCTCTGCGCAGCGGGCCAGCACATCCTCGTGGCGCGTCTGGAGCAACCGCTGACGCTCAAGATCGGTCGAATCGGCCCGCCGCAGCACCGGCTTGAGATCGCCGATGACCTCGCTATCTGTGACGTCCCGACCCGCATAGGCCACCTTGGCCAACTCCAGGCCACGGGCCGTATCCACGATCACGTAGTCGCCCTGGACCAGTTCCAGATCGCACGGGTCGAAGTAATAGGTCTTTCCACTGTCCTTAAATCGCACGCCGACAACAATTGGCATAGGGGTATCTGTACACTATATTATGTAAAGACGCCCCGGTGGGGCGTCTCTATTACATTATGTAGAGACGCCCCACCGGGGCGTCTCTACTTCGCGCCAAGCACCTTGAAGGCGCTCACCAATTGCTGCTTGCCTTTAAGCTGGAGCTTGCCCATCTCTTGGAGGGTAAAGGCTGTTCGCACCATCTGGGCGGTATCGTCGCCGATGAAGACGCTGCCAGGTTCGGCGGCGCTCTCCAGGCGCGAGGCGGTGTTCACCGTATCGCCGATAGCGGTATATTCTAGGCGATGGCGGGTGCCAAAAAAACCGGTGAAGACCGTCCCGGTGTTCACGCCAATGCGAATGCTAAACGCCTTGCTCGGCTCCCACTTATCCACCAGACGCTTTTGGGCAGACTGCATCTCAAGAGCGGCGGCCACGGCACGCATGGCATGCTGGTCATCAATGGGTTCATCCGGCAACCGGGGGGCACCGAATATCGCCATGATACCATCTCCAATATATTTGTCCAACGTGCCGTTATAGCGGAAGATCACATCGGTCATCTCGTGCAGATACTCGTTGAGCAGATCCTGCACCTCACGCGGCGAGAGCCGCTCGGAGAGCGAGGTGAAGCCTTTCACGTCGGCGAAAAGGACGGAAACGACTTGCTCCTGGGCCTCCCAGAGCTTGCCATACTCGGCGACATAGCGGGCGAGCGCCTTAGCGACGTTAGGCGAGAGGAATCGTTCGAGGTTCTGGCGCAACTGGCCCTGCTGACGCAGCTCCTCGGTGAGACGGGCGCGTTCGATAGCCACCGCCGAGATATTGGCGATAGCCGTGACCAGATCGCGGTCACGCTCGGTAAACTTCTCGCGGCCCGGCGAGTCGAGCAGGATCACGCCGATGGTACTACCCTGGAGCAGCAGCGGCGTACAGATCGCCGAGCGGATGTTGGCGCTAATGATGCTGTCGGAGCCAGCAAAATCGAGGCGGGCGTCCTTGGTGAGAACCGCCTCACCGCCCTCCAGCGCCTTGCGCACAATACTGCCCGAGATCGCCACATCGCCGGTTCCCGCAGGGAGAACCACCCGTGGTACCAGTTCTTCGCCCTTGCGCAGCATCAGAAAGCCGCGCTGCGCCGGGACAACGCGCATGATTTCTTCCATCACCAGATCGAGCAACTCACGGAAGTCTACCACCTGGTTCAGGCGCATACCGATCGTGTAGAACTCCTGGAGATTGATCGCCTCAGGCGGCAGTTCGTGGCCCTTGACCACACGGGCCTCGGAGGAGAGGGGAAAGTAGCGGTTATCGTCGAGGACAACGCTCTGGGCGGCGCGATCTTCAAACTGAAGCTCGAACGGCCCGACCCCAATGACATCACCGTCGTTGAGTTGTTCTTCCTTCACCCGCAGGCGGTTTACCGTCACGCCGTTACGGCTGTTGAGGTCGGTAAGCCATGCCTGCCTGCCGCGCAGTTCGATGTGAGCATGCTTGCGTGAGACAATCGCGTGGTTCAGGACAATCTCGTTATCGAGCTGGCGACCAATCGTCAACCCCCGGTCGTTGATCGCGAAAGTGCGCTGATCACCATTAACGGTAACGGAGACACGGGCCATCACGCCACTCCTTCCGCTACAAGCTGAACATAATGGGCATTCACACCGTTCTGATCAGAGCAACACAGGCTATGATAGCAGACGTAGGAGGGGAGGGCAAGATGTACCGGGGCGATCTGTCTTGCCACTCCCCTACCCTGCTGCTATAATCCTGCCGCACGATACGTTACGGGGACGGCTTTATTATGCAGAAATTCGAGACACACGCGAGTCAACTTAGCCTGGTCGGCGGTATCCGCCAGCAGGTCAGCGACATGATCACCGTCGCCGAACCCCGGTCACCGCTCTCACCCGAGGCTCGCAAGGGAACACTCTATATTCTTGTGGAGGCCGAGGTGACGGCCCCGCGCAGCCAGCAGATATGCCTTCTGGCCGCACAAACGGTGCGCCACGCCTTCTACGAGAATCCTACCTTCAGCATTACGGCAGCGATGCGCCGGGCCATCGCCGCCGCCAACAAGGCAATCTACGAGCAGAACATCTCGCAGTCGGCAGGCAAGCGGGCTACCGTCGGCATCACGGTGGCGGTGCTTAAGGGAAGCGACCTCTTCATCGCCCAGGTGCAGCCGGCCCAGATCTACGTGCTAAGTGAGGGTACCCTGCGCGCCCTGCCCTCCCATCCCTCGTGGGATCCGGCCCACTTCAGTGTGGCCCCGTTCACCCGTAGCGGTGCGTTGGGTGCCAGCTTGTTCATTGATCCAGAAATGTACCGCTGCGCCTTGCTCCCGAATGAGTCGGTGATTCTCTGCACCAGCGGCTTTTCACAACTGCTCAGCCGCGATGAAACCAGCCTTCTGCTGCACCTTCAGGACACCGACGCCGCCGTCGAGCGGCTGCTCCACGTGGCGAGTGAGCATAACGTTGGTGACGCGCACGCCCTGGTACTGGAGTTGCGTCCATCACTCAGCCTGGTTGCCCCACAGGTGACGCCTGTCCCCGTTATACAGGCCACCCGTTCGCTGCGCGGGTGGCTTGCATCGCTCACCAACCAGATGTCCCGCGCCATCGGTGGGCAGCAACCGTCCCCCGCCAAGGATGGACTGCCGTCGCCTGACCCCCTGTACACACTGCCTGTTCAACCGCAGTACCCAGCCAATCCGCTACCTCGCCCGGTGCCGATCACGATGGGTGAGGATCTTGGCACGCGCTATAGCCGCCTGCGCCAGGAGCGTGAGCGCCGAAAGCTGAAGCCAGAGGATACGCACTCTGAACTGCCACCATCGGCCTATCTTGGCGAGAGTTCGTTCGTCACAATAACGCGCCGGATCGATCTCGGCGATGGCCCGGCTCTTGCCGCCAAGGCCCGGCCTTACCGCTCGCGGTACGAGATGCGCCCTCTGATTGATCTTAACTGGAGTGAGCGCCTCGCCCTACCGTTCCGTATGATCAGCCTGTCCATTGACGAGGCCCGCCGCAATCGGCGCATCCGCCCCAATACGCCACCCCCGGTGGTACGCGGCCAAGGTCTCTCATACCGCCACACGCGTCCGGCCTTCCCCTGGCTGCTGATGATCAGCTTGATACTGGTCGTCTCGATCCTGATCGTCTACGGGATGAGCCTCACGTCGCAGAATGACCAAATGATCGCCCTGGAGTACTTCACTGCCGCCGAAGGCCGCCTAGCCACCGTGCGCGAGGCCGCTAACGAGGCTGATGCTCTCAACGCTCTGGATCTTGCCCGTCAAGCGATCAATGAGGTACAAGCCAGTTCCAACGTCACTGACACGAACCCGCCGCTCTGGCTGCGCTACCAGGAGCTACAGCGCGAGTACGAGCGCGCCCTGGCCGCCGTGCAACGACTCACCTTCTTCGATGCCCCTACGGTGTTATCTACGCATAGCGCACCTAATGGTACTTTCTCCGGCATTATTATGCCCCCAGCGACCGCAACCATTACGAACCCGATTCTGCTTGATGGCCTACGTTACCTCTACGTCCTCGACGGCGACAAAACAAATACTCGGCTCTACCGTATCCCGCGTGATGGCGGCACACCTCAGATCTACCTCAGCCCGAACGAACCCGTGGGTTCATCCGTGGTCGGCCCGCTCCGCGCCGCCCTCTGGAGGACTGACCAGGTAGTAGCCATAGACCAAGCTCCCAGCGGGTTCGGCTACTACTTCCGCAACGGTAACGTATGGAACTACTCGAAGCTTGGCAGTAGCGAGATTTGGTCGGTACGCGACCGGCTGATCATTAAAGAGTATGACAGCAACATCTATGTCTGGGGAGCCGTACCCAACGAGGTACTCAAATTCCGCTCCGGCAGCTACGATAATACACCTGAATACTGGCTCGATCCAGCCAGTCTTTCCGGTGTTGATATCAACGGGGTGGTTGATATGGCGGTGAATGGGGAGATCTACCTGCTCAAGCCCAACGGCAATGTGTTGATCTTTAGCCAGGGCCGCTTGGTGAGCGAGATTAAGCCCGAAGCGATCAATCCGCCGATCACTGCGGTGAGTCGCTTCTTTATGACCGATGACGGCTCTGGTGGCGGATCTATTTTTCTGATTGAAAGACAGAATGAGCGAATCATTCAGGTGGACAAAATCACGGGCAAGGTTATTCAGCAGACCAAGACACGGCCCGATAGCAACCTGCGCCTGAACCAACTCGACGGGATCGCCGTGGTCTCAGATGGCGCGCAATCAACCCTCTACTTAGTAAACGGTGGGCAGATCATCCGTGCCGATCTCCCAGCGCCGCCGCGATCTTTCCGTGATCAGGGCGCACAGCCGACACCGGCGGTGCCATGAGGGGGCCGGGGGAACAGGAGGCAGGAGGCAGGAGGCAGGAGGCAGGAAGTTCCTGCCTCCTGCCTCCTGCCTCCTGCCTCCTGTTCCCTCTACTCTGCCTCCTGCTCCTCTTCGCTCTGGCCGGGTGCGCCGTCCCCGATGGATCAGCCGGTGCGAACGTTGGGGTGGGCCGCAGCAGCCCCGAGGCTGCGGTTGATGGATTTTTGGAAGATCTGAATCACGCTTTTCAGTCTGCCAACCTGAGCGATATAGCGGAGCGGCGCGTCTGGGCCGAGCGGCTGGCCGGCTACTTCGCGCCGAGCGAGCGGATTGACCAACGGGCCGCATTCCTCGATATGCTCGTTGGCTTTGCTGACACCACCCAGCACCCTATCATCGGCAGCAAGGCGGTGCTGGCGATCACCTATAGCCGCGTGGAACTCCTCAGCCGCGATGGCGACAAGGCGATGGTATGGGTCGTGGACGGATCATTCGATCTGCGCTGGCTTAACGAAAAGGGCGAGGTGATGCGCGAGCGCACAGGCGGTCTTACCGATGTACTCGGCCAGGCCAGCGGCGGTCTGCCGGTGCTGCGTGTTGATGGTCTGTGGTTCCTCACCGAGCGGTGAGACCGCATACCTCGTTATGGGGAGAGATCATACCGGCTCCACAACTGGCCCGTTCGGCGTATCCTTCACCTGCCAGCCAGCGGCGATGATCTGGGCACGGAGTACATCGGCGGCGGCCCAGTCGTGACGGGCGCGGGATGCCTGTCGCTCCTCCACCAGAGCCAGCACGTTGTCCGGCACCCTGGGGGCAGCCGGGGCTGGACGCGGGCCGATCTCCGATTCGGCCCAGACCTCAGGGGGCAGCCCTTCGCACGGATCAGTCATATGGAACGGCCCAAGGTCGCTTAGGTCAAAGCGATCCATACGTGGATAGTGCCGCGCCCCCCCCGCACGCATAAGCGTCACCCCACCCCGGCCCATCACCTCGGCTCGTCCGCTGGCAAGATCAAGTACAAGACCCGTATGCTCATCAATGCCCACCACCGTCTGTCCGGCGGGAAGCATCGCCACCAACTGATCGTAGCGATCTTTGCCCATATAACAGCGGCTGGTGTCCAGGTCGGCACCACCCTCGGTATTGTTCCAGTGGGGCACAAAGACAATGGAGAGTCCGTAGGGAGCCAGCAGATCCAGGCCGGGCTGCCAGTGCAACTCGGCACCGACTTTATAGATCTCGTAGACCGGCAAGGCCAAGGCACCCATCGCAATGGTCGCCGCACTGGCGGTGACAACGGCTGTGCCACGCCGGTGGCATGCCTGGAGCCGATGCCACGCCAGGCTGCCCGCCAATTGACGTGCGGCATAGGTCGGGCTACCTGGCCCAAGAAAGATCATGTCCGACGGGAGCATCGCCGCGCTGGTGGCCGGGTCGTCGGGGCTGTAGTCCGTGCCACGGGCGCGGGCCGGAAGCAGCGCGATCTCAGGCCGCAGGTTCTGCAACCGCACGCTCAGGAAATCGGCCACCTTCTTTGCCACACGCTCTGAGTTTGGCTGAAAACCGGCGGGTGTCTCTAGGATCGCCACCCGCAGCGGCGCCTCGGCCCGTGCGGTGATCCGGTCATAGACAACGCCGCTGCTCGGGGCCGTCTCGCCAGAGCCGAGCAGCGCAATCAGACCCGGCCCTTTGGTCATTGACATGGGATTTTCCTCACCATGAGCGTCCGCTCTTCTCCATATCGAGCAGCGCCCGCTTGCGATCCAGCCCCCAGCCAAATCCGTGTAACGTACCATCGCTACCCACGACACGGTGGCAGGGCACCACCAGCGAAACCGGGTTCATCGCACAGGCCCGGCCCACCGCCCGCACCGCTTTGCGGTTGCCCACACTTTCGGCGATCTGCATGTAGGTGCGCGTCTCACCGTAGGGAATAGCTAGGATCGCCTGCCAGACCTGATGCTGAAAGGAGGTGCCCCGCACATCCACGGGCAGATCTACGCTCGACGTCTGGCCCTTCAGGTAGGCCAGGATCACATCAACAGCGTTACCCATCACATCATCGCGCACAATATCATCTCGCGTATACGTGGCGTGCAACGCCCGTTCCAGGTGCGCGTCATCATCGCCCAGGCTCACCGCGCAAACCCCACGCGCCGTTGTCGCTACCAGCAGCCGCCCGAGCGGGCTGTCCACAATCGTATAGCCAATCTGCATATCTGCACCTCATCTAGTCAGATGCTCACCAGCAACACACCGACGAGCAGCCCGGCCACACCGACCCACTGGCTCATACTGAGCCGCTCACGCAGGAAGATCCAGGCTAGCAGCACAGTCACGGCGCTAAAGATCGAGGACAGGGCGGTGACAACACTCACGTAGGTTCCGCTCACGCCAACGCTGAAGCAGAGGAAGGCGATGGTATCGAGAATGGCGGCCCCAACCGCAAATGGCCAGACCTCACGCTCAAGCCGCACGGGACGGCTGCCACTGCGAACCATCAGGCCCAGAGCCACCAGGAAGGTCAGCAGCCGACCGATCAGCACCGGCCAGGCGATTCCCAGCGTGGGGATGATGTAGCTGATCGCCCAGCAGTAGACGCCGATACAGATGGCGGCTCCAACCGCCTCGATGATGCCACGTGATCCGACCGCATCGCCGCTGGGGCTGCGGGCAGCAATGACCACACCCACAATCACCAGGACGGCCCCGCCGAGCGCCAGCAGCCCCGGTCGTTCGCCCATTAGCAAGGCCAGCATCGTCGTGATCACGGCGAAACCAGAGACAATTGGCGAGACAATTGACAGGGTGCCGATGGCGAAGGCCCGGTAGAGCAGCAAGGTTCCGCCCAGGCTCATCATATTCGCCGCGATCCCCAGCCCCCAGGCTCCCAGATCGGTCGTCGGCAGGTCGTGGCGAACCAGCAGCACCATGCTGATCGCAATAATACCGAACAACTGCACATAAAACATCGTCTGGACGACACCGATCAGGCGCGTGACCCGGCTGATCGCGAAGTCACCACTACCCCAACCGATGGCGGCCAGCAGGCCAAGGATGATACCCATCGTTCCTCATTAAATTTCTACTCCCATTCAATCGTTGCCGGGGGCTTCGATGAAATGTCGTAGACCACGCGATTCACGCCGCTGATCTCGTTGACGATCCGGCTGCTGACCCGTGCCAGGAGCTCGTAAGGCAGCCGCGCCCAGTCGGCGGTCATGTAATCTTCGGTGGTGATGGCGCGGATGGCGATGGTATCGGCGTAGGTGCGGCCATCGCCCATGACGCCGACACTCTGCACGGGCAACAGCACGGCGAATGCCTGCTGTGTAGCACGGTAGAGTCCAGCGGCGCGCAACTCTTCCAGGAAGATCGCATCGGCGCGGCGCAGGGTTTCCAGGCGCTCCCAGGTAATCGGGCCGATCAGGCGCACGGCCAGGCCAGGGCCAGGGAAGGGGTGCCGCCAGACCCAATCATCGGGCAGGCCCAGCTCCAGCCCTGCGGCGCGAACCTCGTCTTTGAACATATAGCGCAGCGGCTCCACCAGTTCCATCTGCATATCGGCGGGCAGCCCGCCCACGTTATGGTGGGTCTTGATCGTCACGCCCTTCTTGCGGTCAGGGGCGCTGCTCTCGATCACATCCGGGTAGAGCGTACCCTGCGCCAGATACTTAGCATCGCCCAGGCCACGGGCCTCGCGTTCAAAGATCCGCACAAATTTCTCGCCAATAATCTTGCGCTTGCGCTCGGGGTCGGATACGCCCTCCAGGGCCGCAAGAAATTCCTCGCGGGCATCCACAACCACCAACGGAATGTGGAAGTGTTCGCGAAAGGTAGCAATCACCTGTTCGGCCTCAGCCAGACGCAGCAGGCCGTTATCTACAAAGACACACGTCAGACGCTCGCCCACGGCCTGGTGGATAATCAGTGCGGCCACTGCCGAGTCTACGCCGCCAGAGAGCGCACAGATCACCCGGCCCTCGGGGCCGACCTTCTCGCGAACCCGATCAATTGCCTCAGCCACAAAGTTTGTCGGCTGCCAGGCCGCGCCCGCCCCGCAGATGACGTGCAAGAAGTTGCTCAGAATGCTCTTGCCGTGAACTGTGTGTACCACCTCAGGATGAAACTGGACACCGTACCAGCGCCGCTGGTCGTCGCCCATAGCGGCGAAGGGGGTAGAGACATTCGTGGCCAGGGTACGAAACCCCGGCGGCAGCGTCTCGATCCGGTCGCCGTGACTCATCCAGACCATCTGACTGAGGGGGGTGCTAGCGAAGAGCGGGTGTTCACTCGTAAGAGTGACATCAGCCGGGCCAAACTCACGATCCTCAGGGCGAAGAACCACTCCACCAAGGGCGTAGCTAATCACCTGCATGCCGTAGCAGATACCGAGGACTGGCAGGCCAGAGACAGGTAGCCACGCGGGCATCTGTGGGGCGTCGGAATCGTAGACGCTGGCCGGGCCACCGGAGAGAATCACGCCAAGGGGATTGAGCGCACGCACCTGGGACTCAGGCACATCATGAGGCAACAACTCACTATAAACGCCCAGTTCACGCACACGGCGCACAATCAACTGGGCCGTCTGCGAACCGAAGTCAAGGACGGGGATACTGTAAGACATAGACTCCTCGTGGCAACTAACGACCGACGACCGACCACAGGTAGCCTGGGTCGGTCGTCGGCTGTCGGCTATCGGCTATCCGCTATGCTCAACGTGCGGTCATAAGACACATCCGGGATGGATGAAAGCTCATCATCCACTCAGGCGCTGGCGCACCGACCTCCCGCGCAACCAGCTCAAAATCAGGGGTTGTTACGACAGAGTTGTCCCCGCCAACAACGTTTGGCGCATAGCCATCCGTATTCCAGTCATTGTGCCACTCGTTGCCGTTGTGCAGATAGCGGTACTGAAATGACACGCCCGCGTCAAGCTCAAGCGTTACTATCCAGCCTGCCTCGGTCTGACGTAGCGGCGTGGCATGCTCATCCCAGCCGTTAAAATCACCCACAAGGAAGATCATGTCGGCCCAAATGGCGGATGGCAGAGAAAACGTCACTCGAACTTTGCCAGGTCGGCCAAGTGTCTTCGCAATCATGGCAACACTCCTTTGGTGCCAGTTCGCCAACGTCGTTGTTGGCAGATGAAGCGGATTATAGCATACTGCCATGAGGTGTCAGAAAGCCTGCGGGACACCTGACACCTGACACCTGACACCTGACACCTGACACCTGATCTAACGCACAACAAGGGGTATATAAAGGCGGGTAAAAGAGTGCTGCGCCTGGACGGAAGCCTCGTTCTTCTCCGCAGCCAGGAAAGCGTCAGTCTTGGCAGTCACCTGCGCGTCGGTCATAAACGAGGTTCGATCTACGGGAAGCGGCAGGCCCGTTACCTTGGACACCAGCAGCGTGAAGCTCTGAGTTAGCTGCGCAGGGGTAAAGTTGCAATGACCATACGCATCTACCAGCATCTGAGAGACCTTGGTATTTCCGGCGGTCTGCACCTTCTGCATGTAGAGCAAGGTCTGGTCGAGGGGCACAATCGGGTCGAGCGTGGTGTGGACAACCACTATCGGGATGTTCGGCTGTCCCGTCGTCGCGTAGGCGGCCAAAGCCTGACGGGCCGTGGGGCTTGCGGAGTAACGCACGATCTGTTGATTGAGCGCCCAATCGTCGGGCGTTCCCGAGTACCAATAGGTGCTATTCTCAAACGAGTTGCCGCCGAGTCGGACGGCGGCATCATTTACAGAGAGCATGCTGTAGTAGGCCAGATCCCGGATGGTCGCCACCGCCGTTAGGCTATTGGTCGTATCGTAGACAGCCCTCGATGTGGTGAGCAACATCTGCGCCGCAGCAGTGTTGGCCATCACCGCACTCGTAATGCTTGGCTTGTAGGTCGCATCCCAGACGGATGAGGTTGTCGTACTATCGGGCTGAGTAGCTCCCCAAGCCGTCACTACATCCTTGTAGAAAGCGTGGAAGAGGACGTTGTAGTTGCCCCAGTAGTTGAGTTCGCGGGGGAAATCGCCCACAATGCCACAGAGGGCCAGTGCGCCGCTAAATGCGGTGTTGGGGTTGCTCTCGGCCAACTGCGTCGCAATCAGTCCGCCCATCGAGGCACCGATGAGGTAGACGCGGCTGGTAGCAAACTCGGGGTTGCCCGTCTTGACTTGAGTCAGGAGCTCTAGAATATCCTGCTTGGCATCCTGAACAACCAGCCCATTCGAGCGGTAAGTCGTGGTGGCATAGCTATAGCCAAGGCCCGTGATCATTGTAGACAGGTCGGTGACGTTCTCGGGCGGCGCATCCTGAAAGCTGAGGGTGTCAGCCGGGACTTTGTAGCCGTGAACCCAGATCACCAGATCGCTCTGTGGGAGGGCAGGCAGACAGATCTTATAACGGGACTGCGAGGGCAGCGTTCCCTCCGAACACGTGCCAGGTGCAACTGCCGCTGCCGTCGTTGCCGCATGAACCTCGCCCCAGGTACCGACACCGCTCAGTACGATCACCGCCGCCATGAACAGGGCCAGACTGCGTGCGTTCATACCAACCTCCTCAGATTTTAGATTTTAGACAAGGTTCGCAGATATTTTACAGTTCTACCCCCCTAGCCCCCCGCAAGCGGGGGGAACAATGCATTGGTTCCCCCTCGCTTGCGGGGGGGCTAGGGGGGGTAAGTATGCCAAGAGTGTAAAGTAAACTCGGCCCCTCTGAAACCATGTCTTAGATTGCAGATTGCAGATTTAGCAGTCCTATTCTGATTGAGAAGGATGAGTCCCGGCTTTAGCCGCAATACTTTATCGAATAACGATTTCTGTCGCCGCACAGCCCTCACCCCCCAGCCCCCTCTCCCACAAGGGGAGAGGGGGAGTCGAACACACCCCGATGCGGAATCTCCCCTCTCCCCCGGTGGGAGAGGGGCAGGGGGTGAGGGGGCAATGTTGGCACATACACCGCGTCCTGTTGCAACAAATCTGCAATCTAAAATCTAAAATCTTAAAATCTGCCTAACGCAGTGTGTAGATTGTTACGTCGCCGTCGCCAAACCTGGTGGGTGTGCCAAGTTGCTCGAACTTGGTCAGGCTTTCGGGGAGGTAGTCGCGACGCTCCAGGCCACCCACGTAGACGTAGCGCACGTCATACTTCGCCAGAAGGTCGCGGGCCTGGGTGACATCGGTGCTGCTGTAGATCTGGTAGACATCGTTGCAGCGGGGCTGAAGCTGTTCCCTCGCAACCGGGTCGCCGCCACGCCACTGCTCCTCGTGACCTTTCCAGCCAAGGACGGTGGGTAAGCCGCTGACCGCCGATACACCGGCGAATCCGTCGCCGTTGTACGATCCGCCGCAGCGGGGTGCCGCTCCCGTAGCCGCCTCCTGGGCATTGTCAATCTGAGCGGCCTCCAGAATCACGCTGCCGGGGGTGGCATATGTGCGTAGCCAGGAGATTGCCGCCTTCCCGCCCTCGGTCTGTTCACGTGGTATGGGTGCGTCTAGGCCAATTATAGTACCCCGCCCGAGGTCGCGCAATGTTAGGGCGGGGTAGATGCTGGCTCCGACCAGCAGCAGGACAAAGATCGCGGCGACACCAACCCCAATGGCTCGCCGCAGCCCGTCCGTGCGCGCCAGAATGTGCCACAGGGCGAAGGGTGCCAGCGTACCCCAGAGCAGCCAGACTTGGTAGTAGAACTTGAAGATCGTGTTCATGCGTGTGCTAAACACATCGCGGATGTAGATAAGATCGGTGCCAAAGAGGATCGCGCAGCCCAGGGCGACTACCAGCAAGGCTAAACTCTCAGCGGGCCGGTTGCATTGACGCAGAGCCAGGTTAAAGGCGAGGAGACTCAGGCCCGCCAGCGCCAGCAGCGGGAAACCCAGCAGCAGGCCGATGATCAGCAGAATGGGTGGGAGTACATAGCTGACCACCGACCACCGACTACCGATTACTGGAATGGGCTCGTCGCTATCAATTCGCTCGCCCGCATCGGAGGTCGGTTGTCCGCCATCGTCCGCTCGCATGAGATATACCAGTCCCACCAGCGGCACGGCGAACAGGCCAAAAATGATCAGGAATGTGTGAATGCCGCTGCGCGAGTCGGCGTAGGGTGCGATGATGCTGGAGATTTTGCCCAGGATTGGCAGATTGATCAGCGGTGCGGCGCTGCCTACCAGCGAGCGAAAGGTGAGGGAAAAGGGCAGGAAGAGTAGGAAACTGGCAAAAACCACCACAAGAAACTGGTAGGCATAGGCCAGCCAATCCATCGGCCCGTCGCCAGCCAATCGGCGCTGAAGCACAAGCGTCGCGCCCGCGTAGAGCAGCAGATAGGTGGGCAGATCCCAGCTATTGATCGCGTAGAGACTGCCCAGGATCACGCCGCTGACGATCAACTCGGCCCAGCCCGCCCGCCCACTGGCCAGGGCGGGAGCATCGGCGCGGGCCAGGATAGACATGGCCAGGGCCAGGGCCAGCAGCGTAAAGGGCAGTGACATCACGTGAGGGTGCATGTCGCCCAGGCGGAAACTGAAGAGCGGAAACTCGGTGATGTTGTAGCGGCGATCCTGGCGCGGCGGGTTATTCGGGACAGGCACGGTGTACTCGTCCCAGAGCGAGCGCGAGGGCCACCACCAGTTGAAGGCTCCCGGCGCAGCCAGATCGCGGCGATCCCAGGATTTTAGCTCACCGAAGTCGCCGCTGTTGGCCGGGTAGGGCAGCACAATATTCTTGGCCCCGCCAAATGCTTGTCCGGCTGCCGACACGAGTTGCCTGCCATCAAGCGACACCGCCTGCTCATTGCCCAGCAGCACCTGGATCGCCCCCGACTGGTTGCCCGCCACCAGCACCAGCACCGCACCAAGAATCGCAAATACCCATCGCCCCCCCCGCCTCCTGCCTCCTGCCTCCTGCCTCCTGCCTCCTGCCTCCTGCCTCCT
>JBAXMH010000116.1:0-14688 GCA_037134395.1 Chloroflexales bacterium
AGCAATATGATAAAATCCCGCAGGTTATGGGCAGGTCGCATAGCCTGGTCTAGTGCGCGGCACTGGAAATGCCGTACAGCAGCAATGCTGTCGCGAGTTCGAATCTCGCCCTGCCCGCCAGTTCGTATCGCTTGACATCGCGATGAGAAGATGGTACTATCTCCTTTTGCAGTTACTAGAAATAGCATTGCCGTACCCTTGCTACAATTCTATGAGCTTCAACAAGCGCCCGATTAGTCGCGTGGTAACCTGTTAGCCCGCCCTGCGCCGTCCGGCGCTTTTTTTGCGAATATCTGTTTTGTCCTCGCCCCCCGCCAGTTCTGAGGCCGCCCCCACAGGGCGAGCGCCGACGACCGGCGATTTATGTTTTCCGCCTGCCGGAAGCCTGTACGTGCATGGGTGTGCGGCCACTGGCCGCCGTATTCATGTGCCACGACTGAGGAGAGGTGAGTATGCCCCCGTTAATCGAGAGTGTCGTGCTACAGCCGCTGATCACCCCCGTTGACCCAGGCGTAGGTGGTCGCCGCGAGAAGCGGATCGAGCGTCGCTCCTTCGCACGTATTTTTGACGCGATTGATGTGCCACGCCTGATCGAGACCCAGGTGAATAGCTTCGATTGGTTTAAGCGCGAGGGTTTGCGCGAGCTGTTCGATGAGATTTCGCCAATTACCGACTTCACCGGCAAGAACTTGGAGTTGCACTTCCGTGACTATGTCTTCGGCGAGCCGCGCTTTACGGAGTTTGAGTGCCGTGAGCGTGACTTGACTTATGCCGCGCCGCTGCGGGTAGATGTCGAGCTGCGTATTCTTTCGACCGGCGAGATCAAGACGAGTGAACTCTTCCTCGGCGATTTCCCGGTGATGACCGATAACGGTACTTTTATCTATAACGGTGCGGAGCGCGTGGTCGTCTCGCAGCTCATCCGATCTCCCGGCGTCTATTTTAAGGATGAGAAAGAGCCTACCAGCGGTCGCTCGCTGCACTCGGCCAAGCTTATTCCTAACCGTGGGGCGTGGCTTGAGTTCGAGACCAATAAGCGCGATGTGGTCAGCGTAAAGGTTGATCGCAAGCGCAAGATCCCGGTCACGATCCTCATCCGGGCCATTCTGGCCTGGCAGGCTGATGAGTCCGGCAATGGGCGCTGGGTGCCCGACAATGAGCTCGATCAGCACGGCCACAATGATGCGGTGATTGATGCGCTCAGGCATATTGACCTGATCCCTGAGCATCCGTACACCCAGGCTACTCTGGATAAGGATCCAGCCCATAACAGCAAAGAGGCGCTGATGGAGCTGTATAAGCGCCTGCGCCCCGGTGACCCACCGACTCTGGAGAATGCCCGCTCGCTGCTTGAGTCGCTACTGTTTAACCCGCGCCGCTACGACCTCGCCAAGGTCGGGCGCTATAAGCTGAACAAGAACCTCTGGGAGCGCGAGGCCCGCCGCGATGGCGTTTCTAATGCGCCCAGCATGAACGTGCGTGTCCTGTTGCCGCGCGATATTATCAAGATCGTTGAGCAACTCATCCAGCTCAACAATGGCCACGGTCGCCCTGATGATATTGACCACCTCGGCAATCGCCGTGTCCGCACAGTGGGCGAGCTGATCCAGCAGCAGTTCCGCGTTGGTCTGCTGCGCCTGGAGCGCGTGGTCAAGGAACGTATGTCGCTCCAGGAACACGAGAACGCCACGCCCAACGGATTGATCAATATCCGCCCGGTTGTCGCCGCGATGCGCGAGTTCTTTGGCGGATCGCAGCTGAGCCAGTTTATGGATCAGACCAACCCGCTGGCCGAACTGACGAATAAGCGCCGTCTCTCAGCCCTCGGCCCCGGGGGCCTTTCCCGCGACCGCGCAGGCTTTGAGGTGCGCGACGTTCACCATTCCCACTATGGGCGTATTTGCCCAGTGGAGACGCCCGAAGGCCCGAACATCGGTCTGATCGGCACTATGTCCACCTTCTCACGGGTTAACGAGATGGGCTTCCTGGAGACGCCCTACCGTAAGGTGTATAACACCGTCGAGAACGCGCCGGTTTGGCTGGAAAAGGGCATGCTCCTGCGCGATGTGCGCGACCTACGCACCGGCGACCTGATCGCGGTGAAGGGTTCCCGCGTAGATCTCGCTACCAGCAAGCGTATCTCCATCGGCCTACTGCGCGGCCAGATTTTGCGCGAGGATATTACCGATCCGGTCACGGGCGAGACGATTGCCGAGGCCGAGTCGGAGATCAACCGCACCCTGGCAGAGCAGATCGTCGAGATGCCGATCAAGACGATTAAGATCCGCCCGATTGTCTCGCAGGAGGTGGACTACCTCAGCGCCGATGAGGAGGATCGCTTCGTGGTTGTGCAGGCCAACGCCGCAATTGATGAGCATAACCGCTTCGCGAGCGCGGTGGTGGCATGCCGCTTCGGTGAGGATTTCGTCACCGAGCGGATTGACCGCGTAGATTATATGGATGTGTCGCCTAAGCAGGTGGTCAGCGTCTCGACGGCGCTCATCCCCTTCCTTGAGCACGACGATGCCAACCGCGCCCTGATGGGATCGAACATGCAGCGCCAAGCTGTGCCCCTGCTCCGCCCCGACGCGCCGATTGTCGGCACCGGGATGGAGGATCGCGCCGCCCGCGATAGCGGCCAGGTGGTGGTGGCCCGCAAGAATGGCACCGTAGTCAGCGCCACCGGCGACAAGATTATTGTTGAAGAGGATGACGGCTACGAGCGCGAGTATCTGCTGCGCAAGTTTATGCGCAGTAACCAGGATACCTGTATTAACCAGCGCCCGAATGTGCTGCGCGGTCAGCAGGTGCGGGACG
Source organism: Chloroflexales bacterium (assembly GCA_037134395.1). Lineage (GTDB taxonomy): Bacteria > Chloroflexota > Chloroflexia > Chloroflexales > Chloroflexaceae > Oscillochloris. The sequence goes on from JBAXMH010000116.1 coordinate 2,818, forward strand.
GCGAGGTGATCGCTGATAGCTCCAGCACCGACTTCGGCGAACTGGCCCTCGGACAGAATATCCTTGTGGCGTATATGCCCTGGGAGGGCGGTAACTTCGAGGACGCCATTCTGGTCTCTGAGCGCCTGGTACGCGAGGATATTTTCACCTCGATCCATATTGAGAAGTATGAGGTTGAGGCCCGCGACACTAAGCTCGGCCCTGAGGAGATCACCCGCGACATCCCCAACGTTGGCCAGGATAGCCTGCGCAACCTCGATGAGCACGGGATTATCTACGTGGGTGCGGAGGTGCAGCCGAACGATATTCTGGTGGGCAAGATTACGCCCAAGGGCGAGACCGACCTGACTGCAGAGGAGCGCCTGCTGCGGGCGATCTTCGGTGAGAAGGCCCGCGAGGTGAAGGATAGCTCGCTGCGCGTGCCCAACGGCGTACGTGGCAAGGTGATTGACGTGAAGGTCTTCTCGCGCAGCGAGGGGGCCGAACTGCCGGTCGGGGTCAACCAGACCGTGCGCGTACTGCTCTGTCAGAAGCGCAAGATCAGCCCTGGCGATAAGATGGCCGGACGCCACGGCAATAAGGGTGTGGTCTCGCGGGTGCTGCCCATTGAGGATATGCCCTTCCTGCCCGATGGTCGCCCGGTAGACATTATCCTCAACCCCATCGGTGTCCCCTCGCGTATGAACATCGGCCAGATCTTGGAGACGCACCTGGGCTGGGCTGCCGCCCGCCTCGGCTTCCGTGTAGCTACTCCGGTCTTTGACGGAGCCAGCGAGGCGCAGATCAAGGATCACCTGATCCGGGCTGGTCTGCCCGGCGACGGCAAGGTCACGCTCTACGACGGGCGCAGCGGCACGCCGTTCCACCACCCGGTGACGGTAGGCTACGCCTATATGCTCAAACTGGCCCACTTGGTCGAGGATAAGATCCACGCCCGCTCGACCGGCCCCTACAGCCTGGTGACACAGCAACCCCTCGGTGGCAAGGCCCAGTTCGGTGGCCAGCGCTTCGGCGAGATGGAAGTCTGGGCACTGGAAGCCTACGGCGCAGCCTACATCCTCCAGGAAATGCTGACGGTGAAGTCCGACGACGTGGTTGGCCGGGTGAAGACCTACGAGGCCATCGTTAAGGGCGAACCCATCCAAGAGGCCGGCGTACCCGAGAGCTTCAAGGTGCTGATCAAGGAGCTGCAGTCTCTCGGTCTGAGCGTCGAGGTGCTGAGCGAGGACGAGAAGCCGGTCGAACTGTCCGACGACGTGGATGGTGATATGGCGGCGTTGGACGGGATTAACTTGTCGGGTATGGAGCGCGGCGAGTTCTGATCCGCCGCAAACTCGCTGCACTTGGATCTAATTGAGGTTGTCGTTCTGAGCGAAGCGAAGAATCTGACAGGGAAGACCTGTTAGACCCTTCGCTTCGCTCAGGGTGACAGGGCAGAAGGCATCTATATCCGATACCGGTTGACAAACAACCTGAAACCGGGTATTATTTCTCCAGTACACACGTTCTACTGGAGAGACGCCATGCCTCGCATCGCACGTACCGTCGAGTTCTTCCGGGTCTGGTCGCCTGAGATGGCCTACGTCCTGGGGTACTGGTGGGCTGATGGGTATATGCGTGTGAAGCGCAATACCGGTGCCCATAACATCGAGATCGCGAGCGTTGACCGCGATCACCTGCGCCTGATCGCTGCCACAATTGGTGAAAAGTTTGATTATCGGAAGATAACGGCGAAGAGTGAATGCTACGGGATCGAGTTCTGTAGCAAGGAGATGTACTACGATCTGCTGGCACTTGGCGGGATGCCGAACAAATCAAATGTGATTGGTTTCCCTACAGTCCCATCAGCGTTGCTCGTCCACTTTGTGCGCGGTTTCGTTGATGGAGATGGAACCTTAGCCTGGAATGGCGACCGGCCAGTTCTTCAGATCTACTCAGGATCGCAGCAACTTCTGGCAGATATGGCCGTAGCAATCGAATCGCAGACGGGCATACCGGCACCAAACGTCGTCGCCAATCGTTCGCTCTGGTACCTGAAGTGGAGTACAACGCGGGCGAAGTGTCTAGCCGCTTGGCTCTATGTTGAGAATCCAGGCATCGCCCTTGACCGTAAGGCTGCCATCGCAGCCCGATTTCTTGACTGGCAGCCGAAGAAACGCCCTGAGCGTGGCACAATCACCGAGGAGATGCGCGAGCGGTTCGCTGCGTATCTGCCGCCACAGGAGTGAGCCCTTATGCTTGAAATCAACGACTTCAACGCGATCCGCATCAGCCTCGCCTCACCCGAGGATATTCGCGGCTGGTCGCACGGCGAGGTGACGAAGCCGGAGACGATCAACTACCGCACGCTGAAACCTGAGCGAGACGGATTGTTCTGCGAGCGAATATTTGGACCTACGAAGGATTGGGAGTGCTACTGTGGCAAATACAAGCGCGTCCGTTATAAGGGCGTCGTTTGCGACAAGTGCGGCGTTGAGGTAACGCGGGCCAAGGTGCGGCGCGACCGCATGGGCCACATCACCCTGGCCTCGCCGGTGTCGCACATCTGGTTTGTGAAGGGCACGCCGAGCCGACTGGGCCTGCTGCTCGACATTAGCCCGCGCAACCTGGAGCGGGTTCTCTACTTCGCCTCCTACGTGATCGTAGAGGTGAAGGATGAGTTGCGGGCGGTCTCCCGCGAGATGCTTCAGGAGGACTTCGCCAAGAAGCGCGAGAATATCCAGCGCCAGGCCGAGGATAAGCGGATCGAGCTGAGTACGCAGCTCACCCAGGATCTCGGCGGCATGGAGAATGCGCAGGTCAGCACGCAGCGGCGCATTGAGGAAGACTATACGCGCCTGCGCGACGAGATTGTCGCCGACGCGGATCGCCTGCGTGATCGACTTGAGGAGATGACCAACCTCGTCTCCGAAGAGGATATCGGCTTCAGGAATACCAACCTTGTGGACGAGGGTGAGACGATCAGTGAGCGCACCCTAGAACAGCTTGATGAGTTGGTGGACAAGGAACTGGAGGCGATGGAGGCCCGGCGCACCCGCGATATGTCGGACGCCGAACTGCTCACCGACGCTGAGCGCGAGCGCAAGGCGGCCGAGGCAACCCAGGAGCAGGAGAAACTTCAGGAGCGCCTGCAGCGCGAACTCGATACCCTGGTGCGCGAGGAGAAGGAGAAGCTCGACCACCTCGACGGACTCAAGCCATGCCGCATCCTCTCGGAGATGGAGTACCGCCAACTGCGCGACCTAGCGCCGGGCGTGTTCCGCGCCGACATGGGTGCGGGCGCGGTGCGTGAGCTGATCGTGCGCCAGGTTGACCTGGATAAGCTGGCTGAGGATCTGAACGCCGAGGTGCAGACAACCCAGGGCCAGCGGCGCAAGAAGGCCACCAAGCGCCTGCGCGTGGTCGAGAGTTTCCGCAAAAGCGGCAACAAGCCCGAGTGGATGATCATGACCGTCCTGCCGGTTATTCCGCCCGACCTGCGACCAATGGTACAGCTTGACGGCGGACGCTTCGCGACCTCGGATCTGAACGATCTGTACCGGCGTGTGATCAACCGCAACAACCGTCTCAAGCGGCTGATGGAACTGAACGCGCCCGAGATCATTGTGCGTAACGAGAAGCGCATGCTCCAGGAGGCCGTGGACGCCCTGATTGATAACGGGCGGCGCGGGCGTGCAGTGTCGGGCAAGGGCAAGCATCGCCTCAAGAGCCTGAGCGATATGCTCAAGGGCAAGCAGGGCCGCTTCCGCCAGAACTTGCTGGGCAAGCGCGTGGACTACTCGGGTCGCTCGGTGATCGTGGTTGGCCCGAACCTCCAACTGCACCAGTGCGGCCTGCCCAAGAAGATGGCCCTGGAACTCTTCAAGCCCTTCGTGATGCGTCGCCTGGTGGAGAAAGGCTTTGCCCACAACATCAAGAGTGCCAAGCGCATTGTTGAGCGGGTGCGCCCCGAGGTCTGGGATGTTCTTGAGGAAGTGATCAAGGATTACCTGGTGCTGCTGAACCGTGCGCCCTCGCTGCACCGGCTCTCGATCCAGGCGTTCGAGGCCAAGCTGATTGAAGGTTCGGCCATTCAGTTGCACCCGCTGGTCTGCGCAGCCTTCAACGCCGACTTCGACGGCGACCAGATGGCCGTCCACGTGCCGCTGTCGCGCAAGGCGCAGGAAGAGGCCCGCACACGCATGCTGAGCAAGTACAACCTGCTCAGCCCGGCCCACGGCGACCCGATCATCACGCCGTCGCAGGACATTGTGCTGGGCTGCTACTACATCTCACAGGTGCGCGACGGTGCCTTGGGCAGCGGTAAGAAGTTCGCCGATGTCAACGAGGCTATGCTGGCCTACGACAAGGGGATGGTCGCCATCCAGGCACCGATCTGGATCAGGATGACCGGGCGACCAGCGGGGAAGAACGACCGTCCCAACAGCGTGCGCGAACTGGCTCCCGCCGAGGATGGTACGCCGCGTATGATGCTTGAGACCACCATCGGGCGTGTGCTGCTCAACAACGAGTTGCTGCCTCCGCTGCGCTACCGCAACCGTGTGGTAGACAAGAAGGGTCTCAAGGAGATCATCGCGGACTGCTACCAGTACTACACGAACATGAAGAATGTGAGCGACGCGGATCTTGCCGAACTGCGGGCCACATGGCCGAACAAGTCGGAGACCGAGATCGTCCGCATCTTCGGCTCGGAGAAGACGGCTCTTCAGGCCGATAAGATCAAGGCGCTCGGCTTTAAGAACGCCACCTACGGCGGCATGACCATCGGCATCAACGATATTGAGGTGCCCGCCAAGAAGTACGAGATCGTCAGCAACGCCGAGGCGTTTGTTATTGACATCGAGAAGCAGTTCCGCCGTGGTCTGATCACTGAGGAGGAGCGCTACCAAGAGGTGGTGCGAATTTGGCAGGAGGCCACCAAGCTCACCATTGGCGCGGTGAAGGAGAACATGAACCAGTTCGGCCCGGTGGCGATGATGTCCACCTCGGGCGCTCGCGGTAATATTAACCAGATCTCGCAGATGGCCGGTATGCGCGGCCTGATGTCTGACCCGACCGGCAAGATCATCGAGCTGCCGATCAAGGCCAACTTCCGCGAGGGTCTCTCGGTGCTCGACTACTTCGTCTCCACCCACGGCGGACGCAAGGGTTTGGCCGATACCGCGCTACGCACGGCAGATGCCGGCTACCTCACCCGGCGTCTGGTGGACGTGGCCCAGGACGTGATCGTCACGATTGAGGACTGTGGTACTCAGGATGGTTTCTGGTTGCACGCGGCAGACGATGATGAACTGATGGAAAAACTGGCCGTGCGTATGGTCGGGCGTATCCTGGCCGCACCGGTGAAAGACAAGGTGACCGGTGAACTGCTGGCTGAGCGCAATGTTGAGATTGACGATGATATTGCGTCGAACATTGACAGCCACGGCATCAAGTCGGTCTACGTCCGCTCGACGTTGAGCTGTCAGTCCGAGCATGGTATCTGTCGGCTCTGCTACGGGCGCAACCTGGCCACCGGCAAGCTGGTGGACATCGGCGAGGCGTGCGGGATCATCGCGGCCCAGTCAATCGGCGAGCCGGGTACGCAGCTCACCCTGCGCACCTTCCACACTGGCGGTGTGGCTTCAGCCGACGACATCACCCAGGGTTTGCCGCGTGTGCAGGAAATCTTCGAGGCTCGGGTGCCGAAGGGCAAATCATTGTTGGCTGAGATTGACGGCGTGGCGCAGGTCGTCAAGGACGATAACGGCGTCCGCACGGTCAAGATCATCGCGTCGGAGGTCTACACCGACGAGTATATTCTGCCGAGGGGCTTCATCGCCCTCGTGGAGAACGAGGCGGAGGTTTCCGAGGGCCAGGTGGTTGCCGAGAGCAACAACAGTGAAAGCAGCGAACTGCCAATTATTGCCCGGCTGGCCGGCAAGGCATTTGTCTACAGCGATAAGATCGTGGTCAGCCAGGAGGATCGTGAGGAGCGCGAGCTGATTGTGCCGCACACGGCCCGTATGCGGGCGGAGACCGGCGCACGGGTGCAGGCTGGGCAGCAACTCACCGATGGCAGCGCGAACCCACAGGAACTGCTCGACTTGCAGGGCCGCGAGGCTGTTCAGCGCTACTTGGTGAACGAGGCCCAGAAGGTTTACCGTAGCCAGGGTGTGAACATCAACGACAAGCACGTCGAGGTGATTGTGCGCCAGATGTTGCGCCGTGTGCGGATCGAAGAGCCCGGCGACACCGGCCTGCTCCCCGGTGAGCTGATCGAGGCCGCCGAGTTCCGCCGCCTGAACAACGATGTCGTCAGCCAGGGCGGTGAACCGGCCACTGCGGCCACCGTGCTACTGGGCATTACCAAAGCATCGCTGAATACCGACAGCTTCCTGTCGGCGGCCTCCTTCCAGGAGACAACCCGCGTTCTCACCGATGCGGCAATCACCGGCAAGGTGGACTACCTGCGCGGCCTGAAGGAGAACGTGGTCATTGGCAAGCTCATCCCGGCTGGCACCGGCATCGAGAAGCGCATCGAGAAGCGCGATGAACTGGTGGAGGAGATGGCGCGCATGATGGAGCATGGGCATACCAAAGTCGAGCCAGTGATCGTTGAGCGTACGCCCGAAGAGGTGCGACGCGCCGAGGAGTTGTTGGGCCTGGGTCCCCTTTCCGACGTGTTGCCTGTTGAGAGCGTGAGTGTCGAGGAACTCGAACTCGATGACGAGGAGGAGGGCGATCTGCCCCCCGACGAGGAATAAGACGTTCAATTCTTGGCGATGAAGGCCGACCACGTGGCATGCCCCATGTCGCGTGGTCGGCCTTCTTGACGTAATATCTTCCACATAAGCCCATTTCGTGCCAGCCTTTCCCCCTCACCCCCTGCCCCCTCTCCCACCAGGGGAGAGGGGGTATTCGCACCAGAAAGCTGTCCGGCTCCCCTCCCCCCGCGTGGCGGAGGGGCTGGGGTGAGGGGGCGGGCGGCACCATGAGGACTTTGCAATCCCCCCGCCTCGGTTCCCTATCCCCCACTTTCTGTCTGGTACAATAAAGCTCCTACAGATGGAGGATGCCATGCCCGAAGAGATCGATCTGCTGCTCGTCGGCGGCAGCGTGGTGACGATGGATCCCGCCTGGACGATTATTCCGGATGGCGCGGTGGCCGTGCGCGGTCGTGAGATCGTCGCCCTCGGCCCAAGCGCCGCCCTTGCCGGGCGTTATGTCGCCGCCGAGGTGATTGACTGCACCGGGTGCGCGATCATCCCCGGCCTGATCAACGGCCACGCCCACGTGCCGATGAGCCTGCTGCGCGGCATGGTCGCCGACCAACAGCTCGATGTCTGGCTTTTCGGCTACATGTTTCCCGTCGAGAGCCAGTTCGTTGACGCCGAGTTTGTCTATACGGGCACCTTGCTCTCCTGCGCCGAGATGCTGCGCGGCGGGACGACCACTTTTGTTGATATGTATTATTTTGAGGAGCAGGTGGCCCGTGGGGCTGATGAGGCCGGCATGCGTGCGATCTGCGGGCAGACGGTGATGCGCCTGCCGACGCCCGACGCCCCCTCGTTCGATGAGGGTCTGGAGCGCTCGCGGCGCTTCCTGGAACAGTGGCACGGCCACGAGCGGATTGTGCCCACGGTCGCCCCTCACGCCCCTTACACCTGTACCGATCAGATCTACCGCGAGGCTGCCGCCCTTTGTGCCGAGTATGGCGTGCCCCTGGTGACACACCTCTCCGAGACGGCCCGTGAGGTTGATGAGAGCATCGCCCAGCGTGAGGTAACGCCCATCCGCTACGCGAAGCGCGTGGGTGCCTTCGATGGGCCGTGCATCGCCGCCCATTGTGTCCACGCCACAGAAGACGATATGCGCCTGCTGCGCGAGACCGGCACCGGCGTGGTGCCCTGCCCCACCAGCAACCTCAAGCTGGCGAGCGGGGTGGCTCCCTACAAACGCATGATCGACTCTGGACTGAAGGTGGGCCTGGGTACCGATGGTCCAGCCTCAAACGATGACCAAGACATGTTCACCGAGATCCAACTGGCCGCCCTGCTGCCCAAAGGGATGTCTGGCGACCCCACCGCCGTCCCGGCTCGTGAGGCATTTGCCCTGGCGACCTGCTGGGGTGCCCGTGCCGTGCATCTCGACCACCTCGTCGGTTCGCTGGAGGTTGGTAAGCACGCCGATCTGGCTGTGGTGGGGCTGGGACGATTGCACAGCGCGCCGCGTTACACCTACAGCCCCGACGCGATTTACTCGCACCTCGTTTATAGCGCCCGCGCCGCTGATGTGCGCGACGTGCTGGTTGATGGGCGACTCCTGGTGCGCGACCACCGCTTGATCAGTCTCGATGAGGCCGACATCCTGCGTCGCTCGCAGGCTATTGCCGAGCGGATCAACGCATTTCTGGTCAACCGTGAGCGTAACCTGCTGGCCAAGATCCTGGCCATTGGTGGCGTTCAGCAAGATGAGATTTTTGAGATCCAGGTTAAGGCTCACCTCGACGCCAGCGCCGAATCTGCCATTGCTCGGCTGCTCAGCAACCCCGATGTGCAGATTACCAAGGCCAGCGAGCGTACCCAGTACGACACCTATTTCCTATTCACGAACAGCGAGCGCATCCGCATCCGCGAAGATCATCGCACCGACCCAGGCGCCCGCATCGAGCCCAAGTACACCATTACCCTGATTGCTGCGGGCGGTCGTGGTGACTACTCCTCGGCAATCGTTCTCTCGCGGGCGCGCTACACTGCTCCCGCCGATCATACCGTGCGCTTCTACCGTGAGTATTTCCAGCCCGACCGCGTGGTTGAGCGCGAGAAACGCCGACGGCGCTGGCGGATCATCTACAAGGATCACGATTTCGCGGTGAACTTTGATAGTATCGGACACAATCCACGCGCCGAATCCTACATGGAGATTAAGAGCCGCACCTGGAGTCGCCGCGATGCCGATCAGCGTGCCGCACTGATCGGGGAGCTGATCGCCATTTGTGGCCTGTCCGAAAACGATCTGGTGAAGCAGGAGTATGTTGATCTGGAGTAGAGACGCCCCGCCGGGGCGTCTCTACTCCAGACGCCCCGCCGGGGCGTCTCTACAGGGATGTGCTATGGCAAAGCCCTATCTTATTGGCCTCACCGGCGGGATCGCCTGCGGCAAAAGCACCGTGGTGGCCATGCTTGCGGCCCTCGGTGCCCGCACTGTTGATGCCGACCGTGTGACTCACCGCGTCCAACGGCCCGGCACGCCCGTCTACCAGCAGATTGTCGCTGCCTTCGGCCCGCGTATCCTCGCCACGCCTAACGGCCCGATTGATCGCCGCAAGCTTGGCGACATCGTCTTCACCGACCCGATAGCTCTGCGTAAGCTAGAGCAGATTGTTCACCCGGCGGTGCGTACCGAGATCCGCTCCTTCATCGCCGAGACCGAGACCATGGGTGGCTACGGCACACGCACGCAGCCCCTCGCTCGTCCGGTGGTGGTGATTGATGCGATTAAGCTGATCGAGACAAGTTGGGTGAAGGAGTGCCAGCAGATCTGGGTGATCACATGTGATGAGTCACAGCAGATCGAGCGGCTCATGGCGACACGCGGTATGCGCGAGTCTGAGGCGCGGCAGCGAGTGTCCGCCCAGGCACCTCAGAGCAGCCGCCTGGCCTACGCCACGGTGGTGATTGACAACAGCGATAGCCAGGACAGCACCCGCGCCCAGGTTGAGGCTGCGTGGAAGACCGTGGTTGCCGCCGTCGTGTAGGGGCGAGGCAGAGGAGGTATGTCGCTGCGCGACATACCTCCTGTGCTTCATCCCCATGTTATCGTCCGTTCAAAATTCTCCCGCAAAATGGCAAGCCGCCCAGTGACCCTTGCGCTTCTCCTCGAAGGCCGGATCTTGCTCCTTGCACACCGCACGGGCGATCCAGCAGCGCGGGTGGAAGCGGCAGCCCGTGGGCGGGTTGATCGGGCTAGGCACATCGCCCTGGAGCACAATTCGCTCGCGCCGCGCCGATGGGTCGGGGTTGGGGATAGCTGAGATCAAGGCTTTAGTATACGGGTGCAGCGGCTCACGGAACAGATCCTCGCGACTAGCTAGTTCGACCATCTTGCCCAGATACATCACGCCCACCCGGTCGGAGATATGCTCGACCACGCTGAGGTTATGCGCGATGAAGAGGTAGGTCAGCCCGAACTCGCGCTGGAGGTTTTTGAGCAGGTTTAGCACCTGCGACTGGATGGAAACATCCAGGGCGCTCACCGGCTCGTCGCAGACAATCAGCTTCGGCTCCATGATCAGAGCGCGGGCGATGCCGATGCGCTGGCGCTGGCCGCCCGAGAACTCGTGCGGGAAGCGGTTGACCTGGCTGGCGTGCAGACCCACCTTGGCCAGTACTTCGCGCACGCGCTCCTGGCGATCCTTGGGCGTGCCAATACCGTGGATCACCAATCCCTCGGCCACACTCTCGCCCACGGTGATACGCGGGTCAAGCGAGGCGTAGGGATCCTGAAAGACAATTTGCATATCACGGCGCAGCGCCTTCATCTGGCGGCTGTTGGCCTTGAGGACGTCCTTGCCCTCGAAGAGTACCTCGCCAGCGGTGGCCTGCTCCAGCCGCAGCACCGTGCGCCCAGTAGTCGTCTTCCCGCAGCCGCTCTCTCCCACCAGCCCCAGCGTCTCGCCACGGCGCACGTGGAAACTTACGTCATCCACCGCTTTCACCGTGGCCACCGTGCGACGCATGATGCCCCCCTTGATGGGGAAGTACTTTTTGAGGTTGCTCACCTCAACCAAGTTCTCGTGGGCCGTCTCGATCTTTGGCGATGCCATAGACTCTCACCTTCGGTTAGACATGTTTCAAACCAGATTGACAGTTTGAGCACATGCATCGCGTCCTGGTGCGGCAAATCTGCAATCTGAAATACGCCTTAGGCATACAGCCAGCATCTCACCGTACGCCCGTCCTCAGCGGATACCATGGGCGGGGACTGATCGCACTTCTCAAAGCGCTTGCCACAGCGCGAGGCGAAACGGCAGCCGGTGGGCGGGTTGATCAGGCTAGGCACGGTGCCGGGGATGACCTCAAGCTCATCGCGCACCTGGCCAAGTACGGGCATGGAGTTCAGCAGACCCTGGGTATAGGGGTGTTTCGGGCTATGAAAGAGCGCACGCACCTCGGCGTACTCGACGATCTGGCCCGCGTACATCACCGCCACGCTATCGGCCATCTCGGCCACCACGCCCATATCGTGGGTAATCAGAATGATCGAGGTTTCGATCTTCTCGCGCAGGGCGCGCATCAGGTCGAGGATCTGGGCCTGGATGGTTACGTCCAGGGCAGTGGTAGGCTCGTCGGCGATCAGCAGTTCGGGGTTGCAGGCCAGAGCCATAGCAATCATTACGCGCTGACACTGGCCACCCGAAAGCTCGTGCGGATACTGGCGCATGCGCCGAGGCGCGTCGGGCAGGCCCACCATCGTCAGCAGTTCCAAGCAGCGTTTCTCGGCGTCGGAACCCCTCAAACCCTGGTGAATCTCCAGTGTCTCGCTAATCTGGTCACCGACACGAAACACCGGATTGAGCGCAGTGGTAGGCTGCTGGAAGATCATCGAGATCCGGTTGCCGCGAATCTTGCGCATCTGCTCTTCGCTGATCGTCAGCAGATCCGTGCCGTCAAATACCATCGTGCCCGCGACGACCTTACCGGGCTGGCTCACCAGGCGCATAATAGAGAGCGAGGTTACGCTCTTCCCCGATCCGCTCTCACCGACAATACCCAGCGTCTCGCCACGGCTCACGTGCAGATCCACGCCGTCTACCGCCTGTACCACCCCATCCTCAGTGAAGAAGTGAGTCTTCAGCCCGGTGACGCGCAGCAGGTCGGACGATTTCGC
>JBAXMH010000117.1:0-14630 GCA_037134395.1 Chloroflexales bacterium
CCTGACCCCTGACCCCTGACCCCTGACCCCTGACCCCTGACCCCTGACCCCTGCTGCTTAAGCTGTCCCACCGCCTGCTCCAGCAGCCGCGAGTAGAGGTCGAAGCCGACGGCGGCGATGTGGCCGCTCTGCTCGGCACCGAGCAAGTTGCCTGCCCCACGAATCTCCAGATCGCGCATGGCCACACGGAATCCGGCCCCAAGCTCGGTAGCCTCCTGGATGGCCTCCAGGCGCTGCTGGGCTTCCTCAGTCATAGCCTGGGTGCGTTTGTAGAAGAGGTATGCGTAGGCCCGGTTGGTCGAGCGCCCAACCCGCCCGCGCAACTGGTAGAGCTGGGCGAGGCCATAGTTTGTGGCGTCGTCAATGATAATCGTGTTGGCGTTGGGGACGTCCAGTCCGCTCTCGATGATCGTCGTGCAAACTAGTACGTCGTGGCGGCCCTCGAAGAAATCGAGCATCACCCGCTCCAGCTCGCGCTCGTCGAGCTGACCGTGACCCACACCCACGTTGGCCTCGGGAACGATGTTGCGCAGGTGACTGGCCACGTGGTAAATGCTCTGCACCCGGTTGTGGACAAAGTAAATCTGCCCCTCGCGCTCAAGCTCGCGCAGGATGGCCTCGCGGATGAGCGCCTCGTCGTAGGGCAGTACATATGTCTTGATCGGCACACGATCTTCGGGTGGAGTGTCAATCACGCTCATGTCGCGGATGCCGGCCATCGCCATGTGCAGGGTGCGCGGGATAGGCGTGGCGGTGAGGGTAAGCACATCCACCTCGGCGCGCAGATGCTTGAGCCGCTCCTTGTGACGCACCCCGAAGCGCTGTTCCTCGTCCACCACCACCAGACCCAGATCCTTGAAGGAGACATCCTTGCTGAGCAAGCGGTGCGTCCCGATGATAATGTCAACCCGCCCACGGGCCAGATTCTGGAGAATGACATCCTGCTCCTTGGCCGAGCGAAAGCGCGAGAGCATCTCAACCACCACCGGGAAGGCGGTCATACGCCGGGAGAAGGTATCGAAGTGCTGCTGGGCGAGAACGGTGGTGGGAACCAGAATCGCCACCTGCTTGCCGTCTTGCACGGCCTTAAAGGCGGCGCGCAGGGCCACCTCAGTCTTCCCAAAACCGACATCCCCGCAGATCAGGCGATCCATCGGCACATCGTGTTCCATATCGGCCTTGACATCAACCAGCGCACGCAGTTGGTCGTCGGTCTCGATATAGGGGAAGGAACCCTCCAGTTCGCGCTGCCACTCGTTATCACGGCTAAAAGCGTAGCCGCGCTTGGTCTGGCGTTGGGCATAGAGCGCCAGGAGATCCTGGGCAAGATCTTGGACGGCGGCGCGGGCCTTGCGCTTAGCGCGTTCCCAGTCCTGGGTCCCCAGGCGCGTAAGGGTCGGCGCACTATCGCCAGCGCCGATATAGCGGGCCACCCGGTCAATCTGGTCAACAGGCACATAGATCTTATCGCTGGCGGCGTAGCGCAACACCAGATACTCGCGCTCGATCTCGCCGACCGTGCGGCGGATCAAGCCCTCGTAGACGGCGATGCCATGCTCAATATGCACGACGTAATCGCCAACCTTGAGTCCGCGCAGGAAGGCGGCGCGATCCTCGGCGCTGCGGCTGCGGCTGCGGCGCTCGGAGAGCAGGCGACGCTGGCGCACGCCAAAGATCTCGGCGTCGGTGTAGAGGGTCAGGCCAAGAACGGGCAGACGCCAGCCGGCCTCCAGGGCACCGTGGAGTGCGGTGAAGGCTGAGGGCTGAGGGCTGAGGGCTGAGGGCTGAGGACTGAGGGCTGAATTCAAGTGAGCGCCGTCTTCCCCCCTCAGCCTTCCGCCCTCAGCCCTCAGCCCTTCCTCGACTAACTCCTGGAGACGGGGAGCCTGCGAGGTGATGGCGACCACGCGCTCGCCGTTTTTCAGGCGAGCGACAATGTCGGCCACAAGGCGGCGAAACTGCCCACCGAAGAGTTCAGCAGGAGCGAAGGTAGGAGGCAGGAGGCAGGAGGCAGGAGGCAGGGAGGTGATATTCTCATTATTGCTCAAATCAATAATTGAGTAGTAATCTTGTTTGTCGTCTCCCTCCTGCCTCCTGCCTCCTGCCCCCTGCTCCCTGCTCCCTGCCCCCTGCCCCTCCCAGGTAAGGTAGGGCCGAGGGAAGCCGGGGGGCAGCTCGCCCTGGTCAATCAGTTTGCGCCGCTGGGTCTCGGCATGCTCGGCGATCTCGGCGGCGTGATGGGCCAGCATATGCCCTTCGGAGAGCAGCACCGTACTGCCGGGGGGAAGGTGCGCCAGAAGCGATGAGCGACCGCCGAATAAGGTCGGTTGTCGGTCGTTAGTTGTCGGGTCGCGAAAAAACGGCGCGTAGAAAGCGTGACCCTCGAAGCGTTCGCCGAGATCAAGGCGAGCGAGGGCGGAATCCCACTCGGCGCGGGTCTCGCGGCGGAGACCAGAGAGATCAAGGGCGGCGATGCGCGTGAGGGCCAGATCACGGTTCCAGAGCGGGATCTCGTGGGATGGGCCGATCTGGGCATGATCAACGCGCTGGTCGCTGCGCTGGGTCGCGGGATCGAAGCGGCGTAGGCTATCAATCTCGTCGCCAAAAAACTCGATGCGCAGGGGGCGTTCGTCGGAACTGGGCCACACATCAATAATCCCGCCACGCCGACTCAGCTCACCGGGGGCGGCAATAGCGGATGCCGGACGGTAGCCCCGTCCAATCAAGGTGCGCAGCAGCGTATCCTGACTCAGCTCCTGGCTTAGACGGAGAGTGGTGCTGGCGTTTGCCAACTCTTCGGGCGTAAGCGTGGGCTGGAGCAGCGCCTTGACGGAGGAGACGATGACAGGAGGCAGGAGACAGGAGGCAGGAGGCAGGAGGCAGGAGGCAGGAGGCAGGAGGCGGGGGGTAGGAGGCAGAGCCTGTAATACCCGCAGCCTGCGGGCGATCACCTCGTCGCCGGGGGACATGTGTTCGTAGGGCATGGAGTCGCTGGCGGGGTAGAGCAGCACTGCCTCGGGGCCGAGCCACTGGCGCAGATCGTCTGCGGCGCGCAGGGCAGCCTCGGCATTGATTGTGATGTAGAGCATGGGCGCACGAGCGTGGCGGGCCAGGGCCGCCACCAGGGGCGTGCGGGCCGCACTGGGCAGGGGGGCCACCCGCAGGTGCACCGCACTCCCGGCGAGGGACTCGGCGATATGCGCGACATCTGCCATGTCCGCGAGTTCAGTTGTGATTGCGGCGAGTGGATTTGTGTTCGTCATAAGCCAACAGAGAACCGAGAAACTTCGCGTCTTTGCGCCGATGAAGGCCCCGAAGCGATTATATCCGAGTACGCGGATCATCCATACACCCTGAGTTGTCCACTTCTTGAGAAAGACATGGTTCAGCGGAGCCAATTTTACATGACAGTTTGTGCTGGCTCCCCTCACCCCCCTGCGCCCTCTCCCACCAGGGGAGAGGGGGAGATGTCGCATCAGGATGCGCAAAATCGGCTCCCCTCCCCCCGTGTGGGGGAGGAGCTGGGGGTGGGGGTTGTTCGGCAACAAACTGTCATGTACCCACGAACCTTGTCAAAGAGGAAAAATCAGCCCCGGCGCAGGGTTGTGTAGAGCCGAATGGCACCTTGGGTAACGGCGGCGCTGCTCTGGCCGGGGAAGGTGCTATCGCCGACGAGCCAGAGGCCCGGTACTCCGGCGGCGCGTGTACCTAGGCTGAGGAATCCGCTTTGTGCGGGACGCTGGCCTAGCCCGCCGACCATGCCTTCGGCGCGGCGGGTGTAGCGGGCAAAGCTTACTGGCGTGCCTTCCTGGCGATAACGGATGTGGCTGCGCAATCCCGGCAGCACCCGTTCGGCGGCGTCGAGCAGAACCTCGGCCCAGCGCGCTTTGCGCTCCTGATAGGCTGCTCGTCCGGCTGCCCGCGCCGCCCACCAGGGGCCAACCCGCGTATGCGTGCTGATGGTGATGGCGCACTGGCCCGCCGGGGCGCGGCTGGTGTCGTGGGCCGGGTGGAGTGAGATAAAGGCGGTGTTGCCCTCGCCCATGGGGTGATCGTAGTCGAGCAGTATCTGGTGGTGGGCTGGAAGCCCTGTCGGGATGCCCGGGCTAGCAACCCCTACGTACAGCGTAAAGGCTCCCCAGGCTTCGGGAAGTGTCTTCACCACACGTAATAATTGGCGTGGCGCAGATGCGCCCAGCAGGCGGGCAACATCCGGTACTGTCTGTCCGGAGATGATCAGGTGTGCGCGTAACTCCTCGCCGTCGGCCAGACGCACCCCCACGGCACGACCGCCCTCCACCAGAATCTGCTCGACCCAGGTGCGGTAGCGCAGGTCGCCGCCGTCGCGAATAAGGGCGTCGGCCAGGGTGCGGGCGATGCTCCAGGCTCCGCCCTCGGCGTAAAAGACGCCCTGGCGGGCCAGATCGAGGGCCACGCTGCCAAAGAGCCAGGCGCACTCGTCGGCGGGAACCTGGGCCGAGATCAGCAACTGGGCGTTGATGAATGCGTGCAGGGCGGGATCGGAGAGCCGGTAGCGGCGCAGTTCGTGGCCGACGGTGCGCTCCAGATGCGCCAGCAGGCTGATCATCTCTGGGCGGATGATCGGAATGAATCTCAGGAAATCACCCATCGTCTCGGGCGGCATAGGCGGATGACGAGCGGCGAAGCGCCAGACACTATCGGCGATCTGCTCCTGGTTCTGCCAGAAACGCTCGGCGGCGGCGGACTGTGCAGGGAAGGCCCGCATGCGTTCGGCGCGCCACGCCTCCGGGTCGCCATAGCGCGTCACCACGCGGTCGGGCAACCAGACCTGCATGGCCGGTTCGAGGGGCACCACCGGGAAGCGCAGGCTCAGTCGGCGGGCCACCCAATCGTGAGCGCCGCCGGGCTGAAATCCGCCGAAGAGGGTCGCGCCCACATCGAAGACATAGGACGTGCCATCGGGACGCTTGCGGCGATACGAGGAGGCACAGCCACCGGGCTCAATATGGCCCTCCAGCACCGCTACTCGGTAGCCGTCGCGAGCGAGTAGAGCGGCGACCGTGAGACCGCCAATGCCCGCACCAATAATGATTGCGTCGTACGTCATGCGCCTCCCGTTAGCGCGGCGCGCATGGCCACACCCAGCAGAAAGAGGCACACGACGGCGTAGAAAACAGCCTGCCCGCGCCCGACTCGACCCCGTGCGTAGGTGCTGGCAGCGGGTAGCAGAGCCAAAGCTACCCCGCCGTAGACCATATGCATGGCGAGGCGAGCGGGCTGGGCCGCCGCAAAGAGCAGCGGCAATCCTAGCAGAGCCTGGGCGATGATCAGCAACTCGGCCACCCAGAGAGCCGCCGTATAGCCGCGATCAACGGTTCCGCGCAGCGCGCAGATCACGCCCCAGATCACCAGGGCGGCTAGGGCCAGGGAGATGGTGATCGGGAGGCGAGTGTGGAGCAGAGTCAGATGGGGCATGGTGGATGTGGTCATGCATACAGGCGAAAGGGAGGAGCGATTCCCATTATACAAGTTAGACAAGGTCTCAGGTGTGAGGTTTCAGGTTTCAGGGCGACCACATCACGATGCCACATTCTGGCCTGAACTGTAAAGTATCTGCGAACCATGTCTTAATTCCCCTGGCGGGCGACTGAAGTCGCGCCTGTGGGGCGTTCCGTCGGGCGTTGGTGCAGACCGACGCCGGAACTGCCCGCGAAGGCGGGCGGACAGCCCTGGCTCCGCAGGCGCGACTTCCGTCGCCCGCAACGTGGTACGCTATACTGTCGAAAAGGTCACATATCCCGCGATTCTCTCTCTTACGGTCGAGTAAAAGGTAACACAGTCCGTGAATCGTTCTACCGTTCCCTACCTCATCCTTGTCGCTGGTGTCATTATCGCTTCCACCGCGTCAATCATGATCACCGCCGCGCTTAACCTTGGTATCCCTCCCCTCACTGTTGCCGCAGGTCGGATCGCTCTCGCCGCCCTGATCCTAACGCCCATTGCCTGGACACGATCTGGCCCCGAACTACGCCAGGTTGCCCGGCGTGATCTGTGGCTAGGGCTGCTGGCCGGAGCATGCTTGGCGGCACACTTCGCCGCGTGGATCAGCTCGCTGGCCTATACGTCCGTCGCTTCGTCCACCGCCCTTGTCACGACCAACCCGGTGTTTGTGGCCCTGGCCACCTGGCTGATCCTCCGTGAGCGCCTGGCCCCTGGCACCTGGGTCGGTGTTCTGCTCACCGTCGGTGGATCGCTGCTCATTGGTCTGAGCGATAGAGGCGGCAGCAGCGGCACGGCCCCGCTGCTGGGTGATGGGCTGGCCCTTTTGGGTGCGATGACCGTTTCGGGCTACTTCCTGCTTGGCCGACGACTGCGGGCGCGAATTGCGCTTCTGCCTTATATCTGGCTGGTCTACACCACGGCAGCGGTGGGGCTTTTGGGAGCAATGGCTCTTGCCGGTCAGTCACTGCTTGGTCTCCCGCCGTTGGGCTACCTGCTCATCCTGGGGCTTGCCATCGGGCCGCAGCTTCTGGGACATACAGCGTTCAACTGGGCGATCAAGTACGTGTCGCCAACACTTGTCACCGTCGCTATTCTTGGTGAGCCACTCGGATCGGCTGGGATGGCCCTGGTGATCTTTCACCAAACACTCCAACCGCTACAACTGGTCGGCGGTGCAATACTGCTGACTGGAATTATTGTCGCTACCCTTGCGGAACGACGGGCCACGCCATCATCAGCCTGAAAATGCTGTTGGCTGATCAAGGCAGCACGAGGTACCGTGCATGAACGGGCGCAGGGGCGGATTGCAATCCGCCCCTGCGCCCGTTCATTGGAAAAATCAAAAAATATATCCCCTTCATTCCCAGAAGATCTTAATAATACTTAAATATACTGAGGATATGAATGACACCCTATAACTCAGCTATTGTTGTCATTAGCGTGTGAGAGGAGGTTAGAGAGACAACCCAACAATCCAGCGCCGAGCATGTTCCGACGACGCAGTAACTGCTACGTAGCAAACGCCTAAGGAGGCACAGTCTTTGATTATGCGACATCGCTTCATCCCCGCGACCATCTTCACCATCGCCTTGTTGGGCCTCTTGGTTCCCTTCGCCGCCCGTGCCTCAGATGGGCCTGAGTGGGTCGGCACGATTACCTCTCGACCGGACGGCACGGTTGGCGATTGGCTGATCGGCGGTCGCACCTTCAGCGGCACCGCCGCAACCCGAACCCAGACAGAACACGGCCCGCTCACCGTTGGTGCCTGTGCCGATGTGAAGTATTACATCAGCGGCACGACGAACATCCTCACCGAGATTGATAGCCAGGCCGCTTACAAATGTGGCACCACCGGCACCGGCACCGGCACCGGTAGCGGTGATGGCAGCGGCACTGGCACCGGCACCGGTAGTAGTAGCAGGCTTGACACCTACGCACGGGTCGAGCAGTTTCCTGCCGGGCTCGTCGGGAGTTGGGTGATTGGCGGGGTTAACTATACCTCCACCGCAACCACTCGCAGCGATCAGCAGAACGGCGTTTTTGCCGTGGGTGCCTGCGTCGAGACCAAGTTCAGCACTCTCAACGGCGTTAACACCATTCTGGAGATCGAAACCGCCGCCTCGTACAAGTGTACTGGCGTCACCAGCGGCGTCCCCACCGTCAGCAGTGGTCAGAGCTACGGGGTGCTGGGTGCCTTCCCGGCGGGCCTGATTGGCACCTGGACCATCGGTGGCGTGAACTATACCGCCACGGCGACCACCCGGATCGAGCGGCAGCGCACGGAGTTCTTCACCGGTGCCTGCGTTGATGTGAAGTACACGCCAGGAACCACGACTGCCCTGGAGATTAGCAGCACCGACGCCTATCGCTGCACCACCACCACCACGACCCAGCCTCAGACGGCAGCCAGCAAGATCTACGGGCTGGTTGAGGTGGCACCGGCCACGAACACGGGCACCTGGACGATTGGCGGTGGTCAGTACAGCGCCGCGAGTGCCACGTTCACCACGGATCATGGCTCCCTGGACATCGGCACCTGCGCCACGGTCGAGTTTACGACGAGCAACGGCGTGAACGCGGCCTCGCGGATCAGCACCGAGGAGCCGACGAAGTGCAACACCAGCACGTACCGCAACAAGGTCTACGGTCAGATCACCACCATCCCGCAGGGGCTCTATGGCACCTGGACGATCAACGGGTTGTCGGTTGACTCCACCCAGGCCACGCGCTTTGAGCAGGGTGAGGGCAGCCTGGCCCTGAACGGCTGCGCAGAGGCGACCTACTATGTGCAGAACGGTGTGAACTACGCCGACAAGATCGAGTCCCATGTGGGCACAAGCTGCTCCAGTAGCTCCCCCACACCCAGCCTGCCGACCACAACCACGTCCAAGATCTACGCGCCGATTGGGAGCCTGCCCGCTGTGCTGAACAACGGCATCTGGAGCATCGGCGGGATCGACTACACCGCCACGGCAGCAACCCAGTTCGAGCAGGAGTCGGCCATCTTCGCCGTCGGTGTCTGTGTCGAGGCTCGTTACGCCACGCAGAACGGGGTCAATACGCTGCTGAATGTGGAGGCCAAGCCGACGACGCGCTGCCAGACGAGCAGCAGTGGCACGCAGGTGCCGGTGCTGCGGGCCTACGGTGCGATTGAGACCCTACCCAACCCGGCTGGTGCCGGAACGTGGCGGATCAGCGGGGTGGATTACACCGCAACCGCCAGCACGCAACTGAAGCAGGAGCAGGGATTCTTCGCCACAGGAGCGTATGTTCAGGTGACCTATCAGGTTAGCGGAACCGTCCTGAACGCGCTCGCCATCGAGACCCACGTGGCTCCCGGTGATGGACGCAACGCATCGGTGGGTTCGCTGGACACACGCCCGACCGACGACACCGGAACCTGGGTTGTTAACGGGGTGACGTACCAGGGCGATAGCGCGATGAATGTGTCGCTGCCGGCTGCGACAACGAGCAGGGTGTTGATCACCAGCTACCGTGGGCTGAACGGGGTGCAGTACATCACCTCAATCGCTGCGGTGCAGCAGGTCTACCTGCCGAGCGTTATGCGGTAGGATCTCATTCACGTCGGGTAAACGAGAAGGGGGAGTGCCAGCGAGACTGGCACTCCCCCTTCTCGTTTACTGCCTTCACCTGATGTCCGGCTATTACTACAGTTGTAAATATCTTCACAGAAAGGCTTCTGCCGATCACCCCCCCTAGCCCCCCCGCAAGCGGGGGGGAACAATGCATTGATTCCCCCCCGCTTGCGGGGGGGCTAGGGGGGGTAATTCAAACGACAACTGTCATACTATCGGCTATCGGCTATGTTCACCCCACCCGTATCGCCATCAGGGTCATATCATCGTGGGTGAAGGTACCTTCGGAAAAGCGGGCGACCTCGATCAGGATAAGGGCGATCAGGTCATCGGGGGGCAAATGACCCCAGCGAACCAGCAGAGCCTCCAGGCGATCAAAGCCGAACAGGTTACGCCCCTGGTCGTGAGCCTCGATGATACCGTCGGTGTAGAAGAGAATCGTGTCGCCGATGGCGAGGTCAATCTCCACCTGGCCGTACTCGGTGTCGAGCCATACCCCCAGAGGCAGCGCCGCTGGTGCGGTGATAAAGCTGGTGCTGCCATCGGCGTGGCACAGCAGTGGGCTAAGATGCCCGCCGTTGGCTAAGATCATCCGGCACTGCTGCGGGTCTACTACGGCGTAGCTCAACGCCACGAACGCATTCTTGGGCACATCGTCTACCAGCCAACGGTTCGTCTCCGTGAGTACAACCCAGGGTGTTTCGTGGTTGCGGGCCTCGGAGCGGCTGGTGGAGCGAGCCACGGCCATAAGCATCGCAGCGGGGAGACTCTTGCCCGAGACATCACCGACGATCACGCCGATGCGAGAACCCAGATCAACGACATCGTAGAAGTCGCCGCCTGTCTCACGGGCGGGCAGACAACGGGCGGCCATACTCAGGCCACCGACACGGGGCAGATGGCGTGGGAAGAGGTTGGACTGGATGCGACGGGCGATCTCCAGCTCCTGCTCGATGCGGGTGATCGACTCCTGGTAGAGTTGGGCATTCTCCAGAGCAACAGCGGCGTGGTTGGCGAAGGTGCGGGCCACATCTATGTCGCGCTCGCTAAAGCTGGCCGCGCTCCCGTTGCGGATGTCAATATTCAGCACGCCGAGCATGTTGCCACGAGCGATCAAGGGCGCACCGATCCATGCGCGGATGTTGGTCGAGGTAGGGATACGCATCCACGCCCCCTCGCTGCGCTCGATCTGCCAGAGTAGCGGCTCGCGGCGGCGCACCACATCGCCGGCGGCGCTGCCCTCCAGCGATAGACTGATGCCACGGATATTATCGCCTCCGGGTCGCCCGCGTGAGGCCACCATACGGAGTTGGTCGCCATCGAGCAGCATGATGGATGCGGTGTCGTAGGCGATCACCTTGTGCAATTCGCCGAGGATGAGTCGCAGCACCTCGTCGGGATTGAACGAGGAGCTAAGGACGCGGGCCACCTCGCGTAGGGTGTCGGCGGCAGTGGCGTGAGCCCGAGCTTCCTGAGCCAACCGCACATTTTCGGTAGACTGAGCCTCCACGGCCTCGAAGAGGCGCACCTTCTGCACCCCCAGGCTTACGTGGCTGCCCACCTGCTCCAGAAAATCAATCATACCGATATCGTAATGATGGGGCCGGTAATCCTGCACCGAGAGTACCCCCATCATGTCACCGTCGCGGGCCACTAGGGGGACACCGGCCCACGAGCGCACCTCGTTATGGGGGCCAACGGGGCGCGGGGTGATCCCACGGCGAGTCATGTCATCGCGCTGCGCGGGCAGATCGTGGTAGAGCAGGGGCTCGCGGTTGATCAAGATCCAGTCGCTTAGCGTACCCTCGTGAACTGTCACACCCACCATCTCCCGCGAGACGTGGACACCTTCCTCGACAAAAATCGCATGCGTCACCGTGCGGCTACCCGGCTGGCAGATAAGGAGGTAAAACACCGAAGCGTCCGTGGCCTCAACCACCACCCGGTGTACTTCGTCGAGCATCAGATCGAGATCGTAGGAGGCCGTAACCAGCTTCCCAATCTGGCCGATTGCCTCAAGCTCGCTGATCTGGCGGGCGCGTTGGGTGAGCAGACGTACGTTCTGCACGTGCAGAGCTACCTGGGCTGCGACATTATGCAGCAGTCTTTCATCACGTATGCTGAAGGTGCCAGGGCTGTCGCTTTGCACCGAGATCACCCCGATCACACGGCCATCGCGGTCAATCATTGGTACACCGAGCCACGAGAGCGGTTGGCGTACCGACCCGACGGTGGAGCGATCAACATCCTCAAGGACGGCGATCTGCTCGGGCAAGTTCTCGAAACGCAAAGGCATCCCGCTGCGGATGATCCACGCGCTAAGTGAGCGCGGCGGCGGCGGCTGACCACTCCAGTAGGCGTAGGTATACCCACCCTCAATCGAGATAGCATCGCTCACCACCCTGCGGTCAGGGTCGTAGATCAGCATTGAGAAGGTATCGAGCGGGATGAAGTCTTTCAGTGCATTGTGAACCTGATGCAGCAGCGTACGCACATCTTGAGCAGTGGATGCAGCCCGACTGACGCTACTCAGGGCACGCAGTTCGTTGATCTTACGCTCACGCTCCTCCAGCAGACGCGCATTCTCCACCACGACGGCGATCTGGTTCGCCACCGACTGGGCCAAGCGCACCTCATACGCGCTGAAGGTGCGTGGACGCAAGGCAAACAGGGTCAGGGTTCCCAGTACGTTTGCGCCGATGCTTAGCGGGACACTGAGGGCACACTCGAAGGGAGGGAAGATGTGTACCGGGAAATGGTTCGGGTCAAAGCGCGTGTACCAGCCGCGTTCGATCACCAGCGGGCGACCCTCGATCACCACCAGGCGCAGCGGGCTAGTTTGCAGAGGCGAATTGAACGTCACCTCGGCGTACTGGGGTGCAAGTCCGCGATGGGCCTGGAGTACGAGATTCTGGTGTGAGTCATCAAGCAGGCGCACGGTGCCGGCGTCGAAGCGAAAAAGACTGAGCGTCACATCAAGAGCCTGGTCGAGGATCGTCGGTAGCGGGCGACGAGTCACCACCGCCGAGGCAATGCGGCTGAAAGCGTCAATCTCTTCGGTGCGGGCAGTCACTTGCGCCGCCAGAGCTTGGCTCAACCGCCCCTGAACTTCGATCAGACGCACGTTCTCCACAACCACGGCGATCACGTTTGCGATACGCTGGAGCAGATCCTGCGTGGCTGGCGTGTAGATGCCGACTCGGTAGCTCTGGATGGAGATCACGCCGACCACGTCAGCACCAACCATACCAACCATTAAGGGAACGCCAAGCCACGCACGTGAGAACTTTTCGACATTGCCGAACATGTCTCCAGGCGCATCAGGATCGTCTTCGGTCAGCAGATCGTGGTAAAGCAAGGGCTTATGGGTCTGCACAATAATGCGGGTGAGCGGCCCATACTTCATCCCCTCGATATACTCTTCCTGGCCCTCGTCTACCAGCAGGACAGCGCTAAACGTCTCGGGTATTTGGTCACAGAGAGCAACGTAGATGGCATCGAAGCTAAAGATGTGATCTAGTTCGTGGTAGATCGTCTCTAGGATGGTGCGCAGGGCGGGGCGGTCACGACAGGCAAGGCTGATGGTATAGAGGGATGCAAGCACGCGCTGATCCTGCTCACGCCGACGGCGGAGCTTATCGCGCCGGTGCTCGCGCCCGACCACCATCTGGGAGCGGCGTACCATATACCCGCTATCTCCGTTCAGGGCCACGCCCCTACACGACCTACAGCTTTTCCCGGGCGTATCTTACACCATATTGTCTTTGAGGACGTAGCCCTGCCCGCGCATGAACGTCTTTTGCACATCCCTTCGTTTAGGGGTACAATCGGGCCAGCCCATAGGTTTGCCTCAAGAGTGTCAGAGGAGCGCTATGCGCGTCGTCGCGATGATCATGGCTGGCGGTGAGGGAACTCGTCTGAGCGTACTCTCGGAGAAGCGCGCTAAACCATCGGTTCCCTTCGCTGGTAAGTTTCGTATTATTGATTTCACCCTCTCGAACTGTGTCAACTCGGGAATCTTCGATGTAGCTGTACTCACGCAGTATCGGCCTCATTCCCTGAATGATCATATTGCGATTGGGAAACCCTGGGATCTCGACCGCGCTCGCGGCGGGGTGCAGTTGCTCCAACCCTACCAGGGCCGCAATGATGAGTCGTGGTATCGCGGCACCTCGGACGCGATCTATCAGAACGTGAACTTCATCCGCGAGCGGCGCGCCGATCTGGTGCTGATCCTCTCGGGCGACCATATCTATAAGATGGATTATGGCGCTATCGTTGCGACCCACCTGCGCAATCAGTCCGACCTGACGGTGGGGGTGATGCCCGTCCCGCTCGATGAGACTGACCGCTTCGGGATCATGACCACCGATGAGTCCCATCGGATTATTGAGTTTACCGAGAAGCCGAAGGGTCGCGATAAGGGTAACCTTGCCTCGATGGGCATCTATGTCTTTACCGCCGACGCCCTGATTGCGCGGCTCTCGGAGGGCAGCGACGATAAGCCGAGGATTGACTTTGGCAAGAACGTGATCCCGGCGATGGTCGCCGAGGATCGTGTCTTCGCCCACCATTTCACAGGCTACTGGGTTGATGTGGGCACGATCCAGTCGTACTGGGAGACGAGCATGCAACTGCTCGACCCATCGCTGGACTTCGACCTGTTCGATAAAGAGTGGGTGATCCGTACGCGCAGCGAGGAGCGCCCGCCGGTGAAGGTTGGCCCGCAGGCCCGCGTCAGTCAGTCCATTGTCTGTAACGGCTGTAGTATCCGTGGCACGGTGGAGCGCTCGGTACTCTCACCAGGGGTGTATGTCTCGCCAGGGGCAATTGTGCGCGACAGCGTGGTGATGAACGATACCTGGATCGGGCCGGGTGCCGTCCTCGACCGGGTGATCGTTGATAAGCAGGTGGTGGTGGGAGCCGGTGCCCGCCTCGGCTTTGGCGACGACCTGACGATGCCTAACGTGCGCGAACCCGATAAGCTCAATACGGGAATCTCGGTGATCGGCAAGTCGGCCCACATTCCGCCTGGCATCAGCGTTGGCCGGAACGTGGTAATCAACGCCGACCGCGATACCGAGGACTTTCCGGGCGGCGATGTGGCGTCGGGGGAGACGATTTAATACATTGCAGATTGTAGATTGCAGATTGCAGATTGGGGCACGCCGCCGCAATCTGTTATCCGCAATCTGCAATCTGCAATCTGCAATCTGCAATTACTATGCTTCGCACACTCGCACTGATTCTCGCCGGCGGCGACTCGCCCGCTCTCTCGACGCTCACCGCCGAGCGCACTGAGGCGGCTGTTCCCTTCGGCGGCAAATTTAAGATCGTTGATTTCACGCTCTCAAACTGCGTGAACTCGGGGATCTATAACGTTGGCGTGCTTACCCAGTACCGCCCGCGCTCGTTGCACGTTCACCTTGGTGTTGGTCGGCCCTGGGATCTCGACCGCGCCCAGGGCGGTCTGCGGCTGCTGCACCCCTCGCCCACGCCCGATGGCGGCGGCTGGCAGCACGGCACCGCCGATGCGGTGCGCTATAACCG
>JBAXMH010000118.1:0-14325 GCA_037134395.1 Chloroflexales bacterium
CACTAGACCAGGCTATGCGACCTGCCCATAACCTGCGGGATTTTATCATATTGCTCGGTAGTATGCAACCGAGACCAGCGAACGGGGCGTGCTATAATCTGGCCAAACCCGAGACAGCCCAAGGAGCGACCGATGAGCGACCAGCAGATGCCGTGGGAGCGGGCGGGCATGAACGCCGCCTGGTATGAGAACCAGCCCTTCGACGTAGGGATGCGTGTGACTATCACTGACTCGATCTGGCGCACACGCACGGGAGCCGCTGCCGGGCGGGTAGTTGGATTCGATGCGAGCGGGCCGCTGCCGGGTGAGGATTTTATCCGCGTACTCGTGCAGCCCGATGCGCCGACGGTGACAGTCGTGGCCATTCCACCAATGGCCCTCGACCACGAGGATGGCTCTGAGATCCACGGGATCGCCCAGACTCTGCTGACCGGCGCGGAGCAGTCACTCAACGCGGAGCAGTTCACGACGCTGCTGCAGTGGCTCTGTAGTGACACCTGTAAGGAGTTGATCGCCTCGCCGAACATCCGGCGTCAGCGCATCCGTGCTGGTGCGATCTACATCCCCGGCCTTGTGCTGCCTGAGATGGCGGCACTGGCAGAGAAGCGGCTGCGCTAATCCAGGCTACCGCCCTCGCATCAGATCAATTGCCGCAAGGATCTGAGGATCCTTGCCTGGGGCGTAG
This sequence comes from Chloroflexales bacterium, assembly GCA_037134395.1. Taxonomy (GTDB): domain Bacteria; phylum Chloroflexota; class Chloroflexia; order Chloroflexales; family Chloroflexaceae; genus Oscillochloris. The sequence goes on from JBAXMH010000118.1 coordinate 686, forward strand.
CGCCACCACTCAGCCTGCACCGTGAGGTCGGGGATCACGCCACGGCCCTCTATCAGCGAGCCGTCGGGCAGTTTGTAGGCCAACTCGGCAAGCATGATGCGGGATCCATCCTCGAACTTATAGGTATAAAGGTTCTCGGTATTGCCGGCGCTAGGCTGGCCAACCGCCTTTGCTCGCCCAAGCACCTGCATGCCGGCCGCGAACATCTCGGCCGCGCTGACGGTCTCGGGGCAGATGAGTACAGTGATCGGTACACCATCCATTCCATCAATAACCATCCCCTCGGGAATACTCTCATCTCTGCTCTCGGTACGCCCGCTGGTGCTACCGATTGATCCACCGTTGTGGAAGAGCGCAATGGTGTTGAGCATCAGGTGAACATAGCCGCCTGAATTGGTGCGTACATCAATCACCAGACCCTTCAGCGGGCCTTGGGCAAGGAGTCCCTCAACCGCCTGCCGAACGTGGGTATCTACGGCGGCAACAAAGAAACTGGGGATGGTGATCAGACCAATATCACCGGCGAGGCGTTGTACGCTTACGCGATTGAAGATGTCGGGGTCAATAACCGCACGCACGACGAATACATCACGCACATGCTGGCCCGGCGACTTCACACTGAGCCGCACCTGCGTGCCCGGATCGCCACGCACGCGGCTGATCGGTCGGCGCGAGCCAAACGCCTTGCGGTCAGTGAAGGCGATCCCATCAATAGCCGTAATCAGGTCACGGGGCTGAATCCCGACCTTCGCAGCGGGGCCGCTCGGTACCACGCTACTCACCAGTCCGCCCTCGTCTGTCTCGCGGATCTCGGCACCAATACCACCGTAGCGTAGCTTACCCGCAAACTCGGCCTCCTGCTCGGCAACTTCCTGCGGCGACTCAAATCGTGAGTGTTCATCACCCAAGCGCAGGATCATCTGGCGCATCAGGGTATAGAATTCCTCGGGGGAAGCGGCGATCTCTACCTTCGGCGCAAACTCATCCTGGATCGCCTGCCAGTCTACCCCACGATAGTCCTCGTAGAGGTAGTGATCGCGTACTGTCTCCCAGATCTGCTCAAAGATCCGCTCGCGCACGTCTTTGGCCAGAGGGGCCAGAGTGAGCGTGGGTTCAAGGGGTGCAGTGGTAGGTGTGAGCGTAGGCAGGCGCGTGGGTGTGGGCGTGGGACGAGCCACCGACGGGCGCACGGTTGTGGCGCTGGGTGTCGGGATCGCTGTGGCAGATTCACGAGGAACAGCGGTATGCACGGGAGACGGCGCAGGCACGACAGACACAGGACGCGACGTCACACACGCCGATAGCGTGAAGGCGACAATGACGACGACGGCGATGCGCGCCTGGTAGTGCATATCACAATCATACCATAGGGATATGAAAGGGGTGCAGGAATGGCTCTTTATGAACGCGCTATACTGTGGTATCTCCGTTCCCCTGTCAGACAACCGTGCGATTCACGCACACCACCCGATGAAAACGAACCGTAGGGGCGCGTCGCGACGCGCCCCTACCCGACACCCGCCTATTTTTAATGAAAACGAACCGTAGGGGCGCGTCGCGACGCGTCCCTACCCGACACCCGCCTATTTTTACCTCAACACAGAGAGACCTCGCATGCAGATTCTCCCCGACATCCAGCTCATCCAGCGGCCTGGGATCGCCGAGTTTGGCTGGGGGCACCCCGACCCGGCGCTACTGCCAGCCGAGGCTCTGGGCCAAGCGGCTGCACTTGCGCTTACTCGCGACTGGCGCTCAGCTCTGGTTTACGGGGCGCACCAGGGGCCCGGCAGCCTGATTGAATTAATGCGCCGCAGGCTCGGGCGATTGGAGGGGAACACGCCTGCCGCCGAGCAGATGATGATCACCGGCGGTATTTCGCAGGCTCTCGACATGGTCTGTGCGCAGATCAGCCGCCCCGGCGACGTGGCTCTGGTCGAGGCGCCTTCTTACCACCTCGCTCTGCGTATCTTCCGCGAACGTGGACTACGTGTTGTGGCAGTGCCAGGTGACTCGCAAGGTATCCACGTGGATGCTGCCGAGGCTATGCTGCATATGCTCCAGAATAGCGGCGAGCGGGTAGCATTCCTCTACACTGTGGCCACGTTTGGCAACCCCACTGGCTCGACCCTCGCTGCCGACCGGCGCTACGCCCTGGCAGCAATGGCGAGGCGCGAAGGCGTGATGATTATTGAGGATGACGCCTACGGCGAACTCTGGTATGACACACCGCCCCCACCGCCGATCTTTAACCTGACGCCCGCAGGCCCGATTGTGCGCCTTGGCTCCTTCTCTAAGCTGCTGGCCCCTGGGTTACGACTCGGCTGGATGCTGGCATCGCCCGATATTGTGCGGCGCTGCGCTAACAGCGGCGTCCTTGATAGCGGCGGCGGCATCAATCACTTCACGGCCCATGTCGTCGCTGCCTTTATCGAGCTTGGCCTGCTCGACCCGCATATCGAGCGGCTGCGCGTATCCCTGCGTGAGCGCCGCGATGCCATGCTCTCCGCCCTGGCTCGCTATCTGCCCTCTGGCTGTACGTGGAACCCGGCGCTGGGGGGCTTCTTCGTCTGGATACGTCTGCCCACCGGTATTGATAGCGCGGCCATCCTGCCCCTCGCGGAGTCCACCGGGGTGAGCTATCTGCCCGGTGATCGCTTTTTCGCCGAGGGTGGTGGACATCACTACCTACGCCTGTCGTTCAGTCTGCTTCCGCCAGAGCAGATAACCGAGGGTGTGATCCGCTTGGGCAAGGTGCTGCGCAGGGGCTAGGTTCAGTGCCTTTCACAGAGGCGAGACAGCGATGCGACGTGCGATCTTTCTTGGTGTGATCAGCATGGCGGCGGCCTGGCTGCTGAGTTCAGCCTCCGCCGCACCCCCACCAACGCTGGCACGGATCGCCCTGGGCTGGCGGTTGCTGGCCGACCGGCGGCTTTCTGTGCAGAGTAACTTTTCCTGCCTGGATTGCCATCAGCCAGATCGCGGCTACGCCGACGGGAAGGCCGTTGCGACGGCGGATGGGCTGAACACGCCGTCTCTCTACGGCCTCGCGGAGCGCACGACCTTCGGCTGGTTCACGCCTGAGGTTCGTTCGCTGGAGGAGTTCGTGCTGCGACCGCTGAACAACCCCCGCGAGATGGGGCCGATCAGTGACTCGACCCTGGATCGGCTGCGGGATGACCCGGCGTTGCGGGTAGCCTATGCCGCTGCCTTCCCCGGTGCGGGCGAGCAGATTACCTGGGAGCAGACCGCGCAGGCGCTGGCGACGGCCATCCGCACTATTCCCCGTCCCCGCACCCGCGATCTGTCGGCGGCGGCGCTGCGTGGTCAGGCACTCTTTACCGAACTGGGCTGCAGTGCTTGTCATCGCGGCTCAACCCTGAGTAGCGAGGCGTACCTCAATACCGGCGTCAGCCGCGATAGCCGCAACAGCGGCAGATCGCGTGTCCCGTCACTCATCGGCCTCGCGCAGACTGCGCCCTATTTTCGGGATGGCAGCGCAGCCACCCTGGTGGATGTGGTGCGAGTCTACCAGCGCGGCGGCTCTGTGCCAGGGCCAGGGGTTAACGCAGCTATTAGTCCCTTTGTGATCACCGACAGCGAGCGCGCTGATCTGGTCGCCTTTCTGGCAAGCCTCTAACATCCGTCCACCTTGATACTCCCATAAATCGAGAGAAACCACGTGATACCACGCACGTCCCTTATCGTGAGCATTCTCACCCTCACCCTTCTCGTCCTGGCAAGCTGTGGCCCCACGTCCCCCGTCGTACCCACCGTCCCTGCTACGCCGCCGCCGCCCGCCGCCTCAGCGGTAGTGCTGGGCGACGGGCGCACGCCCGACTTGGCTACGATCCGCGCCGAGCAGGATCGCCGCCGCGTCGCCATGGACAATGCGCCCTTCATCCTGCTGCGCCCCGGCCTAAATGCGCAATTCGACGCGGCTCAGCGCGCCGCCGCTGCCGATACCCGCGTACAGGAGGCTGTTCGCAGCGCCAGCGGACAACACCAGCTTGCCGAGGTAATGGCTGTGGCCGAAGCCCGTGCCGGTGACATACCCGCTGCCCTTGCGTCCCACTGCCCGCCAACCTCGTGCCTACGCGTGATGATCTACGTTTACCCAACGAACACCAGCCTAACTGCCATCGTAGACAGTAGCGCCCAGGTGCGTGATCTACAATCCCTCACCGCCAGCCAACCCGAGATCCCGCGTGAGTTGGCCACGCTGGCGACCCAGATCGCGGTGGCCAGCCCCGAGACGGCACAGGCTCTGGGTATTTCTCCCACCGAGGCCCAGGCATTGGCCTACGCCAGTGCCACCAAAACCAGCGTTATCGGCACGCCCTGCGAGCGCAGCCAGCACCTCTGCGTCAGCCCGGTGTTTACCTGGGGTAGCCAGGCGCTCTGGGTGATCGTGGATCTGACTGACTTGCGATTGGTGGGGGCCGCAACCTGGACAGCGCAGGGGCAGAGCGCCCAGCGTCGGGATGTGAGCGAGGCCACGCTCCAGGATGCGGCGATTGCCCCGCTCTGCGACACGCCGCAGGCAATTGATCGCGGCGGCTGGCGAGCCAGTTACATGCTCACGAGCTCGGACGGGCTGGAGTTGCGCGATGTTTCCTACCACGGTCGTCCGCTGCTGGCCTCGGCCAAAATCGTGGACTGGCACGTGGGTTACACCGCTGGCAGCGACGGTCGGCGGGTCGGGTTTAGCGATGCGGTGGGCTGCCCGGTCTTCTCCTCAGCAGCGATCATCCCCTACAGTCTGCCCACCGTGACTGATACGGCAAAGGGTGGATTCACGCTGGCGATGACCTTCCGCTCGCCAAACTGGCCACAGCCCTGCAACTACCAGTACACCTTCACCGCAACCTTCGCTCCAGACGGTGCGCTGACAGTGCGGGCAGGCAGCGATGGCCGTGGCTGCGGGGTTGACGGGGTTTACCACCCGATCCTGCGGATCGCCCCGCCGCCCGCCGCTAGCGCGAGTCTTGTGGGCGATGGGACGCCGACCGCGCTGATCCGCGAGGGCGATGCGACATGGCCAGCGGGCTCAGCGCACGGGTTTGTTGCGGGCGATGTACGAGTGACGCCGGACTGGGGCGACGCCGAACTGGCCTATGTCTACTGGAGCGCGACGAACCCCGCCGAGGGTGAGGGCGATCTGCCGAGCATCGGCACCTGCTGCCGCCTAGACATTCAGCAAGGGCCGGATGCGTTTATCACGCCGCCGGAGCCGTTAACCGAGCGCACGGTACTCTGGTACGTGCCGAAGATCACCAACGCCGAGAAATCGCGCTGCTGGGCCGACATGGAATTGCGCGACGGCGTGTTGGTGCCGCACATCTGGCCCTGCGGCAGCGGAGTGCGGATTACGCCGGTTGCGCCAACATCGTGATATTGCGGCACATTTCAGATTGCAGACGTGCCACAACAGGACGTGGTACACGTCTCCAAACTGTCAAGTTGGTTTGAAACATGCCTTGCGGAGATAGCGGCAAAAGGAATGAGTGGTACAATAGTCACCGTGAGCCATTTTTTGTGATCTGATTTAGCTATAATATCTATATCACAAAAGACAGTTTGCTCATTTACATCATTAACCAGCCGTATCGGCTACGGAGAGTACGATCATGCGCAAACGACAGCTCGTGTTCTCAGTCACAATGGCAATACTGCTCCTGTTAGCGATGCTCATGGGAAGCTTACCAGGTTCAATACCAGCGGTAGCTCAAGGAGAGATGAGCACCGCTTCCGCGCCGCCCCATATCACCGCCGTACCCCCGGATGTGCCATTATCCTCCCTCAATGTCTCCCCCGGCACCGAAGCATCCACCAGTTTACATCAGGTAACCCCTGGAAATAGCACCATCCCTAGCGCTCAGTCTGGGATTGATGTGCGCCCCCTGCTCGCAAAGTGGCGCGCCGCTGGTTCACCTATCAATCAACCTGTCTTCGACGATGCAGCTATGGCAAGGATCGCCGCACAGGCTCCTGCGGTTCTCGCCACGACTGACTCATTCGGGAGCGGTGGCGAACCCAACTATGATCCTGCCAACGTCGGCACCGCCGAATCACCACGTGCGGCACCCGATGGGACACAGGCGAAGTTGGTTCCGAGCGCAGTATCTCCCACCGCGAGCGCCTCTAGAACCACCGTTGACCCTCGCATTACAGCCTATGGACAGAACCTCGTGCCTGCGCAGACATCCCCCCCACAGAATTGCACGCAGGTTCTGTCCGATACGGCCTATATTAATCCGACCTCGACGCCACCCTACTGGCCGGTCTACGACCAAATCGTCTATTACTCGCCAGATCAGTACACCTCGGCACCCTACGCATGGTATATGGCCGAGAACGAACTGGGAGTTTATGACGGGGCGGCGGAAGACGCGGATATGGTGCGTGATACGCGCCCTGGACGCAACACCGACATTGACAGCTTCGGCCAGCCGTTCGATGTGCCGACCAATGCCGTGTCGCTGAACGGCACGTTGAACTTCCAATACGTCATTGGCACGACTGTACCCGGCGATCGTTTGTACGTCGAGATCTACGCCGCCGGTTCGTCGGGTGGTGCGACATCCTACGGTAATTACATTGACGGTACATACTTTGATGTAGGTTCTCTCGACGATGGCCAATGGAAGACGTTCAACTGGTCAATCACGAATGAGACTACGTTGGCAACGATGCGCGGGCAGCGGGTTGTGCTGCGGATCTCGACATGGAACAACAACAACAGTATCTCTACCAAAGTCTACATTGATGACATCACGGCCAACATCTGCCAGCCAGTTATCGTAGGTGGCTATGTGACACAACGAGGAAATGGTGGAGCGAGCAGCATCACTATGAGCAACGCGATACTATTGCTCACGGTAAACAGTGCCACCAACCAGAAAATTCTAAGCCTTGTAACGCCACGTAGCGATGGGCTCTATGCCTTTGGCGGACTTCCCGCCCTCCCAGCCAACCAATATTACCAGGTCATCTACTTCAACTACAACGCCGATGCGACGCCGCTGGATGATACACGGTTAAGTTTGCTGTATGGTCCCTCCACCAGCGGCGCAATCGGCGCGAGCGATCTTGTCGTGATGCCAACCTTCGACATCTCAAACGTCATCTTGTCGCAACCCGGCCCCGATGCAACGGTAGTGGCACCAGCCACCCAGGTTGTGAGCTTCACGTGGCAGACTCGTAGCCTACCTGCGAGTTATGCTACGGAGTATTTTCAGCAATGTATCTACGACCCACAAACCGTCCAACCTGGCACGAGCAACCCGATCACCCTCTGTACCGAACCGTTGGGTGACAACTCAGGTGAAACCCCGAATCTGACGAGGGTCAAGGCTGGTAACAAGAAAAATGGAGGGAGCTTCCCTGATAACTACCCGTTTACGTATGGTCAGCGCTACACGTGGTACGTAAAAGCCTGCACGGTGGCTGTTGATCTCAATGGTGATGGGAGAGGCGACTGGTGCGGTGGTCAGGTCGGCTACTCATTCTACGAGCATGTGGTGACTTTCGCAGAGAACGTGACGCCACTACCCAGCAGTCCCAAGCAACCCAGCGGCAGTCTGCCAACGAGTGCATCCAAGCGGGCATGGACAGTAATGATCTATTTTGGCGGTGATAATAGCCTGGGCGATGCTAATCGTACGCCAAATTCGATTGCGAACCTACAGAGTCAGTTTGAGACACTCAAGAAAACGGCACCCCAGGTAGCAGCCGCGCACGTGGTAGCCTTAGGCGACTTCTACGGTGATACCGGCACTCAGGTATGCTACCTATCAGATCCGAGCGGCCCTCAGTGTGAAGAATTGGGTGAACAGAATTCGGCTGATCCGGCTCTGCTGACAAAATTCATCAACCAGGGTCTGAGTTATCCATCCAACTATACGATGCTCGTGATCGCGAGCCACGGCCATGCCGTGGTGGGTGTCGGCATGGATGAGACATCACGTGATAAGATAACCGGGGTTGCACCGAAGATGGCACCCAACCAGATTGTGGAAGCGCTAACGGCAGCCGGGCTAAACACCCCAACCCGCAAGCTGGATGTGATCTTCTTCAATGCCTGCCTCATGGCGACGACTGAGACAGCGGTGATGATGGCTCCCTTCGCCGACTATCTGGTTGCCAGTGCCGATACGATCTGGGTGCTTTTCTTCTATGATCGCATCTTCGCCCTGCTCGGGGGTAGCCCACGCGATGTCGCGAGCGGAATCCTTGATGCCTACAACGCCGCGCTCAACAACGTCAAGCCCGATAGCTACCGCACGCTGATCGCGCTAGATCTCAGTAAGATCGCCGCAGTGAATACGGCGCTCAACGGATTGGGCGACGCGCTAAGGGCGAACCAAGACAAAGTGCCGACAGAGATCGCAAATCAGCGAAAGACCGTACAGGTGTATGACTCCTCGGGAAACGACATGCTTGACCAGATACTGGACAACACAGGACAACCGAGTCCGGTAGAGGAGGACGCCCTAGTAGACATCGGGCATCTGGCTACCCTACTGTCTAGCACGAGTAACTCAGCCATTGCCAGTGCAGCGAACAACCTTGTGAGTATACTCAGCGGCGGCCTGGTGGTCAAGAGTCTGGTGCAATCAGGCGGCAGCAATTACCAGAATGTTCGCCACGACTATGTGGCGAACGCAGTCGGTCTTGGACTCTACTTCTCGAATGGGCTGCTCGTTAGCAACCAGCAGGAGTTGAACGACTTGTACCTGCACGACGGCAACATGAAGCCCTTCAACAACACGAGTACGTGGGACGATTTCTTAACGACCTATGTCTATTCTGGTCTCCCGACAGGGGCTGGTACCGTCGGGCGAAAATCGGTCGATCCGGTAGGCGGCATGATACCGCCCGCAATGTCCACGGCCACGCCGACACCGACACCGACAGCTACGGGTACGCAGACAATCACGCCAACGGCGGCCATAGGTACACCGACGGCGACCAATACGCCAATAGCCACGGATACGCCAACGGCTACTAAGACGACCTCGGGGTCAGAAACCATCATCTCGCGCATATACCTCCCCATGATCACTGGTGCGAAGTCACCAATTACTCCAGCCCAGAGCCATGCTCCAACGTATCGCAACCAGACCTTTCGCTGATCGCGCACCAGTACAATGAAGGAGAATTTTTATGTCGGGTTGGGACGCCCGACGACGGACAATAATGGCAGTCCCGCCAGCATCCCGCATGATGGAAAACAACGATGACCGATCCCAACGCGAGCGCCGAGCAGATCCAAACCCTGATCAGCTATCTGCCGTTGCAGGTCGCACAGCCTATTCTGGCCGGTTCCGGCCAGACAATAGAGTCAACGGGAAGTTGGCGACAGGCAGCGCTGCTTCTGGCGGATATATCGGGCTTTACAGCCCTAACTGAACGGCTATCTGGGCGCGGGCCGGAAGGTGCCGAGGAACTCACTGCGCTGCTCAACGCTTACTTTAGCCGCATGATCGATCTGCTGACCGCAGAGGGTGGCGATGTGGTGCAGTTCAGCGGTGATGCACTACTCGCCACCTTCGCCTACGACGACGAACCTCTGATGCTGAGTGTGCGGCGTGCGTGGCAGGCAGCCGATCAGATGCAGGCCGCAATGGCGGAGTTCAGCACCCTGCAGACCAGCATGGGGCCGGTGGATCTAGGCATGAAGATCGCCGTTGGTGCAGGTAAGATCGTGACCCTCTCGATTGGCGGCGTATTCAATCGCTGGCAGTACATCATCGCTGGTGATCCACTTCGCCAAGTGGCCGAGGCAGAGACGGGCGCGCAACGGGGTGCAATCGTCCTGAGTCGCGCCGCTCGTGAACTGCTCTCCGAAACCTCACTGCCTCCGCGTCCACTCATCGCACCGCCGCTCCCCGCCGTCAGTGTACAGATGATTGCTGCGTTACGCACCTATATCCCCGGCGCGGTAAACTACCGCCTGTTCGATGGGCAGCTCGACTGGCTCGCCGAGTTGCGGCGCATGAGTATCGTCTTTTTGGGCATTGGTGGCCTAGACTACGAATCACCCGATGGTCTGATTGCTTTGCAACAGGCGATGATGGCTCTTCAGCAGACGATCTACCACTACGAGGGCAGTCTGAACAAGCTCCTCGTAGATGACAAGGGCACGATCAGCCTGATCACCTTCGGCGCACCGCCCTTCGCTCACGCCGACGACCCCGTGCGCGCTGTGCGCTGCGCGATTGATCTCCAGACCCTGGCTGACAAACTGGGATTGCGCCTCGCAATTGGAGTTACCACTGGCCAAGTCTTCGCTGGCCCGGTTGGCAGCAAATCACGGCGCGAATACACCGTTATGGGTGACGTGGTGAATCTGGCGGCACGGCTGATGCAAGGTGCGGGGCGAGGTGGCGTCATATGCGATCACACCACCTATGTGTCCACTCGCAACGAACTGAGTTGGGAGATCCTAACACCACGAACTGTCAAGGGACACGTAGCCGCTGTCCGCTGTTATCGGCCCACGGGATCGCTTCGGGCACGCAGCTCAACGGGAGCAACCCATCAGATCATCGGTCGGGCTGCCGAGATGGGCCAGATCTTGTCCACCTTTGAGGTGGCCATGGCAGGCCACACCAGAGTGTTGATCCTTGAGGGCGAGGCAGGTGTCGGCAAGACGCGCCTCCTCCTCGATCTGGTGCGCCACACCTCTGAGCAAGGCTTGGTGACGTTGTACGGTAGCGGTGACTCGATTGACCAGCAAACTCCCTACCTAGCCTGGCGCGCAATCTTTTCCTCCTACTTCGACCTTGATCGGCTGGCCGACGCATCCCAAGAGGCCCAGCGGTCGCATGTCATTGAGTGGTTAGCCGAGATTGCGCCCCGGATGATCGAGCGGGCAGCCCTGCTCAACGATTTATTCAATTTGGGCATTCCCGAGAGTGAACTGGTCAGATCTCTGGAGCCAAAGCTGCGTCAGGCCAGCCTGACAGCAATGCTGATTGACCTGCTGGTGTTATGGGCAACGGAGCGACCTCTGGTACTCGCCCTGGAGGATGCACAGTGGCTCGACCCACTCTCGTGGAAGCTGGCCGAACGGGTGGCGCGCACACTCCAGGACACGCCACTGCTGCTAGTACTCATTCACCTCCCGCTGAAAACACCACCCGCCGACCATGCACTATACCGATTGCGTCAGCTTCCCACCCATGTCAATCTGGTTGTCGAGCCACTGAGCCCCGCCGAGGTTGTGAGCGTCGCAGCAGCGCGGGTAGAGGCACAGACGCTACCGCCGGCGGTCGCAACCCTGATCGCACAGACCGCAGGCGGTAACCCTTTTGTGGCGGAGGAATTGGCCCTGAGCCTGCTGGAAGCCGGTGTGATCAGTGTTGCGGGGGGGCAATCTCAGCAGGAACACGACCTAGCCGAACTCCGTATCCCCGACACGGTGCAGGGATTAGTACTCAGCCGAATTGATCGGCTCGGGCCGACCGAACAACTTACCTTGAAGGTGGCTGCAGTCATCGGGCGAGTTTTCGGTGCCCCGATCCTGGAGGGTGTCTACCCGGCGCGCATTGGCGACGGCGAACTGAGTAGGGCGATGGAGCGGCTCATCTCGGCAGATATGGTCGGCGTTCTCCAAGACTACAACCACTTGCGCAGCCACACCTTCAAACAGGCGATCACCCAAGAGGTCTCATACAGTACGCTGCTTCAGGCCCAACGGCGCGAGTTGCACGCACGGGTTGCGCACAACTATGAAGGACAACCCACCGAGGAATTACCCGAGCTGTACGCCCTGCTCGTACACCACTGGCATCACGCCGGCAACCTACAGCGTGAGCTATACTATGCCGATCTCGCAGCGCGCAAGTTCACCGCCGAGTATGCCAATCAAGCCGCGATGACCTACCTAAACCGTGCCCTTGAGCTAAGCGACGAACCCCAACAGCGCAGCGAACTGCTCTGGCTGCGGCTCCAGATCCACGAGCGAATCGGCGACCGCGCTGCCCAGCGAATCGATCTGGAACAGTTGGAGCAGATGGCGGAACATGACAATGACCACAGGCACGCCCAGATCTGCAACGCATGGGCCGATTATCATTGCGTGACAAGTGACTATCCTGCCGCAGTGGTGGCCCTTGAGCGGGCGCGTAGCTATACGGGTGAGGCGCATGACGCTATTCAGGCCCGCACACTGACCCTGTGGGGCAAGGTTTTAGAGTGCCAGGGTAACTACTATGCCGCACGCGACTACTACACGCAGTCCCTCGCTATCTATCGCATGCTGGATTATCCCCGTGGTGAGGCAAACAATCTTCAGAGCCTCGGTAATGTCTGCTGGTACCTTGGCGACTACAGCGCGGCCCATGCCTACGATCTCGAAGCACTCGCGATCAGGCGCACGAGCGGCGACCGGAGCGGCGAAGCGGACTGCCTCGCAAATCTCGCGCAGTCGGCGATGCGATGTGGGGATTCCACAGCAGCACGCATGTATCAGCAACAGTCCCTGGATATAGCGCAGATGATCGGAGATCGGAGCAGCGAGGCGTTTAGTCACGCCGTTATCGGCGAAAGTTTCCTGATCAGTGGCGACTACACATCTGCTCAGCGCCACTTCGAGCGGGCCATCCCGCTCCTGCGGGCAGTCGGTGATCGGCGTATTGAATCCAATTGCCTGAATGTGCTTGGTCAGGTGTATCGCGATCTCGGGAACAATAACGCAGCTCTGACATACTGTGAACAGGCCAGAGCCATCCAGACCGAGATTGGCGAGCGCAGTATCGCCGCCTACTCGTACCTCAATCTTTGCTCAATCCTCGCAGCCAACGACCTTACCACTGCGAAGATCTACTGTGAGCAGGGACTCGCTCTGGCGCGTGAGACCGCCAACCGCGATGCTGAGGCGTGCGCGCTCGCTTACAGGGGGTGGCTCGCCGAATTGGCCACTGACTGGGCCGGAGCGGAGGCCGATTACCTTGCTGGGCTACCGATCCACATCGAGTTGCAGGCCGTAGCGGGTGCGTGTGAGGACAAGGCGGGGTTAGCTCGGGTGTCGCTTGCTCGCAATGATACGCTCACAGCCGCACGATGGGCCGCAGCATGTGCAGATCACCTCGATGCACAGGGATCGGCAGGCATGGAGTTTCCCTTCCGAGTCTATCTCACCCTCTACGATACGTCGAAGGCTCTTGGCAACAGTGTCGGCGCGGCGAAATGGCTGTCTGAGGCCCATGAACTCTTGGCTAAACGTGCGGCAGCGATCAGCGATCCGGCACTGCGTGAGCAGATGCTCAATGTCGTCCCAGAGTACCGGCGGATCATCGGCGAGTGGACGTTGCAACGATGACGACTCCCAAATCCAAGGAAGATCGTTGCAGGTCGCATACGGGGACTCATGCCGTAGAAGAGGACTCAAAACGAGACGACAAGAAAACGCTTTCTTGTCGTCTCGCTAAAGACACATCTGGCGACCCCGGCGCGACTCGAACGCGCGACCTTTTCCTCCGCAGGGAAACGCTCTAATCCACTGAGCTACGGGGTCATTCTCGAACGTGCGAAGTATACCACACGTGGCAGACAGATGCAAGTCACGCGAAACAACCGACAGGGCTGATGCAAAGTCAGTGAACCCCCTCTCCCCCTGCCCCCTCTCCCACAAG
>JBAXMH010000119.1:0-14312 GCA_037134395.1 Chloroflexales bacterium
GAAACCTGAAACCTCACACCTGAAACCTGAAACCTCACACCTGAAACCTTGTCTAACTGCCATTTTATGCACCATCCTTTTTTTGTCTACGGCACACTCAAGCCGGGTGAGCCGAATTACGCACGTTTTCTGGCCGGGCGCACGCAGGGTGAGGAGTCGGCCAGTTTATCCGGCGCGGCACTCTATTCCGCCGGTTCCTACCCCTATCTGGTCACCGAGCCAGATCTGGCCGCGCCCGATGAGCGGGTTGACGGCACGATCATCAGTGTGGCCGACGATGATTACGCGACGATCCTGGCTCAACTTGATGGCCTGGAAGGGTATACGGAGGGTGGTACCGCCAATCTGTACGAACGCCTACTGGTGACGGTTGACACCGCCGCTGGCCCATGCGTGGCATGGGTCTATGTAGCTGGGACGGAGAGCCTGGCTCGCATCCGCGCCGGTGATCTGCCCAAGGTGCCCAACGGCAACTGGCAGAGCGATCTGGCTGCGCTACGCTACTGGAGTACCCAATGAGTGCCTCTCGTGTGGTTGCTATTGGTCTGGTGCAGATGAGTATGACGGATATCCCGGCGGCTAACATGGCCGCTGCCATGGCCGGCGTGCGTGCGGCTGCTGCCCAGGGAGCCCAGATCATCTGCCTGCCTGAGCTGTTCCGCTCGCGCTATTTTTGTCAGAGCGAGGATCATGCCAACTTTGCTCTGGCCGAACCGATACCCGGCCCGAGCACCGAGATATTCTGCTCCCTGGCCCACGAGTTGGGTGTGGTGATTATTGTCAGTCTCTTCGAGAAGCGCGCCGAGGGTCTGTATCATAATACCGCTGCAGTGATTGACGCCGACGGCACGTACCTCGGCAAATATCGTAAGATGCATATCCCCGACGACCCGCTCTTCTACGAGAAGTTCTACTTTACGCCGGGCGATTTGGGCTTTAAGGTCTTTCCCACCCGCTTTGGCCGGGTTGGTGTGCTGATCTGCTGGGATCAGTGGTACCCTGAGGCGGCCCGGCTCACCGCGCTGCGCGGGGCCGACCTGCTCTTTTACCCTACCGCGATTGGCTGGCACCCCAGCGAGAAGTCCGAGTACGGCGTGGCTCAGCACCAGAGTTGGGAGACCATTCAACGCTCGCATGGTGTGGCCAACGGATGTTATGTGGTGAGCGTGAACCGCATCGGCCACGAGGGCGACCCCGCCGGGGGTATTGAGTTCTGGGGCCAGAGTTTCCTCAGCGACCCCAGCGGCACTATTCTTGCCAAGGCTCCGGCAGATGCAACGACCACCCTGGTTGTGCCGGTAGATCTCGCCCGCCTTGATGTTCAGCGCACCCACTGGCCTTTCCTGCGCGACCGCCGGATTGATGCCTATGGCGAGATAACGAAGCGATATATTGATCAGGAGTAGGGGCGGCTCGCGAGCCGCCCCTACGGGGAACACACATGACGACGCCCGCAGAATTAGGTTACCGCATGCCCGCTGAGTGGGAGCCACACCAGGCCACGTGGCTCTCGTGGCCGCATAAGGAGGAGAGTTGGCCCGGTAAGTTCGAACGCATCCAGCCGGTTTACGCCCGTATGGTCGCCGCCTTAGCCACGTCCGAAACTGTCCACATTAACGTGGGCGATGAGGATCTGGCATCTCGTGTCCGCGCACTGCTGGACGAGGCCGGGGCGACCGGCGATATTCGCCTGCACACCTTCCGCACCAATGACGCCTGGTGCCGCGATCACGGGGCGATCTTTGTTGTGAGGGATGAGGGACGAAGGATGAGGTTAGCAGCGACCGACTGGGAATACAACGCCTGGGGCGGTAAATACCCGCCCTCCGACCTCGATAACCAGATCCCTGGGCATATGGCCGAGTACCTGGATGTGCCGCGCTACAAGGCCGGGATGATCCTGGAGGGTGGCTCGATTGATGTGAACGGACAGGGTCTGTTGCTCACCTCCGAGCAATGCCTGCTTAACCCCAACCGCAACCCGGAGCTGAGCCGTGATCAGATTGAGTCTCGCTTGCGCAGCTTCCTTGGAGTGCGGAAAATCCTCTGGCTGGGTGATGGCATCATGGGTGATGATACCGACGGCCATATTGATGATATCTCGCGGTTTGTGGCTACCGATACGATACTCACCGTAGTTGAAGAAGATCCGCAGGATGAAAACTACCCGATTCTTCAGGAGAACCTGCATCGGCTGCACCTGATGACAGGTATGGACGGGCGATCCCTGACGATCCGCACGCTCCCGATGCCGCCGCCGGTGGTTTACGAGGGTCAGCGGTTGCCCGCCAGCTACGCCAACTTCTACATCGCCAATACTATCGTGCTGGTACCCTTCTACAACCACCCTCATGATCAGCGCGCCGCCGAGATTATCCAGAGCTGCTTCCCCACCCGTCGGGTGATCGGCATTGACTGCACCGACATCATCTGGGGATTGGGAGCCTGGCACTGCCTGACCCAGCAGGTGCCACTGTAGAATGGACACAACCCCCACCCCATCCATCCAGCGCTCGTGGCAGCGCTGCGTCATGCGTGGGCAGAACCCGAGCGACGGCCCGGTCGTGGTTGTTCCGCCTCATGGCTCGGCCCTTCAGCTTCTGAACATGGCCCGTGCATCAATTGAAGATCTCTACCAGTTAATTGAGCGGCCCGGCTTTGCGGTGGCCCTCGCCGATGTCCATGCGGTTGTGATGCATCTTGAAGGCGATCCAGCGGTGGTGGCCCTAGCACGCACCTGTGGACTCGTTCCACCGGTTGATCTGAGTGAAGAGCGAGTGGGTTGTAACGCGGTAGACCTAGCCCTCCGCGAGGTGCTGCCCTTCCAGACGGTCGGGATGGAACACTACAGCACCCGGATGCAGCCCCTGGCGATTGCCGCCGCACCGATCTTCAATGTGGATGGGCGACCTTTGGGGGCCTTGGCGATCCTCACCGATGCCGAGGGTGCCCACCTGCATACCCTCGGTCTTGCTATTGCCACCACGCAGGCATTGCACAACCAGATGCGGGCCGACCAACTTCTCGCCGATGCGAATGACCAGTTGGCCGAACTCTACGCTACCCTAGAGACGATGAGCGAGGGGCTGATCTTTATTGGCCCGCACAACGAGATCCGGCGGATCAACAGCCGGGCTGCCGAGATGCTGGGTGTCAACATCCGTACGGTGGCGGGACGGCCCTTTGAGCAGGCTTTGGTCTTACCCGAGATGGTGTGTCAGGCGCTACGTGATCATGCCGAGCTTGTGGAGCAAGAGGTACTCTGGCAGAGTCGTCATGCGGCCCTGCCCGCCCTCTGCAGCGTCCGTCCCGTCTGGACACGCGCACGCCGCTGCCTTGGTGTCCTGATCATCATCCGGCCCGCCCAGAGCATCCACCAGCTTGTGCAGCGGGTCGTGGGTGCCCAGGCCCAGTTCACCTTCCACGATATTATTGGCCAAAGCCCGGTGATGCTCCAGGCGATCCACCAAGCCCATATGGCCACCGGGGTCGGCGGTGCCGTGATGCTTCACGGCGAGCCGGGTGTGGGCAAGGAGATCTTCGCCCAGGCCATTCACAATGCCAGCAGCCGTGCCCGTGGGCCGTTTGTGCGGCTCAACTGCGCGACGGTGCCGCGCACCCTGCTGGGCAGTGAGCTCTTTGGGGTAGAGGGTGGCTCGCGATCAGGCGACCAGCCCGGTCGCCCCGGCAAAATCGAACTGGCCCACGGTGGGCTGCTCTACTTGGAGGAGGTTGGTGTTCTCTCATTTGAGCTCCAGACTGGGCTGCTGCGCACGATTGAGATGAAGCGGATCATCCGCACGGGTGGGACGCAACCCCTGCCCGTTGATGTGCGGATCATCGTCACCTGTGCTGATCTGGAGCGCCACGTGCAGGAGGGTCGTTTCCGTGCCGATCTAGCTGCTCGCCTGAGCGCCTTCAGTGTTGAGATTCCGCCCTTGCGCGCTCGTGGCGACGATCTGCTGTTGCTGATCAACCATCTGCTGCTGCTGCTGAGCGACCGCCTCGGTCGCCAGGTGGCCTTTGCCCCTGATGCACTCCAGGCTATGCGCGCCTACCCCTGGCCGGGGAATGTGCGTGAGCTGGAACTGACGATCGAGCGGGTGCTGCAGAGCGGTGAGAAGAGCGTGATTGGACTGGAGGATCTGCCGCCGGCAATCATCCACGTCGCTGTGCCGATCAAAACCCCTGAAAGCCCAAACCTTGAAGATAGCAATCGGCTGAGTGAGCGCGAGGCCATCCTCCGTGCAGGGCATCAGACCGCTGGTCACATCGGGCGCACCGCCGCCCTGCTCGGCATTAGCCGAGCCACCCTCTGGCGCAAGATGGTGCGCTACGGCATCGCCAAGGCTGATTTTTGGCCGACGACGCATGCGTGAGGCATTTATAATGCATGGTGTGAACATACGCTGTGCGGCACATATCTACGACGTAGAGTGGTGCAACATCGGTGAAACGTCGTGTTTCAAAGATGAAACATTTTTGATGATACGAACCCGACTCAAACCCTTGACGCCTGCCGGAGCGGTCTGCTATCATAGACACGTTCACCCGCATTAAACCATTTCCCCCACATCTGCACGCTCAGCGTTGCGCGTGTCGTCCCTGATATGTGGCGTGATCACGTCGGGAATGTCGTAACATCCCTACAGCCCGGTGTCACTGGCTGCTCAACGACGAGGAGCAATCCTCGGGACACTGGCGGCAAACCACCACTAGACCGAACGACAACACATCACTGACTCGTGCACGGGTGACCTAAGCTCGGTCGCACAGAGTTCTGAGCCACTCGTCCTCGCTAGCGCTGCCACCCTGCGGCACAGCGTCGTGGTTTTGTGTACCCGAAAGGGGGTGGGACGGCGAGCGGAACAACCTGTCAAGAACACGTGTCCGGTTTGACGGATATCAAGGGTGATGGCGAACCTTGTACTCGCGTAGGCTATGGCAGCCTCATGATGGAGGGACCGAACCATGTTCCTAGCAGAAATGTTCGGCACAATGGTACTTATTCTTCTCGGCGACGGCGTGGTTGCAAACGTGGTTCTGAATAAGACCAAGGGCCAGAATTCGGGCTGGATCGTCATTACGGCGGGATGGGCTTTTGCCGTGTTCTGCGGTGCGATGACCTCAATCGCTCTCGGTGGCCCTGGCTCACTCAATCCGGCTGGCGATATTGCCGGGATTGTTGCAGGTGGTAACGTTAACAAGGCGATGCTCAATATCGCTGGTCAGTTCGTCGGTGCCTTCATCGGCGCGGTGCTTGTCTGGCTGGCCTATATGGATCATTTCCGTGAGACGCCCGACGGCCCATCGAAGCTGGCAGTCTTCAGCACCGGCCCCGCGATCCGCAACCCGGTGAGCAATCTACTTACTGAGATTATCGCCACCTTCGCGCTGATCTTTATCGTCAATATGATTCTGAAGGTTCTTGGCACAACTCAGCCCTTCAATCCCTACTTCGTCGGCATCCTGATCTGGTCGCTTGGTCTGAGCCTGGGCGGTCCCACCGGCTACGCCCTCAACCCTGCCCGCGACCTTGGCCCGCGCATCGCCCACTTCCTGCTGCCTATCCCGAACAAGGGTGACTCAGACTGGGGCTACTCGTGGATCCCGGTCGTTGGCCCGATCATTGGTGCTGTCATTGCGATCCTGCTCTTCAAGGCGCTGATCCCGGCCTAGTCGTTTGTATGGGCGTCGCTGCGATTGCGCCCAGTACCTCTGAGTGGAGGACATATCAGTGAAGAAGCTGATCAACACGCCGGAGCATGTGGTCAAGGAGGCGTTGGCCGGAATGGCCGACGCGCATCCCGATCTGATCACGGTACACTACGACCCAGACATCATTGTGCGTGCCGACGGCCCGATCCAGGGCAAGGTCGGGATCATCTCGGGTGGCGGCAGCGGCCACGAGCCGATGCACGGGGGTTTTGTCGGTAAGGGTATGCTCGATGCCGCATGTCCTGGTGCCATCTTCACCTCGCCGGTGCCCGACCAGATGCTCGCGGCCACGAAGGCGGTTGATGGTGGTAAGGGTGTGCTGCATATTGTCAAAAACTACACCGGTGATGTGATGAACTTCGAGATGGCGGCGGAACTCGCCGCCGCCGAGGGCATCGAGATAGCCACGGTCATCACCAATGATGATGTAGCGGTAAAGGACAGTACCTGGACAGCCGGACGGCGCGGTGTGGGCGTCACCGTGCTCCTGGAAAAGATCGTTGGCGCAGCCGCTGATACTGGCGCAGATCTGGCTGAGGTGAAGCGGATCGCCGAGAAGGTGAACGCCCAGGGCCGCAGTATGGGTGCCGCGCTGACCAGTTGCACCATTCCGCACGTCGGCAAGCCCAGCTTCGAGTTGCCCGATGACGAGATCGAGATCGGCGTCGGTATTCATGGCGAGCCAGGTCGCCGCCGGATCAAAATGGTCAGCGCCGCCGAGATCACCGCCCTGCTCACCGAGCCGATCCTAGAGGATCTGCCCTTCGGCAGCGGCGATAGTGTCCTGGCCTTCGTCAATGGTCTCGGTGGCACACCCCTGATTGAACTGTATGTGGTGTACAACGAACTGACCAAAATCCTCAAGGATCGCGGCATCCGTATTAGCCGCAGGCTGATCGGCAACTACATCACATCCCTTGATATGGCCGGCTGCTCTATCACCCTGCTCAAGCTGGACGATGAACTGACCACGCTTTGGGACGCGCCCGTCCACACACCGGCGCTACGCTGGGGTGTATAACCTCATTAGAAATACCAGGGAGGGCGCGGCCCTTCCTGAAACCTTTCCTTTTTTCGAGGCACACATGCACATCACCGCCGAACACGTAATTACGTTTATCGAGCAGGTGGCCACAACGATCAAGGCCCAACGCGACTATCTCACCCAACTCGACTCGGCTATCGGCGATGCCGACCACGGGGTGAACCTCGACCGAGGGTTCACCACAGTGCTTACCAAACTGCCGGGTGTGGCCGATAAGGACGTTGGCACAATTCTCAAGACGGTGGGAACCACGCTCGTATCCACCGTGGGTGGGGCGAGCGGGCCGCTGTATGGCACGGCCTTCCTGCGTGCCGGCATGGCCACGGGCGACCGCTTTGAGCTTGGAGCTGCCGATGTCATCACCGCTCTGGAAGCTGCCCTAGAGGGCGTCCAGTCACGTGGGAAGTCGGCCCGTGGTGAGAAGACCATGATCGACTCGATCGGGCCGGGGATTGACGCGCTGAAGGAGGCGAATGCTGCCGGTGAGGATTTTATCAGCGCGCTACGCAAGGGTGTAGATGCATGCGAGGCCGGTATGCGGGCGACGACGCCGATGCTGGCTACCAAGGGTCGTGCCTCTTACCTCGGAGATCGCTCAATCGGACACCAAGACCCTGGCGCTACCTCGGCCTTCCTGATGGCCCAGGCGCTGCTTGGGGTCGTTGAGCAATTGTAGATTTTGGATTTTGGATTTTGGATTTTAGATCTATAGGTTGTGGTAATCTACAATCAAAAATCTACAATCTAAAATCCTGACAAAGGAGTCATCTCATGACAACGTATGTCGCCGCAATTGACCAGGGAACCACCAGCACCCGCTGTATGATCTTCGACCACTCCGGCAGTGTCGTATGCTATGACCAGAAGGAACACGAGCAGATCTACCCCAAACCCGGTTGGGTTGAGCATAGCCCCGACGAGATCTGGGAGCGCACCCAGAGCGTGATCCGTGGCGCACTGGCTAAGGGCAACCTGAGCGCCAGCAACCTCGCCGCCGTCGGGATTACCAACCAGCGTGAGACCACCGTGGTCTGGAACAAGAAGACCGGCAAGCCGGTCTATAACGCAATTGTCTGGCAGGATACGCGCACGGATCTGATCTGCAACGAACTGGCCAAAGATGGTGGGCAGGATCGCTTCCGCGAGAAGGTCGGTCTGCCTCTGGCCACCTATTTCTCTGGCCCCAAGGTACGCTGGATCCTTGATAATGTCGAGGGTGCCCGCGCCGCCGCCGAGGCGGGTGATGTTGTTTTCGGCAATATTGACACCTTCGTCACCTGGCATCTCACCGGCGGCACCAACGGCGGCGTCCACGTCACCGACGTGACTAACGCCTCGCGCACGATGCTGATGAACCTGGCCACCCTCGACTGGGACGACGAGATCCTGAAAATTATGGGCATTCCGCGCCAGATGCTGCCTGCGATCAAGGCTAGTTCTGAGGTTTATGGTACGGCTATCGGCGACCTAGCTGGCATCCCGGTGGCCGGTATCCTCGGCGACCAGCAGGCGGCGATGGTCGGGCAAACCTGCTACAGCCCTGGCGAGGCGAAGAACACCTATGGCACCGGCTGCTTTATGCTGCTCAACACCGGTACAGTACCGGTGCAGTCCAAGAACGGCCTGCTCACCACACTCTGCTACAAGTTTGGCAGCGCCCCGGCGGTCTACGCCCTGGAGGGCTCGATTGCGATTACGGGCGCGCTGGTGCAGTGGCTGCGCGATAATCTGGGCATGATCACCAGTTCGGGCGAGGTGGAGGCACTGGCGAACCTGGTTGATGACAACGGCGGGATCTATTTTGTACCCGCCTTCTCGGGACTCTTTGCGCCCTACTGGCGCAGTGACGCTCGCGGCGCCATCGTCGGCCTGACCCGCTATGTCACCAAGGGTCACATCGCCCGTGCGGTGCTAGAGGCGACCGCCTACCAGACCCGCGAAGTCCTCGATGCGATGAACGCCGACTCGGGCGTGGATCTGACCGCCCTGAAGGTAGACGGCGGCATGGTCTTTAACAACACCCTGATGCAGTTCCAGGCCGATATCCTCGGCGTGCCGGTCATTCGCCCGAAGGTGGCCGAGACCACCGCCCTGGGCGCGGCCTACGCCGCTGGTCTGGCCGTGGGCTACTGGAACAACACCGACGAACTGCGCGCCAACTGGGGCGTGGATCACACCTGGACCCCGAACCTGGATGCCGAGAAGCGGGCCAGTCTCTACAAGGGCTGGAAGAAGGCCGTAACACGGACGTTCGATTGGGTAGAGTAATATGTATCTATAGCTGCGTGTTGGCGGCTTTGCCGCCAACACGCAGCTATAGATACTGTGGGATTGAGGTCAACCATGCAGACGATCTCAACTGACGTCCTGGTAATCGGTGGCGGGGCCACTGGCCTCGGCTGCGTGCGTGACCTAGCGATGCGTGGGATGCGTGCCATTTTGGTGGAGAAGGGCGATTTGACCAATGGCACCACCGGCCGCTACCACGGCCTGCTGCACTCGGGTGGGCGCTATGTCACCAAAGACCCGCAGTCGGCGACAGAGTGCGCCCACGAGAATGCGATCCTGCGCCGGATTATGCCCCACTGCCTGGAGGATACATCAGGCTTCTTTGTGATCACCCCCTGGGACGACCCCAGCTACGGTGATATTTTTGCGGCCAACTGTCGCAAGACCGAGGTGCCAGTTCAGGAGATCTCTGTTGCCGAAATGCTGCGCCGTGAGCCAGTCCTCAACCCGCAGATCTCGCGGGTTTTTGAGGTGCCTGATGGCTCGGCTGACTCGTTTCTGGCCGCGCACACCAACGCGCTCTCGGCCCGCACCTACGGTGCCCAGATTCTTACCTACCACCGCGTAGTCGAGTTGATCCGTACGGGCGACCACGTGGTTGCTGCCGTAGTAGAAAATCTACGCACGAGTGAGCGTACATACGTCGAGTGCGGCTTTATCCTCAACGCCGCCGGAGCTTGGGCCGGTCAGATCGCCGCCCTCGCTGGCGTGAAGGTGACGGTTGTTCCTGGCAAGGGTACGATGGTGGCCATGAGTCACCGTATGGTGAACACGGTGATCAACCGCTGCAAGCTGCCCGCCGACGGCGATATTATTGTACCTGTCCATACGGTGGCGGTGATCGGTACCACCGACATCCACGTACCTGACCCCGATGCCTACGGGATCGAGCCGCACGAGGTGCAGCTCATGCTCGAAGAGGGCGAGAAGTTGGTGCCGGGTTTCACGCAGCACCGCGCCCTGCGGGCATGGGCCGGCGTCCGCCCGCTCTACAAAGATCAGGATGTGGCCAACGACCGTGACATCAGCCGCACCTATAAGTTGCTGGATCATCAGCAGCGCGATGGTGTGGATGGCATCATCTCGATGGTTGGCGGCAAATGGACAACCTACCGGCTGATGGCCAAGGATGCGGTGGACACAATCGCGCAGCGGCTGGGCAACACTCGGGCCTGCCGTACCGCCGATGAGCCAATGCCTGTGCCGGATTTTGAGCACCGTAGCGGCAACCACGCTGGTGTGGGTGCCGAAAAGCTCTACTGGCTGGGCAAGCCTCTGGCTGCCGTGGAGGAAGAACACGCCTACGGCGACCTGATCTGTGAGTGCGAACTGGTCTCGCGTGCCCGTATTCACGCTGCAATTGCCAGCGGAGCCAGCAATCTTGACGACATCCGCCGCGATGTACGGATGGGCATGGGGCCGTGCCAGGGCGGCTGGTGCATCTACCGCACGACAGCCCTGCTCTACGAGCAGCGCGCCCAGGCTGCGGAGAATGCCAGCGCAGATCGTCCCGCCTTCGACATTGAACACGCCAACGCCGCCATGCTGCACTTCCTCCAGGAGCGATGGAAGGGCCTAACCCCGGTTCTCTGGGGCGACCAGTTGCGCCAAGCTCGTCTCGATGAACTGATCTACATACATGTGCTGGGTGCCCACCGTCTGAGCTCCCACGCTGAACAGGGTGGCGGTCTTGTGACCGAGGAGAGGTAGGGCGAAGTATAGTAATTGACGCAGAGCGTCAATTACTATGCTTCGCCCCTACGTGGAAACGTCATGAACTACGACACAATCGTGATTGGCGCGGGGATCGCCGGAATGCTAGCGGCCATCGGGCGGGCCGAGGCGGGCGAGCGGGTCCTGTCCCTGTCAAAGGGCCACGGGGCCACCCATTGGGCTACCGGCTGCCTGGATCTGCTCGACATCGGTGATTCCGACCCGCTGGCCGGGATTGAGTCGGTGATCGCTCTTCACCCCGATCATCCCTACGCTCTGGCAGGCATAGACGCTGTTGAGTCTGGTGCAGAACGCCTGCGTGCCGCCTGCGAGTCTGGAGGCTATCCACTGGTCGGTAGCCTCCGCCGTAACCTCCAGATGCCCACCGCCGTTGGTACCTTGCGGACAACGTGCTTGGTGCCCGTGACGATGGCTGCCGGTGACGCACGCCAACTGCCTCGCCAGGGCGATGGTCGTGGCTCGCTGCTAATTGCGGGTTTCCATGAACTGCGCGACTTCTTCCCGCCGATGGTTGCCGCGAACCTGCGCACTCTGGGTTTTGCCGCCGAGGCTGCCTACCTCCAGATGCCGCCACATGAACGCACTCTCGACTTCAGCACCGTCTCTCTCGCCCGCCTCTTCGACCAGCCCGCCTTTTGCGCCGACGTGGGCCGTCAGTTGCGCCAACTGGTGCAGCATGGCATATATAGCCGTATCGGTATGCCTGCGGTGCTTGGTCTGGCTAACGCCACACAAGTGGTGAGCGACCTCCAATCTGCCGCCGGTGCCCTCATCTTCGAGATCCCAACCCTACCGGTCTCGGTGCCAGGAATTCGGCTCTACCGTGCGCTTGAGGCGACCCTCCTACAAGCTGGCGGGCGCATCCAGATTGGCTCCTTTGTGCAACGTGCCGAGGGCAAAGGCAAACGACTGGAGGCAATCTATAGCGAGGCGGCCGCCCGCGAGCAACGCCACTACGCCGCCCGCTATGTTCTGGCCACCGGCGGGATCGCTGGCGGCGGGGTGCGCGCCGACCATGCGGGTGTCATGATCGAGACTGCGCTCGGTCTGCCCTTACGCACGCCCAACGCCCGTGCTGACTGGTTCGCCGTCCGCTTTCTCTCTCGGTCTGGCCACCCGGTTTTTCGTACCGGCGTTGCCGCCGACGCAGGACTGCGCCCCCTCGACGCTGTGGGACATGTGGTCTACGAAAATGTCGCCGTGGCCGGGTCGGCCCTCGCCGGATGTGATCCCATCCGCGAAGGTGCCCTTGAGGGTGTCGCTGCCGCAACTGGCTGGAAGGCCGGGCGTGTGTAAGGGCGCAGCAGCAGCAACGCTCTGCGCTGCTGCTGCGCTCCTCCCCAGGAACCATATGGAAGACATAAACCTTACCCAAACGCTTGATCACTGCATCAAGTGCAACGTCTGTACCTCGGCATGCCCGGTGGCCGCCGTAACCGATAAATTCCCCGGCCCGAAGTATGTTGGCCCGCAGGCCCAGCGCTTCCGCCACGCGGGCCAGCCAGTGCCTGATGATTCGGTGGACTACTGCTCGGGCTGTCGGGTCTGCAACGAGGTCTGCCCGACCGGGGTGAAGATTGTCGAGTTGAACGCCCGCGCCCGCGCCCAGATCGTGGCCGAGCGTGGGATGCCGCTGCGTAACCGGATCATCTCTCGCGCTGGTGTGGTTGGTCGGCTAAGCAGTGGCCCCCACGCGCCACTCGTGAACTTTGGTCTGTCAATCACGCCCCTGCGCTGGGTGATCGAACAGGTGATGCAGATTCACCGCGATGCGCCACTTCCGCCCGCCAGCAGTTACACCTTCCGCTCGTGGTTTAAAAAGCACCAGCCGGTTGCTGGCGTCCGCAAGCAGGTGGTCTACTACCACGGCTGTAGCACCCAGTATTATGAGCCACGTGTGGGACAGGCTGCCGTCGCTGTGCTAGAGCGTAACGGCTACGAGGTCATCGTCCCCAAACAGGGCTGCTGCGGATTACCCCTGCTCTCAAACGGCGATTTTCCGGCGGCTAAGGGACGGCACATGTATAATGTGGATCATCTGCTGCCCTATGTGCGCCGGGGCATCCCCGTGGTCGGCACCAGCACCAGTTGCACTCTCACTTTGAAAGAAGAGGCTCCCGAGTTGCTTGATCTGCACAGTCAGGATGTGCGCGCTGTGGCTGCTGGTACCTACGACATCTTCGAGTTCCTGCGCAATCTGTACGAGATGGGCGAACTGGACACGAACTTCCTCCCGATCCAGCGCGAACTGCCCTACCATCCGCCATGCCAACTGCGCGCCCACCGTATCGGTCGGCCCGTCCTTGATGTCCTCGGCCTTGTCCCCGGTCTGCGTCTTAACGAGAGCCACGCCGAGTGCTGTGGTATCGCCGGTACCTACGGCCTGAAGAAAGAGAAATACCAGATCGGCATGGATGTCGGCGCGAAGCTTTTTGCCTTCGTGAAGGCAGCGAACTCCGATCTAGCCCTTTGTGACAGTGAGACATGCCGCTGGCAGATCAGCCACGGCACCGGCGTCGCCACTAAGCATCCTATTGAGATTTTAGCTCAAGCCTATGGATTGCAGATAGCAGATAGCAGATAGCAGATTTCTGCTATCTGCTATCTGCTATCTGCAAATAGCAGTCTTATGATTGGCATTCTCCTCATCTCACACAGCGCCAGCATCGCCCGTGGGGTCAAAGAACTGATCGAACAAATGGCGCAGGGTCAGGTTCTGATCGCTGCAACGGGAGGCACCCTTGATGGCGATCTCGGCACCAGCACGGATTTGATTAGCCAAGCCATCGCCAGCCTCGTCGGGGTTGATGAGGTATTAGTCCTTGTTGATATGGGCAGCGCGATTATGAGTGCGGAGATCGCCCTGGAAATGAGCGGCATCCCCTACCTCATGAGCGCGGCTCCGCTCGTGGAGGGGGCGCTGGTGGCGGCGATTGAGTCGACCCGCCCGAACGCGACGATCATTGAGGTTTCCGCCGCTGCTGAACGCGCCCTGGAAACCAAGGGCGTGGCCCCGGTCATTGAACAACTCCACGCCGAGCCGCCACCTGTTCCACCTGCGAGTACAGGCGTTGAGATGACGCTGACGATCGTGAACAAAATTGGGCTGCACATGCGCCCAGCTAAAGAGTTTGTTACGACCGCGTGTCGCTTTGCCAGCGTGATCCGCGCCCGTAATGTGGCTCGCCCCGAGCGACCCGTCGCCAATGCCAAGAGTATGATTGATATTATGAAATTAGGTGTCGGGTTTGGACACCAGATCCATCTGCGCGCCGAGGGCGATGATGCGCTTCAGGCGCTCGATGCTCTGGCCCGACTGGTGGCCAATAACTTTGGCGAGATATAGTGACGGGCAGCGGCACCGGGCTGTTGCAACGTCCCCGATCCACGCCCGCCCCCCACCCCCAGCCCCTCCCCCACGCGGGGGGAGGGGAGCCGGACAGCTTTCTGGTGCGGAATACCCCCTCTCCCCTCGTGGGAGAGGGGGCAGGGGGAGAGGGGGCGTACTGACTTTGCACCAGCCCTG
>JBAXMH010000120.1:0-14236 GCA_037134395.1 Chloroflexales bacterium
CCGCGTTGACGGTGACACCCATCACAGCGACGGCCACGTCCACCGCGTTGACGGCCACGCCCATCACGGCGACGGCCACGCTCACCGCGTTGACCACCACGCCCATCACGGCGACGGCCACGCCCACCGCGTTGACCACCACGCCCATTACGGCGACCGTCACGCCCACCGCGTTGACGGCGACACCCACCACGATGACCGTCACGCCCACCGCGTTGACTCCCACGCCCATCACGGAGACGGCCACACCCACGGCGACCGCCACGCCCACACCGCCTCCCGCCACGCGGCTCTATGTCAACCGCGCCGCCACCGGCACGGGCGACGGCTCCTCGTGGGTGAATGCCTACCCGAAGCTGCAAGATGCCCTTGGTGCCGCGTCTGCTGGTATGGAGATCTGGGTCGCCAAGGGCGTCTACTACCCCGATGAGGGCACGGGGCAAAGGAATGATTTCGTCACCTCAACCTTCACACTCAAGGACGGGGTTGCGATCTACGGAGGTTTTGTTGGCAGCGAGACCAGCCGCGACCAACGCAATTGGACGACCAACCGGACGGTGTTGAGTGGCGATCTGGGTCAGAACGATACGACCGATAGCGAGACCGGCATGCCTAGAATCGCCGGTATGAATGCCTACCATGTGGTACGCAGCACCAATGTGACGTCGAGTACGGTGCTGGATGGGTTCAGTATCGTGGCGGGGTATACGAATATATATAGTGAACCCAACGGCGGCGGGATGTCCAACAACAACAGCAGCCCGACCCTCACTAATCTCACCTTCAGCAACAACCGCGCCAGCATCGGTGGCGGCGGGATGTCCAACACCAACAGTAGCCCGAGGCTGTCCAATGTCACCTTCAGCAGCAACAGTGCCAGCTATGGTGGGGGAATGTACAACGACCGAGGTAGCCCAATGTTGCTCGATGTCCTCTTTGATAACAATAACGTCAGCAACGAGGGGGGCGGGATGTACAACGACCACAGCAGCCCGACGCTCACCAATGTCACCTTCCACAACAACGGTGCCAGCAACGGCGGGGGGATGTACAACAACTACACCAGCAACCTGACGCTGTCCAATGTCACCTTCAGCAGCAACTATGCCAGCAATGGCGGCGGGATGTACAACGACCACAGCAACCCGAGTTTGCTCGGTACCTTCTTTACTAACAACTATGCGTCCAGCAACGGCGGGGGGATGTGCAACGACTACAGTAGCCCGACGCTCACCAATGGCACCTTCACCAGCAACAGGGCCACCAATGGCGGCGGGGTGTACAACAACAACAACAGCAGCCCGACGCTGTCCAATGTCACTTTCACCAACAACAGTGCCACCAACGGCGGTGGGGTGTACAACAACAGTGGTACCCCAACATTCAGCAACGTCTCCCTCTTGTACAATAGCGCCATCGTTAGTGGTGGCGGGCTGTACAGCGCCGGTGGGTCAATCTCAGTCATCAAAGTCGTCAACAGTCTGATGTATGGCAACCTCGCCTCCTTGAATACGGCTAGTTTTCAGATCTACGGCAAGCTGAGGACCGCAACCAGCGTGATCAAGCTGAACAAGATTTTTCCACTGGTGGCGGCGAGTAGTGTCTTAGCGCAGATCACCAACCCCACGGGGCTACAAATTGGCACCGATTGTATCCCCGCCTTCGACCTCGCAGGCATGAAGCGCAGCAATCCTTGCACCGTCGGTGCCTACGAGTTCACCGGCCAGCTTGCGGGCAGCACCACCCCCGCCGCGCTTCAGGTGGCGGCCACCCTCGCCAGCCCGCCCTTGAGTTGGGACACCGCAGCGGGCCGCGTCACCCTCGATCTGCACACTGGGGCGATTGCCCAGCCCACCTGGATCTTCTACGACTCGGCGGTTGCGACCGCGCCCGCGCTGATGCAGTTCACCCTTAGCGCGGCAAGCGACGGCACCTTCGAGCCGTTGCCTGATTTCGCCTTCACTACGCCCGTCACCCTGACGATTCCCTTCACCGCCACCGCAGCGCTGGAACTGCGCCGCTTTGACGCCAGCGCCGGGGTCTGGACAACCGATGGTGTGACGACGTCAGGTGTGATGGCGACCACGCGCAGCTTCACATTGAGTCGCGTCGGTGAGTACGGACTCTTCCCGATGCCCACCAGCGTTTGGATCGAGGCGCGGGCCAGTTCGCCGGTCGGCCTCCAGACCATCCCCGGCGGTACGCTGCTTACCTACGAAGTAACACTGCACAACGCCGGTCAAGCCATCGCCAGCGGCGTAACGGTGAGCGACACCCTGCCCTTGGGCGTCACCTTCGACGCCTGGGTGAACCGGGACACGGCAACCTTCGACGGCACGCGGATCAACTGGCAGCCCACCGGGATCGCAGTCGGCGGCAGCGCGAGTATCAGTTTCACGGTGCGGGCCAGCAGCGCGGCGGCGTATCAGGGCCAGACAATCACCAACAGCGCCGCCTACACCGTGGGCAGCACCAGCGACAGCGCCCAGGTCGCCTTTAGCATCAACGGGCCACCGATCCTCACCGCCATCAACATGACCACGCCTATCAATACGCCGCTCACTATCATGCCGCTGCTGCTCGGCATCAGCAACCCCGACGGCAGCCCCGTCACGCTGAGCATCGGCACACCGCAGCACGGCAGCGCCACGCTGTACGGTGACACGATCATCTACACGCCAACGGTCAGTTTCTTCGGCACCGACACCTTCACCTACACGGTACACGACGGCACGTTTAGCGCGAGTTCCGAGGTGCAGGTGCGTGTGGCGAACCTGGCCTTCCCCAACGTGGCGCAGACGGTTGACTCCCGCAGTATCATGCCAGGGCAGACGCTCACCTACACGCTCAGCCTCATGAATGGCACGGAGGCGGCGGTGCAGCAAGGGACGATCACCACCACGCTGCCGATCAGTCTGACGTTTGGGACGTGGCTGACACAGGATACGGCGACCCTCACGGGCCGCACGATCACGTGGAAGCAGAGCGAGGTACTCACCAACACCACCAAGACGATCAGCTTCACGGTGGTGGTTGCCAAGGCTGCGGAGGGGACACGCATCACCAACACGGCGCAGTTCACGGCGGCAAACGCCGACCCGTCCAGCGACACTGTGACGCTGGATGTGATCACGCCGTGGCGGATGTATGTGCCAATGATGATGATGTAGAGTCAAGTGAAACAAAGCCGATAGCAGTGTACCCCCCTCTCTCGCTCTGGGAGAGGGGGCTAGGGGGTGAGGGATGCCAGCGACCTGCCCGTTTGCAGCACGCGGCGAAGTCGGCTACACTGTTGCCGTATGATCGTCTACATTGCCTACCCTACGAGTTTGGCTCTGAAGTCGGCCAACGCGATCCAGACCTACACGACCCTGCGCGAGTTGCGGGAGCGTCGGCCTGATACGCTGGCGATCATCCCGCGCTGGGGCCGCGAGCCGAGCCGGTTCGCTGAGGTTGGTGCCTGTCATCTGCTCCGCCCCGCAATTGGCAAGCTCTCGCGGCTCTACAAGAGTACGCTGCTCTACTACCTTGAGCATAGCGCCTTCGCACTGATGACGGCGATCTTGCTGGCACCACAGGCACACAGGATCGAGGCGGTGTATGTGCGCCAAGTGATCTGCGCCGCGTGGTGGGCCGGGGTCTATGGGCCGCTCCTGGGCGTGCCGGTGATCTACGAGGCTCACGATC
Organism: Chloroflexales bacterium; assembly: GCA_037134395.1. GTDB lineage: Bacteria > Chloroflexota > Chloroflexia > Chloroflexales > Chloroflexaceae > Oscillochloris. The sequence continues at coordinate 3,688 of JBAXMH010000120.1, forward strand.
TGGAGTCACGCAACCCCTCGCGAGCCAAGGAACCCTGGGCCGAGGGGTTGCTCCACCTGATTGATCGGGTCGCGCTGACCCGCTCGTCGGCGGTGGTTTCGCTGACTGAGGATTTTCGTCGTCTGCTCGGCGCGATTGGCTGGCGGCGGGCCGAGGATGTTTTTGTCGTACCCGACGCCTACGATGAGCGGCTCTTCGCCCCACAAGATCGCGGTGCCTGCCGAGTCGCTCTTGGCCTATCCACAGATGTGCCCGTGATCGCCTACGCCGGGATGACCTTCGCCCATCGCTGGCTAGACGGGCTTGTTGCGGCAGCGGCGAGCCTGTCTCAGAACTTCCCTGGGCTGACTCTGCTGCTGGTGGGCGGGCGCGATACCGAGCGGGACGCCCTACGGCATCAGGCCGAGGGTCTGGGTTTTGTGATCTGGCACGGCGAGGGCGCAGCCCCGACACCTGGCCCACGCCCGATTTTGGGACTGTTCGGCCCGCGCCCGCAGTCCGAGGTGCTGACGTTTCTGGGCGCGGCCAACGTATTGGCCATCCCCGACACCGTCACCGATGTGACCGCCTCGCCGCTGAAATTGTTTGAGTATCTGGCGCTCGGCCAGCCACTGGTACTGCCAGACATCCCGGCCCTGCACGAGATTGTGCCGCCGCAGCTCGGTCATACCTTTGTACGGCGTAATCTCGATAGCCTACAGGCTGCCCTGGCGGCGGCATTAGGCGTAGGGGATGATCTGAAAGGTAGCGCAGCCCGCCGCGATGTGGCCCGAGATCATACCTATGGTCGGCGGGCCGAGCGTATTCTGGAGGTAGTGGATCAGGTATCGGCCACACGAACAGGAGCGGGATTATCGGTGCGAATCTGAGCAATGATGTAGGGAGAGTGTATGCCTGAGCAACAGCAGAAGGAACAGGTGGCACTGCTGCTCGCGCTCAACGAGCAGGCCGTGCAGCCGACTGAGTTTGTGCTACGCGGCGCGGTGAGCACGATTGGCCGCGAGACGGACTGTGATGTAGTAGTGCAGAAGCGAGAGGTCTCACGACTGCACGCACGGATCGAGCGCCAGGGACAGCGCTACTTTCTGATTGATGCGGGCAGCGCCAATGGCACCTATGTGAATGGCCGTCGGCTCACCGAGACGCACTCGCTTCAGACCGAAGATCTGATTGGATTAGGCAGTGGCCCGTCCCTGCTGAAGTTTATCGATCCGCTGGATACCTGCGTGCCCTCGCGTGGACTGCGCTACGACGACCAGATGATGATCTTTTTGCTCGACGGACGCGCCCTTGAGCTAACCCCCGGTCAGGCCCGATTGCTGTTGCTCTTCTACCGTAACTCCGGTCGGCTCTGCACCCGCGACGAGTGCGCCATGCATATCTGGGGGCAGCCCTACGAGGCCGCTCAGCACGCCGCCGCCCTGGATATGCTAGTGGCCGGGCTGCGCGCACGCATTCGTCAGGCCGACACCGATGTCGAACTGATCAAGACCCGGCGCGGCATTGGCTATGTGCTGGAGCAATAGGCGTTGTATCTACGCACAAAATCGCCAGCTTTGCTGGCGATTTTGTGCGTAGATGCATACGTTTTTAGGTTTGTGGCTGCCCTACGCGAAGAGCGCGTCTACAAACGACTGGGCATCAAACATTGCCAGGTCGCCCATCTTCTCGCCGGTGCCGATGTAGCGGATGGGCCGCTCGATATCCTGGGCGATGGCGAAGGCAATCCCGCCCTTTGCCGTGCCATCGAGCTTGGTTACGGCCACATCGCTCACCCCCGCCGACTTGAGAAACGCCTTAGCCTGGAGGACACCGTTCTGGCCGGTGGTCGCGTCAATCACCAGCAGCACCTCGTGGGGGGCGTCGGGCATCTTGCGCCGAATGATGTTGCGCATCTTCTCCAGCTCAAGCATCAGGTTGAACTTAGCCTGGAGCCGCCCGGCGGTATCAATGATTAGCACATCTACATCTTGCTCGACAGCGGCGTCAAGCGCCTTGAAGACCACGGCGGCGGAGTCGGCACCCTGGCCCATGCTCACGCAGGGCACGCCCGCCCGCTCGGCCCATGTCTCTAGTTGCTCGGTAGCGGCAGCGCGGAAGGTGTCGCCAGCAGCCAGCAGCACCTTCTTGCCGAAGCGTTCCTTGTAGCGGTGAGCCAACTTCGCGATCATCGTCGTCTTGCCCGCCCCGTTCACCCCCACCACCAGCACAACATACGGTCGTGCGTTTATCTGCTGCTGGCCAGCGAACTCCTGGAAGGTACGCACCATCTCGGACTTGAGCATATCGCGTACGTCGCGGGCCTTCTTGGTGCCATGGCGATTCACGCGGTCCTTGGTGCGGTTCACCAAGTAGAGCGTTGTCTCCAGACCAACGTCGCCCTGGATAAGTGACTCCTCAAGCTCGTCCCAGAGTTCATCCGTGATCGGATCGTCAGTGGCGAACATCTGCGAGATACGCCCAAAGATACCCTGGCGCGACTTCTCAAGGCTCTGCGAAACTTGAGCCTCCTCGGCTTTGGCCTCATCCTCCGTGCGTGGTGTGTCTTGGCCACGGCCAAATAGGCGCTTGAACACGTTATGTTTACTCCTTTCGAGTGTCTTTGTTCTTCGCTATTATAGCGTGTTAGCGCGATCCTCTGTTGGCAGGAGAGAAGGGCGGTTGCAAAAAATCAAGATGAAGACGCGCCGCCCGCACGGGATTATGGACAATCTGGTACAATCAGCCGAATTGTGCGCTGTACGAGTACGAGGTGTCCATGGCGCGATCCACACCGAAGTCGGCGCAGGCGCAGGCCCGTGGCCGAGGGGCGTCCCTGGCGGCGCTGTCCATCGGCAACCTGCGACTACCTCTCTTCCTGGCCCTGCTGACGATTGTGGTGTTTACAGCAGCCTACGCCGTGCGGCCAGTGGTGCGGATTGATATGGGCGGCGACCGTGACTCGGCTTTTCTCCAGGGCTTCAATGCCCGCGAGATTGATGCCGACGGCGCGAACGAGGCGTATCCCTGGGCACCTGGGCAGGATCAGCTCACGCTGCCCGGCCACCGCCAGGGGGTCTGGATTGCGACTCTGCACGCCGCCCCCGGCCAGCCCGATAATGTTTTGGGCGATGTTGCTGTGGCGGTGAACGGGGCGCGGGTTAGTATGCCCCGGCATACCACCGATACCCTGCTCGCCATGCTGCCCACCGAAATCGCCGCCGCCCCTCGCCTGACATTTAGCCTTGTCTCGCCACTTGTCGGCGGTGCCCTGCCATCCAAAAATATCGTCGCTGAGATTGTCCTCGCTCCGGCCCGCACCTACCGCTGGAGTACGGACGAGAGTAGCATCCTGCTGCCGAGCCTCGGTCGCGGGGCGTGGGCAGTCAGTCTGAGTGTGGTCGTGGCGCACCCTGATGGTCAGCCTGTGGGCGCACGTCTCCTGGGCAACGGCATGTTCTTGGCCAATTTGCCGGATAACCCCGCGCCTCGACGGCTGAGCCTGCTGGTTCCTCCCGACGCCCTGCGCGACGGCAGTCTCTCCCTTGAACTGCGCTCTCGTACCTACAGCGATCCGCGACCGCTGGGCGTATTTGTCTCCGATGTCACAGTGGCTCCCGTGCGCAGCAGCGGGCTGGACGCGGTGCTACCGCCCCTGACGGGACTTGGCCAAGCTCTGATTGTGGTGTTGGGCATGTTTACGAGCCTGAGTCTGGCGCTGGGCGGGGCCGCGTCGCAGGCACGCGGGCGCGCTCCGTCGCCGCTGGTATGGGCGATGATCGGTGTGGCGACGACCATGCTCCTGGGCGGATGGGCGCTGGGGATGCACCGCTTCCCGAGCAGTTTTATGCTGCCCCGGCTAGCATGGCTGGCCGGGTGGAGTGTTCTGCTCACTCTCGCTGTGCGCGCCGCTACCGCCTGGCTCTTCCGGGTCTCGGGCGTGCCCCTGGAGTCACGCTCGGGTTTTGGCAGCCTGCTGCTGATCGTCTTCCTTGTCGGCTACTGGCTGAAGGCTGTGGGGATGCTCTACCCCTACTTTTCGGCTGTTGATGTGCAGTGGCATATGGATCGGGCGCTCTGGATCATCCAGGGCCAGTTGCCTAAGCTCTATGGGATTAACAGCCCACTCAATGATTCAACCATGCCCACCGCCGAGTGGGGGGCCAATCGCCCGGTGATTCCTTACTCGCCCTGGTACCACATCTTCGCTACGCTCTTCGCCTTCACGCCCATGCCGATGGTCATTGCGGCGAATATGTTCAGCCTGCTGCTCGATGCCAGCCGACCGATCTTGATCGCCCTGATCGCCCGCAAGGCGGGACTGAGTACCCGCGCCGCTCTGATCGCTGCCGTCACCTATGTCGTACTGCCGGTCGGTTTTTTGCTGCATATTTGGGGCAATGTGCCCACCGCCTTTGGCCTCTGGCTGACACTCCTGGCCCAAACCATGATTATCGCTCTCTGGGATCGCCTGGGTGAGCGCGGGCCGCTGGTGACGCTCTCGCTGGTACTTCTGGCGACGTTCCTGATCTACACCGTCACCGGCGTGTTTATGGGCGTCTTCCTGGTGGGCTTTACCATGCTAATCTGGCTGAACGCGCTGCGCGGTGGAGAATGGGCCACGCTACGAACTAGCCTGCGGCCCCTGTGGATCGCCTCGGGCGTGGCTATCGCCCTGGCGTTGATCATTTACTACGGCCAGTATATCCCGCCGATGGTCGCCCGCACGCTGCCCTACATGCAAACGGTTTTCACCAGCGGGCCGCAGAGCGTCGGCGTGGAACGACCACCCTTTCGCGATTATATCCTTGGATTCATCCCACACCTCGACTACCGGATCTGGCCGGGGGATTATCTCTACTACGGAATCGGCATCCCGCTGCTCTTCACTCTGCCAGGGTTCATCGCTCTGCGTCGCCAGCCTCTGGTCTGGATCGTATTCGCCACATGGCTGAGCGTGGCGCTGCTGTTTATGCTGGCCGGTTACCGGATCTCGATGGTTGACAAGCAAATCTTCTACATGCTGCCGATGATGTCGGTCTGCTGGGCGGTTTATGCTGACCGTATCTGGCAGCGCGGTCGCTGGGGACAGGCGTTCATCGTCGTCATCCTCACCTTTACCCTTGCCACCGCCCTAAACCAGTGGGTTATGCGGATCGCGGCGGCGTCGGTGGCTGGGTAAGATAAGGGCAATACCGTAAAACTCGCCCTGTCACGCTGAGCGAAGCGAAGCGTCCCGATGGGCATGATTATTGCCGGGACGCTTCGCTTCGCTCAGCGTGACATGTGTGACAGGGTGACTTTTGCTCTATATGCATATATAGGGGAAACAGGGAGCAAAGCAACAATGCCGAAAAAAGTAGCAACTGAGATTGAGCGAGCGATTGACCCGTGGCTCCAGCACATGAGGTGGCGGCGCGACTTTGCGCACTGGCGCGAGCGGCGGATCAACCAGGAACGCTACCAAGACGAGCGACTAAATATGGTTGCGGCGGCGGCTGGCCCGCTGGTGGACATGCGCCTGCTGGATCTGGGCGCGGGTATGGGCGGGTTTGCGGTGGCGGCGGCTCTGCGCGGGGCACGGGTGATAGCCAGCGAGTATAACCCGGCCTACTGCACAATTGTGCGGCTGCGCGCCGCCCGTCATGGCATGAAACTGCCGGTCTTCAACGCCGCCGGCGAGGCGCTGCCCTTCGCCAACGCCACCTTCGACACGGTGGTCGCCTGGGATGTGATTGAACACGTCCAGTCACCTGTGGCCATGCTCGCCGAGATCGCCCGCGTGCTGCGGCCCGGTGGCCACTGCCTGATCACCGCAATCAACCGGCGGGCCTGGGTTGATCCGCACTACCACCTGCGCGGGATCAACTGGCTGCCGCGCCCAATGGCCGAGCGGATCATCGCCCGACGCGGGCGGGGCAAGGGCGGGGCGGCCTTCCACGACCTCCAGCGGCTCAGCGACATGCACTACTTCCACTACGGCCAGTTTGTGCGCCTCTGCAAACGCCAGGGCTTTGTGGTGAAGGATATTCGCCAGGAGCAGTTGCGCCGGGGCGAACTGCTCAGCCCAAAGATCAGCCGACGGGCGCTGCGCAACGCCCTACGCACCCTCGGTGTAGAGGGTCTGGCCTACCGCATCCAGCGCCGCTGGTATGTGGGTATGTTTGAGCTTGATCTGGAAAAGAAATAAAATCTCGATGGGAGTGGACATGTTCGCCAAAGGCGAACATGTCCACTCCCATCGAGATAGGCACAACTCTGCCGAAGGCGAGACACGCTCGTGGCTCCTGAAGTTCAACCCTCAAACCGGCCCGCACCGGGTGCCCTGGCCGCACAGGTCTCGCGGGCGGTGGTCTGGAATACGCTCTTTGTGCCACTGCGTCTGGTGGCCGAGGTGCTCTCGACGCTGGTGAAGCTGAACCTGCTGAGCCAGGCGGGCTACGGTTTACTGGCGTTGATTAGCGGAGCGAACAATGGCCTGGGCACCGCCATTGACATGGGAACCCAGCGCGCTCTGCCCAAGTACATCCCCGAACTGAGCCGGTCTGGGGGGCCGCGTGCCGTGCTGCGCCTGATCACGGCAATCTTCGCCGCCCAGATCGCGGTGCTGCTGGTGATCGCCGTTGGCCTGGCGACGTGGTTGCGCGGCCCGTACCTGGGCACTCTGCGCGAGAAGATCGTCGCCGACCCCAAGCTCGGCGTGCTTGACCAGGCCCAATTGCTCGGCCTGCTCGGCGGCTACGGCTGGCTGGTGATCGCCGCGATCATCGCCCTGCTCTTCCTCGGCATCTGCTACGACATCTTCATGGCCTACCTGAACAGCTTTTTCAAGCAGCGTGCATGGAACAGCATCGCCTTGGCCGCCGGATTGCTGCCCCAACTGTTCAGTGTGGCCGCCATCCTCGTGCTGCCCAACCAATGGGCCATCCTGGGTGTGCTGGGGGCCACCGTCCTGGCCCCAACTCTGGCCGTGGCCCTGGCTGGCTGGCAGGTGATTCGATTTTCGATTGCGGATTTTCGATTGCAGATTGAGCAAGAGAAGGTCGCCGGAAGCGAGAAGGTCGCTCGCCAACCCGGAATTCGCAATCTAAAATCCGCATTCCACAATCTAAAATCCGCAATCCCCAGGGGTTTCGTCCGCTACACGGCGGTCTCCTTTCTGATGACGGCGACCGATTTTGTGGCCAGCGCGGGATTCGCGATCTACCTCGCGGGCGACATCGGCGATGTGGCGGTGCTGACGGCGGGCGCGGCCCTGGCCAAGATGGCCCTGGGCTACCTGTACACGCCGATGGTGGGCGTGCAGGTGCCGCTCTTCTCGCGGGTGCGCCAGGGCGAGGGCGGCACGCTGAACGGAGCCTACCAGAGCCTGGTGCGACTCCAACTACTGCTGTTTGTCCCCGGCGGCGTCGGGCTGATGCTGCTGGCGCAGCAGGCGCTGCTGGTGATCAGCCCGCAGTATCTGGTGGCCGCGCCGATTGTCTGGGTGCTGGTGCCCTGCCTCTTTCTGGAGTCACTGCTAACGACAGCCCACAACGCCCTGATTGTCTACGAGAAGCTGGGGATCATTATTGTCTCGCGGCTGCTCACCCTGGCGGCGGTGGCTCTGCTGGCTCTGGTACTGCCGCCGCGCTTCGGTCTGCTCGGCGTGGCCCTGGCCTTTGGACTTTCGCGGGTGGCCGCCGGAGCCTGGGCCACTGGCAGCGGCTACCGCCTGCTCGGCCTGCGCTGGCCCTGGCGCTTCACCGCCCGCGTGATTGGTGCAACCCTGGCCATGTCCGCCATCATCCTGGCGTCCCGTGGCCTGCTGCCGCCCCTGCCCGATGCCGCTGGCCTGGCTGTACGTCTGCGCGAGGCCGGGCTGATGTTTGTGCTGGCGACAGTCGGCGCGGTCGGTTTTTTTGTAGCTCTGCGCATCCTCGGCGGGCTGGACGCACAGGATCGCGCCCAGCTTATGAAGCTGAGATTGCCGTTTAAAAAGTGGATCGCAAGGCTGATCTAATATGCGTGTTGCGCTCTACAACCTTACCAGCACCACAAAATTCGGCGGCGTCGAGAGCTTCGTCTGGGATCTTGCCCGCGAGTTGGCGGGACGCGACCACGAGGTCACGCTGATCGGCGGGATCGGGCCGCGCCGCGAGATCGCCCCCGGTGTGCGGGTGATCACCTTCCCGTTTGTGCCGCGATCCTTCTGGCAATCCATCCCGCCCCTGCGCCGGGCCTACGCTGAGGCTAAGCTGCTGGAACGCCTGACGATGGGACTATCCACCCTGCCGCACCTGGCCTCCGGTGGATACGATCTGATCCACATCCAAAAACCCTACGACCTTGGCCCAGCTTTGCTGGCCCGGCGGCTCGGCGGCGCAAAGGTGATCCTGGGCTGCCACGGCGAGGATTTCTACCGGGGCGACCGGCCCCTGGCCCGCATGGCCGACGCCGCTGTCTCCTGCTCGCGCTTCAACGCCGAGACGGTGGCCCGTCGCTACGGGTTCACCCCCAAGGTGGTTTTCAACGGCATTGACATTGACCTGTTTCGCCCGTTGCCGCCCGACGCCGATCTACGCGGAAGGCTGGGCATGCCGAACAACATACCTTTGCTCCTGTTTGTGGGGCGGCTCCAGCCCTGGAAGGGCGTTGAGACAGCCATCCGCGCCTTGGCGCACATTCCCGCCGCCGCCCTGCTCGTAGCTGGCGCGGGCGAAGATCGCCCGCGTCTGGAGCAGATCATCGCGGAGTTGGGATTGGGCACGCGGGTGCGTTTTTTAGGCGGCCTGGATCGGCGAGAGCTACCCCGACTCTACAGTTCATCTGACCTGCTGCTGGCCACAAGCTATGCCAGTGAGACCTTCGGGATTGGCCCGGTGGAGGCGCAGGCGTGCGGGCTGCCGGTAGTAGCCAGCCGCTTCGGTGGTTTTCCCGAGGTGGTGGACGAGGGCCGCACAGGCATCCTCGTGCCCCCACGCAACCCGCAGGCTCTCGCCGAGGCGGTCAACAGCCTGCTCGCTGACCCATCCCGCCGCGCTGCGATGTCCGCCGCCGCCCCTGCCTGGGCAGCCCAGTTCGCCTGGCCCGCCGTAACCGACCGCATTGAGGCGGTGTATCGCTCCTTATGAAAATTCTCATCGTCACCACTTTTGGATTCGACCTGGCCTTCCCCAGTCGTCCCGAGCAACTCCAGGCCAGGGCGCTCGTTCGCCACGGCTATCAGGTTGTCGCCCACGAGTATTTTGACCGCCGCTACCCCGGCCAATCTACCCGCCACGAGTGGCTTCCTGACGGCATCCCCGTCCACCGGGCACCGCCGTATGGCTTCTTCGCCCCCGAGTCGCTGTTGCGCCTGCTGGTCGCCGAACGACCTGACATTATCCACCTCCAGCATATGCGCAACCTGCTCAGCTTTCAGACCGTGGTGACCGCCCGGCGTTTGGGTATTCCCACCGTGCTGACGGTCAACGGTCTGCTGCACGACGCCGATCTGGTGGCCGACCGCGAGCGCCCGCTAGAAGCGCCCCTGCGCTACGATAATCTGCTCACAACGCCGGGCCGACTTCTGCGCAGCCTCGCCAGAGGTGCCTATCCCCGCCGAGCCTTCCGCAACTACCTGATCCACGCCCCCCTGCTCATGGTTGATCGGGTGATCTCCCTGGCCCACGGCGAGTGCGATATGCTCGCCCGGATTGGCATTGACCCCGACATTATCTCGGTGTTGCCGCCATCGGTTGATATGCATGGCTACGATCCGAGCATCGTGACCCAGCCCGACCCGGCCCGACCGATGGTACTCTTCATCGGCCAGTTGGTGCCGCGCAAGGGCTTTGATATTCTCGCTCGGGCCATGCCAGCGGTGGTGCGCGCAGTGCCAGATGTTCGCTTCGTCTTCGTGAGCTTCAACCGGGCGGGAGAAGCCGAGTTGCGGCAGATTGTCGCGAGCGGCGGCGTAGGGCAGAATTTTGAACTGCGTGGGCAGGTGAGCGAGGCCGAGAAACTGCGGCTGCTGCGCGAGGCCGCCGTGGTAGCTGCGCCCAGCCGCTACGAAGGCTTTGGGATACCGCTGATCGAGGCACTGCTGGCAGGAACCCCGGTAGTCACCACCGATGTAATCGCCTGCAACGAAGTGATCGAACACGAGCGCACGGGCCTGCTCGCACCGTATGGCGATCACGAAGCCCTGGCTGCGGCGATTGTGCGCCTCATCCAGAACCGCGATCTGGCCCGCACATGTGTTGACGTGGGACGACGCAAGGTACTCGCTCGCTACAGCGCCGATAGCCTAGTCGCCGGGCTGGAGCGGGTCTATCGGTCGCTCGTATGAGAATAGCCGATAGCCGATAGCCGATAGATTCGGCCACAGAAAGACACAGAGGCCCGTAGAAAAAGATATTTCGCAATACTGCAGAAGTCACTCGGTGACGCATGTCCCGCTTCGCTTCGCTCAGCGTCCCGGCGATGCTGCTGCACACCGGGACGCTGAGCGAAGCGAAGCGGGACAGCGTGTATCTTGTCGTATCGCACAACAGAGCCGCCCCTGACACTGTCAGGGGCGGCTCTTTCGTTTGGTGCAGGTGCGTGG
>JBAXMH010000121.1:0-14180 GCA_037134395.1 Chloroflexales bacterium
TATGCAGAGCTGCTTCCGCCCGCTTGCCCTCGGTCACATCGTGGATAAACGAGAGCAGATAGGGTTGGTGCGCGATCTCCAGCGTGTTTGAATACACCTCGACATCACGCACCTCACCAGACGCCAGCCGGTGCCGGAAGGTAAAAAAGTTCGTGCGCCGCTCCTTCGCCTGCAGCATCTCGTGCATGACTAACTCGGTCGGTAGTTGGTTGATCGCCTGGATTGACATCTGGGTCAGTTGATCATACGGATACCCATAGAAATCAATGGCAGCCTGATTGGCATCAGCGATCCAACCCGTCTGTGGGTCAATGAGCAACTTCACCGAACAATCGTCGAAGAAGATCGTCCGAAAGCGCGCCTCACTCTCGCGTAGCGTCTCCTGCATATCCAGGCGCTCGGTAATATCCATCAGCGTGCCGACAGTTCCTGTGGCTTGACCCTGCCCATCCAGGGTTAGGCGCGCCCAGACCTCAACCCAGCGGAATCCGCCATCACGGTGCCGGTAGCGAATCTCATGACGGCAATGATCTTTTATGCGTGCGATCAGCGGTTGGAATAAGTCAAGGTTGTGCTGGCGATCCTCGGGAAATACATAGTCCAGAGAGTTCTGGCCGAGACTTTCGGATACATCGAATCCGGTCACATCATACCAGGCCGGGTTGAGGAAGATCCAGCGGCCCTCCGCATCCGTGCGAAAGATGACCTCCTTCACGTCTGCGATCAACAGCCGATACTGCTCCTCGTGCTTGCGCAGAGTTACCTCCGCTTGGTGCTGCGCAGTCACATCTCGCATGGTACAGAAGAGATACGCCTGACCCCCGTGGGTGATCCGCACCACGTTGATGGCAGCATCGTAACTGCTGCCATTCTGACGACGATGCCGGGTCTGAACGGGGGTATCGTGCGGGATCAGGTCAGTCACGAACGCGGGCAGATCATCAGTGTTCCATTGCGCATCCCACTGGGAGACATGACATGGAAGCTCGTCAGTGAGATTATAGCCAAGCATGCGGAAGAAGATGTGATTGGCGTAGATCAGGTTGCCGGTAAGGTCAAGAATATGGATACTATCGGGCGACTCATCTAGGACTGGGATGATCGTACTGAGGAGCCAGGGCGAAGATGACGAGTCTGATATAGGCATACCATGGGATCTCCCAACGTGGGTGAATACGAAGGTCGTGTACGCAGAACGCACGCGGCCAGGGAGTTGCGCCACAGAAACAGGGCAGTTCAGAACTGCCATCGCATTACTATGGCTCAAGACCCTGCCGATCCATCCGTAAGGAATTCCAAAGCAGCGCACAATACCCGCATAGTACAGTCTAGCAACAATGAGGTAGAGGTATCTAGCGGGGAAAACGCGACTCTTGTGTGAGGGAAATCCCTGACAAAGTCAGAGATTGCAAGAGTCACCTCGCATATGTCACGCTGAGCGACGCGTGGCAGCGTTACTTCTGCTCTACGACATGGTTTCAGAAGGGCTAATTTTACTTTACACTCTTGGCATACTTACCCCTCCTAGCCCCCCCGCTTGCGGGGGGGAACAACGCATTGGTGCCCCCCGCTTGCGGGGGGGCTAGGGGGGGTAGAACTGTAAAGTATCTACGAACCTTGTCTACGGCTACAAATATGTACGGCGCGACAGCGATCATGCTGGTACAATGGCCTATAGCCAATGGTTACCCATACAGTTCCGAGGCGCGTGACGCCGCCGCTGACCCTGAGGATACGATGCTGGTACTTGAGTCCACTCTTCATGATCATTACCGGATCACATATGTGATCGACGAGCGTCCCGATTGCGTGATCTATCGCGCAATTGATATGCGTGAGTCCCTGCGCGTCTTGGTCGCTGAGCTACCGCAGTCTGGTGATTCCGCTGTGGCTGATGTGCGCTCGCTGGCGGGCCAGATTGCTGCGGTGAGCGTGCCTGGTCTGCTGGCCCTGCGTGATCATTTTGCTGAGGGGACGACCTACTACGTGATCGCGGATGATCCTGGCGGTCAGGATCTTGATCGGGTGGCACGGGATCGGGGCGGGCCGGTGCCAGAGTCGGAGGTGCTGACTCTGATTGATCGGCTGTTGAGTATACTGGATGTGCTGCACGAATACAACCCACCTCTGGTGATGGGCGACCTGCGCTCGACGGATCTGTGGTCGTCTCCGGACGGCGGGTTGAGTCTGGCTCCCTTCGCCCTCGTGCGCCACGTGAGCGGCGAACCCTCGGCCTATCGCGCCCCCGAACTCCACGATTTGCAGGCTGAACCGACAACGTCGAGCGACCTATACGCGATTGGGGCGGTTCTCTACCATCTGCTCACGGGCTGGCCTCCGCCTACAGCCGTGCAGCGCGAGGCGGGCATTCCGTTGAACGCGCCGCGTAACTTGAACGCACGGATCTCGGCCCTGGCCGAGCAGTTGGCCCTGCGGGCGCTGGAAAAGAAGCCGGTGAACCGCTACCAGCGCGCCCGCGAAATGCGCAGCGCCTTGGAGACGGTGCGGCTGATGTCCGGTCGGCCTCTGGGCGCTCTGGCTCCGCTCGATGCTGCCCCGCCCCCCGATGCACCCGCTCTCGTTCCCCCTCCAGTGCCGCCGGTCGGCCCCTCTGCGGCCTACGGGCCGCCCCCGGCGGCTCCTCCCTACGGCCACCCCGCCCCCGGAACCTATGCCTCCCCGCCGCAGTACCCCACCGGTTACACGCAGGTGCCACCGTCTCAGCCCGCTGCGCCTAAGCCAGCAGCGCGGATAAGCAATGGCTGTCTGATTGCCATCGCCGTCTCCCTGGCTCTGGTTGCCCTCACCATCTGCCTCATCGGAGCCTTCATCGGCTACCGCATCCTGACGGGTGGGATTCCTCTGCTGAACGGCGGAACGGCGATGCGCGCCACTGTTACCACAACTGCGGGCGGCGCTGCGCACGCTGCGACTCCCGCAGCCGGACAGCCTACCCCCGGCGGCACGCCGCTGGCGACAACCGAGATTTTTACGAGAACCCGCCAGATCCGCGAGGATGTGGTTGGCCCGGCAGTCTATGCCCCAAACGGGCAACTGCTGGCTGTGGGCATCGGCAAGACTATCATGTTTCGCCTTGGCGACACACTTGACCAAGGCGGTACCCTGACAGGTCATACGGGCGATATTAGCAGTCTGGCTTTTTCTCCCGATAGCCGCATCCTGGCCTCGGGCGCACAGGATGAGAACACCATTATTGTGTGGGATGTGGCCACAGGACAGGCGCGGCACAAGCTCGATGGTCATACCGGCTGGGTGCGGAGTTTGGCCTTCTCGCCCGACGGTAGCATTCTGGCCTCCGGTAGCACCGATAAGACGATTCGCCTGTGGGACGTGGTCAGCGGCAAGTTTCTCGGTGCGCTGGAGGGTCACACGGATTTTATTGGCAACATCGCCTTCTCGCCCGATGGCAGCACCTTGGCCTCGGCCTCGCGAGATGGCACGGTGCGCCTGTGGGATGTGGCCACGCGACAACCTCGCGCCGGGTTTAGCTTTACGGCACCCGTCAATCCAGACACCAGCGCACCATACTGGCTCACCGGACTCACCTATAGCCCCGATGGCAGTACGATTGCGGTGGGCTCGGTCAGCGCCAGCGTCTACGTTCTCGACGCGGCCACCGGCAGCATCCAGCGCGAACTGAAGGGTCATCAGGACTGGGTGGTGATCCGTGGGCTAAGCTACAGTCCCGATGGGCGCACTCTCGCCAGCGCCAGCCTTGATGGCACAGTACGCCTGTGGAGTCCGCTCACGGGCACCGAACGGGCTACACTAACCGAGCGCGGGATGCGACTGCTCGGCCTGAGTTGGGCACCCGACAGCCAGCACCTTGTATCTGCCAGTGACGCCGCTGGCTCCCTCACGATCTGGAACGTCCAGACCCGTCAGGTTGAGCGCACCGTGCTGCTCACCCAGGGCATTGTCACCGCTCTGGCCTACTCCGACACCGGCAAAATCCTGGGAACGGGCGGAGCCAGTGGCACCGTGCGCCTGCACATCCTCCCCAATGATCGCCAGGTGAACCTCAACGGCGGTGCGCCGACCAGCCAGTTCATTGGTTTTGTCAGCGACACCCAACTGGCGGCAATCAGCGACTCGGGCGAAGTGGTGATCATTGACCTGACGGGACAGGATCGTAACCGGCAACTCCAGGGTCTTCAGGGTCTTGCCCTCAGCCTAGTGGTGAGCCGCGACCGCAGCCTGGTGGCGGCAGGTAATGATCGTGGTGAAGTAGCGATCTGGGAGGCGAGCAGCCAAAAGCTGTTGCGGACGCTGCGTGGACTGAGCGGGCCAGCCGCCACGCTCTCGTTTAACCGCGACGGATCGCGCATCGCTGCGGTGAGTAATCAGGACGCCAACGCGCCCCAGATTGTTGTCTGGGATGCGCAAAGCGGCGACCGCAAGACGACGATCAAGGGCCAGAAGGCGCAGATCACCAGCCTGGAAATGCCCGCCGGGAGTGATGTTGTGGCTAGCGCCAGCAGCGACGGCTCGCTGACGATCTGGAATGCTACCGATGGATCGGCGATGAGTACGATCACCGCACCAAGCGATGATCATTGGTTCAGCAGCTTCACATTCTCACCGGATGGCAAGCTGCTGGTGACGGGCAGCGTTGTCGGCACGGTCGAGTTCTGGGACGCGCAGAGCGGCGCTCGCGTCAATAGCATTAATCTTGGCACAGGCATGGTTCTGTCCCTGGCCTTCCGTCCCGATGGTAAACAGATCGCGGCGAGTACCCGTGATGGCGGGATCTACCTGCTTGAACCGGTTGGGTGATTGGTGGTACATCCTCAGCTTGTATGTAAGGAGCGTTCCCTCATGTTCAATGCATTCAAAAAAAAGCATGACCGCACCCAGGCGGGCCAGGAGGATCGTGTCCCGCCTGGGCAGTATGTGACCGAAAAGTTCCCGGTGCTGCACTATGGTAGCGTCCCGCAGTATACCGATCTGCACACTACCTGGGATCTGCGCTTCTGGGGCGAGATTGAGGATGTGGCCCGCCTGAGCTTTGCTGAGTTCCGCGCCCTGCCTACGGTTGAGGTCATCACCGACATTCACTGTGTCACACGCTGGAGCAAGCTGGATACGCGCTGGGGCGGGGTGCAGTTTAAGGAACTTTTGAAGCACATCCCCGCGCTCAAGCCATCGGTGCAGTTCGTGATCGCCCATTGCGATCAGGGATTCACGGCGAACGTCCCGCTTGAAGTCCTGCTTGACGACGAGGCGCTGCTAGCCTATATGTTCGATGGCCAAGAGCTGACACCTGAACATGGATACCCGCTGCGTCTGCTCACCCCGCGCAAGTATTTCTGGAAGAGCGCCAAGTGGCTGCGCGGTCTGGAGTTTTTGTCCTACGATAAGCTCGGCTTCTGGGAGCGCTACGGCTATAACAATCACGCCGACCCCTGGAAAGAGGAGCGCTACGCAGAGTAGGGTACTTCGCTTTAGCCCTCTGTAATGCGTCATTCGCTTATTCGTAAGCTATTCGTGGACGGCCCTCCCTCAGATCATGGTATACTGGACGCCATATGCGCTCTGCATGGAGGACGTGTCATGGGCAGTGAAGTAGTTTCCGAGCTCGACCTCGTGGTTGGCTCGATGATCACGGTGCGTCCCGATGAGGATCGTGCCGGATACGATGAAGAGTATGAGTCCGTCGCGGCGGTGCAAGACCAGCTACGCGAGCAGGGCGTTGACATTGACCTGATCAGCCAGCCCGGCACCGAGATCTGGGAAGGCTCGCTGGAAAATATGGGTGCCCTCTATCAGCTCTCACGTCTGGCTGCTCGGATCGAACACGAGCAGGCGATTGACGATGTCATTGAGGACGGCCCGGTGATCTACGATGATCTCGACCGCGCCGTCACCGATGTCTGGGACGAGTTGGTGACATCGCGCTACCAACACCTGATCAATCTCCAGGGCATTAATAGCTACTATATGCCTGCCGACTTTGAAGCCCCCATCTGGCTTGCATTCGAGGACGAGGATGGCGAGGAAGATAACGCCTTCTTTGGATCGTCTGTTCGGCTCCAGAGGGAACTCGTCGAACTGGCCCCGCTCCTGATCAAGGCTGGCCTTTCCAGCACGTCTCAGGCATATCGTTGCCTCGAACTGCTCCGCGATGCCGCCGCGAAGAGCCTCGATTCTGGGCTACCCATTATTGTGTGGTAGCTTCTGGGAGGGGTTTGGGGATGGCTTCGCCATCCCCGAATCCCTCTCTTTCATACGCATTATGCAGGAACTCCTCTTCCTCGATACGCAGACCCGTCCCGACCGCGACACGACCCCGCGCTCGCGGCGCTATTATGTCTGGACGGTTGGCTGCCAGATGAATATCTCTGATTCCGAGCGCCTGGAGGCTGCCCTCCAGGGAGTTGGTTATAGCCCGGCTACTCGTCCTGATCAGGCGAGCTTTATCGTCCTCAACTCGTGTAGCGTCCGCGCCAGCGCCGAGGAACGTATCTTTGGCAAGCTTGGCGAGTTGGTGGGGGTTAAGCGATCCCATCCCGATACCTGCATCGTTCTCTGGGGCTGTATGGTCGGTCCGGACAACCGCTCGATTTTCGAGCGTCAACTGCCGATGGTTGATCATTTCGTCTCCCCGTCGGCTGTTGATGAGATCGTCGCCCTGGCCCCTAATGCGGTCTACACTCTCGATGAACCTGTCCTGCCCGTGCGCGACCAGGAACACCCGTCGGTCTCGGTGCATGTGCCCATCCAGTACGGCTGCAACATGAGCTGTAGCTACTGCGTGATCCCGCAGCGCCGTGGTCGTGAGCGTTCGCGGCCCCTTGAGGAGATCGCCGATGAGGTGCGCCGGATCGTTGCCTGTGGCACCAAGGAGATCGTCCTCCTCGGCCAGATTGTCGACTCCTGGGGCCACGATCTGCCCGGTCGCCCGCAGCTCGCCGACCTGATCACGGCGATTCACGACACCCCTGGTTTGCTCCGGTTGCGCTTCCTTACCTCGCACCCAGCCTGGATGACTGACGATCTGATCGAGACGATTGCTCGCTTGCCGCGCTGTATGCCCGAGGTGAACCTGCCCATCCAGTCCGGCTCCGATACCCTGCTGAAGATCATGCGCCGTGGCTACAGCGTCGCCCGCTACCGTGATCTGATTGCCCGCATCCGCACCGCCATCCCGCATATCTCGCTCACCACTGATGTGATTGTCGGTCACCCCGGCGAAACCGCCGAGGACTTCGCTCAGACAATGGCGCTCTGCGCAGAGATTCGCTTTGATAAGATTCATATCGCCGCCTTCTCCGCCCGTCCCGGTACGCCCGCCGCCGAGCAGGAGCAGGATCCGGCGCTCGCGGTGCCCGAGTCCGAGAAGCAGGAGCGTCGCCTCGCGCTGGAACACCTCCATGAGCTGATCGCCACCGAGTGCAACGCTGTCCACCGTGGCCAGACGGTCGAGGTGCTGGTTGAAAGCGAGTCGCGTGGGAAGTGGCGTGGCCGTAGCCCCGGCAATAAGCTCGTTTTCTTCGCCCACCCCGACGATTGGGCCGGTCGTTTGGCCCACGTCCACATCACTCAGACCAGTCCCTGGTCGCTCCAGGGCATCGTGCAGCCTGTCTAAGCGAAACACGCCACATGACGTTGTCCCTCATCGTAGACGTAGAAGAGAAGGAGACCTCCCTTGGCAAAACAAGATGAAAAGATGCGTATGCGGCGCAAGCTTCAGGAGAAGGCCGTCGAGTTCGCCGCAATGAACAACTGGACGGCAGCTCTTGAGTTGAACGAGCAGATCCACGCCCTCGGCGAGGAACCCGATACCTACAACCGCATGGGCAAGGCTCTGATGGAACTCGGCCAGTATAGCAAGAGCCACGATGCCTACCAGCAGACCCTGCGTCTCTTCCCGACAAATGCCATCGCTCGGAAGAATATCGCCCGTCTCGATGCCCTGCTCGCCCGTGGCTTCGACCACGGTCAGGTGAATCGTTCACCGCGTCAGCAGGTTGATCTGCGCCTCTTCATCACTGAGACGGGCCGCACCGCCCTCACCACCCTGATTGACGTGCCCCGTAGCCCCGCTGTTGACGCCCTTGTCACCGGCGAGAAGATGGACTTCCGCATCCAGGGTAGAACAGTCTATGTGATTGATGCCGACGGCAACGTGGTCGGGCGCCTAGAGCCAAAGCTCGGCCAGCGCCTCGCCGAGTTGATCGGCGGCGGCAACCACTACATCGCCGCCATCGCCCAGACCGACCCGCGCATCGTGCGTCTGCTCATCCGCGAAACCTACCAAGACCCCAGCCAGCGCGGGCGGATCTCCTTTCCCGGTAAGCTCGGCGAAGGTGCGATGTACGTCTCTAGCTTGCGCTACGAGGAGTACGAAGACACCATTGATGACGATGATCAGAACGACGACTCGGATTCGTCTGAGGAGGAGTACATCAGTGGGGATGAGGAGGAAGAGATCGGCCTCGAAGAGATTGACCAGGATATGGCCGACGATGATGATAACCTTGAGGAGTAGACGCCCCTCTCACGTGCTGTGATGATGGCAGGGGATCGGCACCGCCGATCCCCTGCCTCTTTAGGTGTACTGCTATATCTGATACATATCACCTACGTTTGACAAAGACGATGGTGAATGTTATACTTTTTTATCGCTGCGCAGACGCGCAAGTACGTCTCTTTGTGTGCTACACCGGCCTACTCTAAGGCGTAGTCGAGACTACGACCAGACGCGGGCCAGGTTATTATTTTGTCTCAATATAGCTGCTCCGGGGCGTCTGACACAGGAGTTCTTGATGCCGACCATTAACCAGCTCGTTCGCAAGCCGCGTAAGCCCGTCGTGAAAAAGACGAAGGCTCCCGCGCTGCGGTTCACGTACAACTCGCTCAAGGGGAAGTTGACCCGTGGCAAGGGTTCGCCGCAGAAGCGCGGCGTCTGCACCAAGGTCGCAACCGTCACGCCGAAGAAGCCAAACTCGGCCCTGCGCAAGATCGCCCGCGTGCGGCTCTCCAATGGCCTTGAGGTTACAGCCTACATCCCCGGCGAGGGCCACAACCTTCAGGAGCACTCGGTGGTGCTGATCCGTGGCGGCCGTGTGAAGGATCTGCCGGGTGTGCGCTACCACATCGTGCGCGGCACCCTCGACACGCAGGGCGTCAATGGCCGCAAGCAGGGCCGCTCGAAGTACGGCACGAAGAAGAACGTGCAGCCGGTCGGCAAGAAACGCTAACAGCGGCAGGTGGTGTCAGACAGCAGCGCATTGCCTGCTGCCTGTTGCCTATCGCCCACAGAGGAAAGCTATGTCCCGCCGAAGCAATACTGTTAAGCGCATCATTATCGTGGATGCCCGCTACGAGAGCCTGTTGGTGCAGAAGTTCATCAACAAGGTGATGGAGCGCGGTAAGAAGAGTACCGCCGAGCGCATCGTCTATAACGCGATGGATCTCGCCGCCGACAAGCTCAAGAAGTCGCCCCTCGAAATCTTTGAGCAGGCGCTACGCAACGCCAGCCCCTCGATTGAAGTCAAGCCCAAGCGCGTTGGCGGTGCCACCTACCAGGTGCCGATTGAGGTCAAGAGCGAGCGACGCTACGCTCTGGCCATGCGCTGGCTGCTGATCTCAGCTCGCGCCCGCAGCGGTCGCCCGATGGCCGAGCGCCTTGCCACCGAAATTATGGACGCCTACAACAATACCGGCAGCACGATCAAGCGCCGTGAGGACGTGCATAAGATGGCCGAGGCCAACCGCGCCTTTGCCCACTACGGTCGGCTGTAGCCTGTCGTGGTGCGCTCACCTGAGCGCAGAGCACAGCGGGAGTTTCTAGCGCGTATCTTCGGGTACGTAGAAAGTAGCAGTAGCGACGGGTATGCCACGCCAGATTGAGCTCGAAAAAATCCGAAATATCGGAATCATCGCCCACATCGACGCGGGCAAAACCACGACGACGGAGCGCATCCTGTTTTATACCGGGCGCACCTATAAGATCGGCGAGGTTCATGAGGGTACCGCGACGATGGACTGGATGCCGCAGGAGCAGGAGCGCGGTATCACCATCACCTCGGCGGCCACCACCGCTGCTTGGCGCTTTAAGGATATTGACTACCGGGTGAATATCATTGACACCCCCGGCCACGTGGACTTCACTGTTGAGGTCGAGCGTTCGCTGCGCGTCCTCGATGGCGGCGTGGTGGTGTTCGATGGAGTCGCCGGTGTCGAGCCTCAGTCGGAGACGGTCTGGCGTCAGGCTGATAAGTATAATGTCCCGCGCATCTGCTTCGTCAATAAGATGGATCGCATCGGCGCAAACTTTGAGCGCTGTGTCAGCATGATCGTTGATCGCCTCGGCGCGAAGCCGGCTGTTGTTCAGTTACCGATTGGCGCTGAAGATCGCTTCAAGGGCATGATTGACATTTTCTCGATGCAGGCGACGATCTTTCTTGATGACTTGGGCAAGGAGACTCGTCAGGAAGACATTCCTGCCGACCTTCTGCCCGCCGCTCAGAAGGCTCACGCCGATCTGGTCGAGATGATCGCTGAGACTGATGACGAGCTTACCCTGCTCTACCTTGAGGGTGAGGAACTGAGCGTCGAGGAGCTCAAGCGCGGCCTGCGCAATGCCACGATCAGCGGCAAGTTGGTGCCGGTACTCTGCGGCGCAGCCCTGAAGAACAAGGGCGTCCAGAAGTTGCTCGATGCGGTCATCGAGTATCTGCCCTCGCCCATCGAGCGCCCCGCCATCCAGGGCGTCCAGCCCGGACACGTCCTCGGCGATGAGGGAGCGGAGCTGATCGCCCGCGCTACTAGCGACGATGCACCTTTCACCGGCTTGGTCTTTAAGATTGTTGCCGACCCTTACGTCGGCAAGTTGGCTTATTTCCGGGTTTACTCGGGCAAGATCGAGAAGGGCAACTACGTCCTCAACTCGACCCGTGGCCAGCGTGAGCGCCTTGGACGCATCCTCCAGATGCACGCCAATCACCGCGAGGATATTGAGTCGGTTTACGCCGGCGATATTGCCGCGATGGTCGGTCCCAAGCAGAGCTTCACCGGCGATACGATCTGCGACCCGGACAACCCGATTGTGCTGGAGAGCATCCGCTTCCCCGAGCCGGTGGTCGAATTGGCGATTGAGCCAAAAACCAAGTCCGAC
Organism: Chloroflexales bacterium; assembly: GCA_037134395.1. Taxonomy (GTDB): domain Bacteria; phylum Chloroflexota; class Chloroflexia; order Chloroflexales; family Chloroflexaceae; genus Oscillochloris. The sequence goes on from JBAXMH010000121.1 coordinate 11,144, forward strand.
CAGGATAAAATGGCGATTGCCCTCAATCGTCTCAGTGAGGAAGATCCCACCTTCCGGGTTTACACTGATCAGGAGACGGGGCAGACGATCATCAAGGGTATGGGCGAGTTGCACCTTGAGGTAATCGTTGACCGGATGCGCCGCGAGTACAAGGTCGAGGCCAACCAGGGCAAGCCGCAGGTTTCCTACCGCGAGACGATCACGCAGGCGGTTGATGTTGAGACCCGCTTCGTGCGGCAGACCGGCGGTAAGGGCCAGTTCGCCCACGTCAAGATTAAGTTCGAGCCGCAGACCCCTGGCCTCGGCTTTGAATTTGTCAACGGCGTTATCGGTGGCTCCATCCCACGTGAGTACATCAACCCGGTTGAGCAGGGCATCAAAGAGGCGATGTCGTCGGGCGTGATGGCCGGCTATCCGGTGGTTGACCTGAAGGCCACTCTCTACGATGGCTCCTTCCACGAGGTGGACTCGTCCGAAATGGCGTTTAAGATCGCCGCTTCGATGAGCCTCAAGGACGGCGTCCGCAGGGGGCGTCCGCAACTCCTCGAACCGATTATGAAGGTTGAAACGACCACCCCCGAGGATTTCCTCGGCGCGGTGCTTGGTGACCTCAACTCGCGCCGTGGCCGCGTGGACGGGATGGAGGGTCGCGCAAACGCCCAGATCATCAAGGCGTATGTGCCTCTGGCCACGATGTTCGGCTACACCACTGATCTTCGCTCTGCCACCCAGGGCCGCGCAACCTCGTCTATGGAGTTTGACCACTACGAGGCTCTGCCCGAGCATTTGGCCAAGGAGATCATCGAGAAGCGTACCGGAAACTAGTGTACGGAGAGGGGCGAGCCTTGGCCGCGAGGTTCCGCCCCTCTTGGTGTAAGTATGGCCGTCCTAAACCTGCTGGCTCCCCCGCTCTGGACTGACTATGAGTTGATTGACTCGGGGAACGGCGCAAAGTTTGAGCGGTTTGGCCCGTATACGCTGGTACGGCCAGAGACTCAGGCGATCTGGGAACCAAACCTGTCGGAGCGCGAGTGGCAGCGCGCCGATGCTACGTTCGAGAAACTGCGCGGTGAGGATGGGGCCGGGGTCTGGCAGCAGCGCCGACAACTTCCTGATCAGTGGCCCATGCACTATCGTGATCTGACATTCTGGGCCAAGCTGACCCCCTTCCGCCACACGGGGGTTTTTCCTGAGCATAGCGCCCACTGGGCCTGGATGCGTCGCCAACTGGCCAGTCGGCGTGAACCACGGGTGCTTGTGCTGTTTGGCTACACCGGCCTGAGTAGCCTGGAGGCTGCCCACGCGGGAGCCCACGTTGTTCACGTTGATGCGTCAAAGCCGTCGCTGCGCTGGGCGCAAGAAAACCAGCAGGCGTCGGGACTCGCAGATCGGTTCATACGCTGGCTGATTGATGACGCGACGAAGTTTGTGGCTCGGGAGATGCGTCGCGGCAACCGCTACGATCTCATCCTGATGGATCCGCCGATTTTCGGGCGCGGCCCGAACGGCGAGCTTTGGCGGCTGAACGAGCAGTTGCCGAGCTTGGTTCGTGAATGCGTGGCTCTGCTCAGCGATAGCCCCCTCGGTGTGCTGATTAGCGCCTACGCCACCAACATATCGGCCCTGACCTTGCAGAATGTTCTTGGTGCGGCAATGGCCCGCTATCAGGGAACGACCAGCGCCGGTGAGCTTGTGTTGCGCGAAAGCGCATCCGGTCGCCTGCTCCCTGCGGCAATCTATGCCTGCTGGTCGAATGGGGTAGCCCCCTCTCAGGAGCCATCATCGGTTGCCTGACGTTACACATTTAGCATGACGAGGTCTACACACAGCTATGGCGAAGGTAAAATTCGAGCGCACGAAGCCACATATCAACGTTGGGACGATCGGCCACGTGGACCACGGCAAGACGACGCTGACCGCCGCGATTACCAAGGTTCTCGCCCTGCGGGGGGCGGCCCAGTTTCTGGCCTACGACCAGATTGATAACGCCCCCGAAGAGCGCGCCCGTGGCATCACCATTGCCATTCGGCACGTCGAGTACCAAACCGAGAGCCGTCACTACGCCCACGTGGACTGTCCGGGCCACGCGGACTATATCAAGAATATGATCACCGGCGCGGCCCAGATGGACGGCGCGATCCTGGTGGTCTCGGCCCCCGACGGCCCCATGCCCCAGACCCGTGAGCATATCCTGCTTGCCCGTCAGGTGCAGGTGCCGGCCATCGTGGTCTTCCTCAACAAGATTGACATGATGGACGATGAGGAACTGCTGGAACTGGTCGAGATTGAGCTGCGCGAGCTGCTGACCAAGCAGGAGTTCCCAGGCGACGATATTCCGATTGTGCGCGGCACCGCCCGTGGTGCGCTGGAAAGCACCAGCAAGGACATCAACGCCCCGGAGTACAAGTGTATTCTCGACCTGATGGCCGCCGTGGATGCCTACATCCCGACGCCGCAGCGGGCCACCGACCAGCCCTTCCTGATGCCGGTGGAGGACGTGTTCGGCATCAAGGGGCGGGGCACGGTGGTGACCGGGCGCATCGAGCGCGGGAAGATCAAGGTAGGCGAGACGATCGAGATCATCGGGATGAGCCACGAGGCTCCCAAGAAGACGGTGGTCACGGGCGTGGAGATGTTCCAGAAGACGCTGGACGAGGGGATCGCGGGGGACAACGTGGGCTGCCTGCTACGCGGTGTGGAGCGCACAGACATCGAGCGGGGCCAGGTGCTGGCGGTGCCCAATAGCATCAAGCCGCACTTCAAGGTCGAGGCGCAGGTCTACGTGCTGAAGAAGGAAGAGGGCGGACGGCACACACCATTCTTCCCCGGGTACCGGCCACAGTTCTACATCCGCACCACGGACGTGACCGGGAGCATCAAGCTGCCGGAGGGCATGGAGATGGTGATGCCGGGCGACAACGTGGTGATGGGGGTGGAGCTGATCGTGCCCGTGGCGATTGAAGAGGGCTTGCGCTTCGCCATCCGCGAGGGCGGTCGCACCGTCGGTGCCGGGGTCGTCACCAAGATTGTTGAGTAA
>JBAXMH010000122.1:0-14128 GCA_037134395.1 Chloroflexales bacterium
GGGGGGGGGGGGGGGGGGGGGGGGGGAGCGGGCGGCAATCTGAGGACTTTGCATCGGCCTTAACCCGCCTGGGGCGTGATTTGCAGCGTTCGGATGCTCGTGCTATCATGGCACTAAAGTTAATCAACGATCTTCGGGGCAGGGTGAAATTCCCGATCGGTGGTAGAGCCCACGAGCGTGTTGCGAGGCACGTATGACTCGGTGAAACTCCGGGGCCGACGGTTACAGTCCGGATGTAAAGAAGATCGCGTGTGCGGCGGGCGTATTGTCGCGTACCCTTGGGGGTGTACGGCAGCGTCCCGATCCAACAGGTGTGGCGGACGTTTTCGCCTATCTGCCGTGTGCGCGTATGCCCCGAAGCCAGTGGCCTCGGGGTCTTTTGGTGTCCCTGAGCTGCGAGAGGATGGGGTATGCAGCAATCATTACCGATTCAGCGGGCGGCGGCGGAGCCAATGGCACCTCGGTGGAGGCCCAACCTGCACTGGCTTGGCCTCCCGACAACGATCATTGGCCTGCTGGTGATCTGGCAGGCGGCGGTGAGCCTAGGCGGCTACCGGGCGTTCATTCTGCCCGCGCCGAGCATGGTGCTGGAACGGCTGGTGGATGCGGCGACGAGCGGAATCCTGTGGCAACATAGTTCGGCCACCCTGGGCGAGGCTCTGGGCGGGTTTTCCATTGCCCTTGTGCTTGGACTGAGCCTGGGCTATGTGCTGGCCCACATCCCGTGGTTAGAGCGGGCGCTGACTCCGCTGCTGGCGGCTAGTCAGGCGGTGCCGGTGGTGGCCGTGGCCCCGCTAATCATCCTCTGGTTTGGGCCGGGTCTTCAGGCTAAACTGCTGATCGCCGCCCTGATCACCTTCTTGCCCATCCTGCTGAGTACCGTGATTGCCCTGCGCGGCATTCCGCGTGAACTGCGCGAGATGGCGCTGATCAGTGGGGCCAGTCGCTGGCAGATGCTGCGTTATGTTGAGATACCTCTGGCGCTGCCGGTACTCTTTGGCGGGGTACGCACGGGCTTGGCCCTGGCCACCACTGGCGCTGTGGTCGGCGAGTTTGTGTCCGGGCGCGATGGCCTGGGTGCCCTGATCAATATCGCCCGTGGACTCTTCGATACGCCACTGATCTTTGTGGCCCTGCTCACCCTCGCCGTCATCACGTTAGGATTCTATCTCGTCGCCACTCTGCTGGAGCGGCTCCTGGTGACGTGGGAGTCATAAATGCCCTGGGTAGAGACGCTCCAGCGGGGCGTCTTAGAGACGCCCCGCCGGAGCGTCTCTACATTCTGTTAAGGAGTCCATTGTGACCAATCGTCTCATTCTGATCGCGGTTATCGCCCTGACCCTCGCTGCCTGTGGTGCCCAGCCGTCCGCCCCCGCCCCAACCGCCGTGCCTGTTGCCACCACGTCGTCCGCCCCAACCGCCTCCGGCCAGGGGCTGCGCCCGATCACCCTAGCTATGTCGTACATCCCGAATGTCCAGTTTGCGCCGTACTATGTGGCCGCCGCCAAGGGTTACTATAAAGATGCCGGGCTGGATGTCACCTTCGACTACAACTTCGAGAACGATGTTGTCCAGCGCGCTGCGTCCTGGCCAGAGAGCAAGGTCGCCTTCGCTACGGCCAGCGGCACCTCGGTGCTGCTCGCCCGTCAGCAGGGTCTGCCGGTGAAGACCGTCGAGACGCTCTACCAGAAGTTCCCGGTGGTCTTCTTTGCCAAGTCGTCTACTGGCTTAAAGAGCGTGAACGACCTGAAGGGCAAAACGGTGGGCATCCCCGGTCGTTTTGGCGAGAGCCTCTACGCCCTGATGGCGGTGCTCTACGCCAACAAGCTCGATGAGACGGCTATGACAGTACAGGAGATCGGCTTCACCCAGGCTCAGACCGTGCTTGAGGGTAAGGTGCAGGTGGGGATTGGCTACGCAATGAACGAGCCAGTGATCCTGCGCCAGCAGAATCAGCAGGTGGACGTACTGCGTGTCGCCGACATCTATAACTTGGCCTCGAACGGGATTGTGGTGAGTGAGGCGCTGATCACGCAGGAGCCGGATCTGGTACACCGTTTTGTGCAGGCATCGCTGCGCGGGCTGCGGGATACTCTGGACAATCCGGATGAGGCGTATACGCTGAGCCTGACCTTCATCCCCGAGGCCAAGCTAGGCGACCCGAAGCTCCAGCGCCAGGTGCTTCAGGAGAGTTTACCCTTCTGGCAGAGCGACAAGACGACCAGCGCCGGACTCGGCTTCACCGACGTGGATGTCTGGACAAAGACGGAGCAGTTTATGCGCGACGCCAAGCTGCTCACCAATCCAGTGGATGTGAATAGCGCATTCACTAACGATTTTATTAAATAATTCTGATTAAAAATACCTTCGCCGGTTAGTTAGTGAATACGGTAGCGGAGAGGAAACTATAAAGTCCTCACCACAAAAACCTCTATTGTTCACTTTCATTTCTGGCGAAGGTATTGTACTATGACGGTATCACATCAGTACCGCTGTGAGATGAACGGGGGTATCATCAGTTCACATCTGAATGGAGGGAGTCTACAATGCACTCATCGCTTGTTCGACGATTGAGTCCTCTGGCACTTATTTTAATTCTGACTTTATTCCTCGGCAGCATCACCCCAGTCGCCACCCTCGCCCAGAACCCACCTCCCACATCCACTCCTGCCCCCGCTCCCACAGCCACTATGGGTTCTGATCAGAATGCACCAACCGCCATTGAGCCAGTGCGTCCTGACAGCTACATTCCTCCGCCTCAGATCCGCGATCTGAGCAACGCCGAGCTATCATCCCTGGCCTTCCCTGCCCAGGTCCAGGGCGATATTAAGCTCGACCTCGTTATTAACCCCGAGCGCATTCGCGCTGGTAGTGTTCTCACCTATACGTACATTATCACCAACACGCGGGCCACTCCTGTCAGTAACATCCTGATTCACGCCCGCTGGACTAACTTCAAACGACTGAATACCTCTGGCCTATACCAATACTGTAAAGAAATTGACTGTCGGCCTGCTATTGCCGCAGACAGCCTTGAGACAACCATCGCCACCGATGTAGCGGCTCCTAGCGATACCGAGATTGTCTACCGTGTTTCCTCGGTACTCAGCCCGACCCAATCGGGGCATTTCAGTGTGGTACTTAATACGAGAAACGATCAGCGCCCCCTCACCGTCCAGACGATAAAGCGACCGGCGGGATCGGCCCAGTTGATGGAGTCGGCAACGACCACTCCAATCAGCGAGGATACGGCCAGTTCGCTGATCGTCGGCCCGGTGCTGATATTGACAAAGACACCAGCGACAACCTCAAAGCTGATCAACGTGGGCGATACGGCTGAGTTCACAATCACGATTGGTAATGCCACGGCGGCAGGCGATATGGTCGGCAGTAGCCCACGAATTGACGCCATCCCGGCAACTAATGTCATCCTCACCGATGTTTTGCCGCCGGGCAGCGAGTTTCTCAGCGCCGACGGCCCGGTGGATCCCGTGGCCGACCCGAAGGTGGGGCCGGTGCGCTGGGTGATCCCCGGCCCAATCAATCCCGGCAGCACGTATTCGGTGAAAGTCCGCTTCAAAAAGCTTGATGTGAGCACCGAGTGCGGCACCCTCGCGAACAAGACGTACAACGTCACCAGTGACGAAGTTCCTATTGAGATAGGCAAGACAACGCGCTATACGGTTGCCGGTCCAGCCTCTAGCGTTACCGTGCGAACCCCGTTGGTTGTCTCGGTTCCCACGATTGTGCCCGCCTCACCTGTCTTCGGCACTGAGGCAACCCTCACGGTTCAGGTTCAGAGCTACGCGGCTCAGGCCATCTCAAACCTAGAGGTACGCTACACCCTTCAGCCAAACGCCTGGTATATGCCGGGTCGGGCTGTGCCGACACCTACCTCGGCACCCGACGGCACATCAATGGGCGGCGTGGTGGTCTGGAAGATCAATATGCCTGCCGGCACGATCTCCGCGCCTGCCAGCCAGTCTGTTTCGCTCGTTGTGCGCGGCGACTACACCACCGGGGGCACTGGCACAGCTAGCGTGATCGCGCCCCAAGGTCTGCCCTCGGCCTGCATCCTCCCGGCAAACAAGGGGGTCAGCTTCGTGCAACGCATTGAGGCGGCCAAGCTCGCGGGGCCCGATGAGGTAAAGAATAGCAATGGTCAGTATGTCGTCCGTCGTAAGGATACGTTCACGTACCTCATTCAGCTACAGAACAAGGGTGTTACCGATGCAACTGACTTGATTGTAGACGATATTTTGCCATCGAGTACAGGAGCTGATTTCTCGTATATCAGCGGATCGTCCACCCTTGACGGGAAAGCATACGAACCCGACCCGTTGGATGTTATGAACGGATCTGGTGGATCGGTCACCTGGCGCAACATCACTGTCCCGGCAGGACAGAGCGTCAGCCTCCAGTTCAACCTCACCGTTGATGGCAACGAGTTCCTTGACCACTGTAACACGATGAATGTGACGGCACCGAACGAACTGGTGAAAATTATAGCGAACAAGGTCTGTGTACGTATCAACCCGCCGATTGTCATGACCAAGACGGCGAGCCGTACATCAATTGACGGCAACAAAATCAGTGATACCAGGGAGGTTACCTTCACCCTGGCCGCAGATAACCAGGATAGCGTGGCCCACGACCTCGCACTCTACGATGTTGGCGGCAACTTTGCATTTGTGCGGATGCTGAACAACGGGACTGACCCGACGCAGGCCGACGTCAATGTGCGTAACTACGAGTGGCCACGTGTCACCCTCACCCCTGGCCAGCACTACGAGGTGAGCTTTGTGGCCAAGCTGATTCCGAACAGTTGCGCCAATGTCAACTACAACAACGACCTGAACTTCCGCTTCTGGCCCAGCATCGGCGGCAACTCCGTCCTGGTGCCGAGCGTCCCCCCAGCCCGCGTAACGATTCAATACCTCTGTGGCACGATCACCCCAGACACAAACTTGATCAGCTACAGTAAGACGGTTGATGCAACAGTCGTGAGCATCCGCGACCGGCACCTGTTCACGATCAGCGTCAAGAACGAGAACCCGGCCAAGGGTGCAGCGCGTTCGAATGTTGAGATTGTTGACGTACTGCCATCCGGCTTTACCTACGTCGGCATGGGCGTTAACAGCGTTGTCAAGGATCAGCCGACGGTGACGGAGCGCACTGATGGTCGTGTCCAGATGACGTGGGTCGTGCCAAGCATCGCCGCGAATGCATCAACCACTGTGCAATTCTACGCCCGCTCGGGCGATATTGTGGGCACCTTCACCAACTGGGTACGTGCTAAATCCGATGGCATGGTAGGTGTGAAAAACTGCCCAGTAGATACGACACAGAGCTGTAGCGGCTACCAGCGCGTGGTCGAGGATGGCGTCACCCAGATCTACGCAACCCGTGACGTGCGGGTCGAGCCTATGGCGACACTAGAACCCTCCATTGACAAAGCGGCCTGCGCGATGCCGGGCGACCCCCGTATCTACACGGTCTCCCTTGTTAACTCCAACCGCCACGCCTACAGTAGCACCCAGATAACGGTGACGCTACCTATGGGCCTGCACCTGGATTCAGTCGGCAGCACGACGCCCGCACCGCGCATTCTCTCGCAGGATGAGCGTGGCACAATACTGCTTTGGGAAAATGTCAACCTGCCCCAGAAGCCATCGAACGCGGCAGTGTCCCAAATTGACCTAAAGCTGAATCTGTTGGTTGGACAGGCGTGGGGTTCCATGCAGCCTAAGGTTGATGCATCTAGCCCCGATGGCGCGCTACCGATGAAGGATGGTATTCTCGACCCAACGGTGAACCTCTGCGTACAGGACTCGCAGCCATCCATTGGCCTTGATGTGACCAAGCGCCGTCTTGTTAAGGATGAGGAGTTTTACTACGTCATCTCGCTGATGAACCCCGGCACCACGCCGGTCACACTGACCGTCCAGGACACCCTCGACTCCAAGTCAGCCTATATCGCAACGGTGCAAGGGCCAACGCCAAACACCGTGAACAATGGCATCCTTACCTGGAGCAATATCCAGATCCCTGCGGCATCCAACGCGGTACCAAGCGTGATAACCATCATTTTTAGGGTGAGAATCACGGGGGTCAAAACCGGCGACATCGTCCCGAATAGCGTCAAAGTGACTCAGAGTTCCATCCCTATGAGTACTGACAATGGGAGCCTGGATGTGGTTATCATTGAGACGACCACGAAGACCTTTCTCCCCTTTGTCAAAAAGAGATAATCGTGTTGACTCCTGCTCACTCTCGGAGTACACTATTGATTGACCAGTCAATCAATAGTGTAGGGAGGCACCCATGCCGCCGCGTGATGAACAGGACTATGAGGATCGCCGTCAGCAGATCATTCGCGGCGCGCTGGATGCATTTGCGGCAAAAGGCTTCGATAGTGCGTCAAACAAAGATATTGCCGAGGCAGCCAAAATCGGCTCGCCGGGGCTGATCTATCACTACTTTAGAGATAAGGTCGATCTGCTGCATCAGGTCATCCTAGAGCAGATGCCGCTGATAGAGATCATCGACTCGGCGGAAGCGATGATGGATAGGCCACCAGAAGAAGCTCTGCCCGAGATGGCACGTAAGTTGATGGGAGCCATCCACCAGTGGCCGACAGTCGCCATTGCCAGGGTGGTGATTGCGGAGTCGATGCGTAACAAGCGCGTGGCCAGTATGGTCAGCGACATCGGCCCAGGGCGTGGGATGCGAATCCTGGCAACCTACCTAGAGCGACAGATGGACGCCGGGCGGCTGCGCCGGATGAACCCGCATATCGCCGCCCGTCTGCTGGTCGGCCCCATCATCGCCTATATGATCACGGGCTATATTTTTGAGCAGCCCGAGATCCAGAGCGTTTTGCCCGAAGAAATGGCCAAGCAAACAATTGAGAGCTTCCTGCGGGCGATGGCACCTGATGGTACGTAGGGAGAACGAAGCGAAGCGTCCCGGTAGTCGGGACGCTTCGCTTTGCTCTGCGTAACAGCGTGATGTATGCGCCGTTTATCCCTCCAGCAGAAGCGCCTCGGGGTCTTCGATGAGCTCCTTGACCCGCACCAGGAAGCGTACCGATGTACCGCCGTCAATCAGGCGATGGTCGTAGGAGAGGGCGAGGTACATCATCGGGCGAATGACGATCTGGCCACCGACGACGACGGCTCGATCCTCGATCTTGTGCATGCCCAGGATGCCGACCTGGGGTACGTTGAGGATGGGCGTGGACATCAGTGAGCCGTAGACGCCGCCGTTGGTGATGGTGAAGGTACCGCCCTGAAGATCAGCCAGACCCAGACTGCCCTCGCGGGCCTTTGTGGCCAGATCGTTGATCTCGCGCTCCAGGACTGCGAAACTCTTGCGGTCGGCGTCGCGTAGCACTGGTACCACCAATCCCTCGTCCACACCCACGGCAATACCAATGTCGTAGTAGCCCTTGAGCAGCACGTCATCGCCCTGGATCTCGGCGTTGACCATCGGGTATGCCTTCAGCGCGCCAACAACGGCCCGCGTGAAGAAGGACATAAAGCCCAGGTTGACGCCGTTGCGCTCCTTAAAACTCTCCTTGCGGCGCTTGCGCAGATCCATCACCGCGCTCATGTTTACCTCGTTGAAGGTCGTGAGCATGGCAGCGGTCTGCTGGGCCTCCACGAGACGCCGGGCGATGGTGAGCCGCCGACGGCTGAGTTTCTGGCGCTCTTCGGGACGACCGGAGGGTGGAGCAGGAGGCAGGAGACGGGCGGCAGGGGCGGGGACGGGGGCAGGAGGTAGGAGGCGGGCGGCAGGGGCAGGGGCAGGGGCAGGAGGCAGGAGGTGGGCGGCAGGGGACGGGGCGGGGACGGGGGCGACGGGGGCGACGGGGGCGGGAACGCTCACCGCCTTGAGTACATCGTCCTTCGTCACTCGGCCACCCGCGCCGCTGCCGGGGACGCCGCTTAGGTCAACCGCATGCTCAGCGGCAACACGCTGGGCCACCGGGGTAGCGGTTACGGTGGTACCATTTATCGTCGGGACGACAGGAACCTGCGCAGGCGTAACCTCAGCGGGGGGCAGATCTTTGGCCGGGGCTGCACCAGCCACTACCGTGCCAAGTACCTCGCCGACGGCCACGGTCTCACCCTCAGCCTTGGCAATTGTCGCGATCACACCGGCCTGATCAGAGGCGACCTCCAGGTTCACCTTATCGGTCTCCAGTTCCACCACCGCCTCCCCAGCGGCCACGGCATCGCCTTCGCGCTTTAACCATCTGGACACCGTCGCCTCAATGATCGACTCGCCGAGGGTAGGGACTTTAATCTCGTAGGACATGGAAAAACTCTCCTAAATATCAATATCTTTCAACCGTTCAGCCCTCACCCCCCAGCCCCCTCTCCCAGAACGGGAGAGGGGGAGCCGAACGCACTCTGGTGCGGAATCTCCCCTCTCCCCCGGTGGGAGAGGGGCAGGGGGTGAGGGGGTACGGTCGGCATGAGATCGGCTTCTTTGAGAAGTATTGCTCCTCATGGGGATGTCGTTATTGCGTCACCACAACTGGTACGCCCTGCACCGCCTCGCGAACGATCCGGCTTTGCTCATAGCTATGCTGGCTATGCATGCCCGCTGCAGGGCTGGCCGACTCGCCACGACCAACGTAGCGGACGGGAATGGTCTGACCCAGCACGTCGCGCAGACGCAGAGCGATGTAGCTCCAGGCACCCATATTCTGCGGCTCTTCCTGGAGCCAGACAACCTCTTGAAGATTGGGGTAGTGCGCGAGGTGCGCGGCCAGTTCCTCCTTTGGAAAAGGGTAGAGCATCTCGATGCGGAGCAGATCCACGCTGCCGCCGGCCTTCTCCAGTTCACCGCTAGACAGAACATCAATCGCGATTTTGCCGCTGCACAGTACCAGCCGAGTGACATCTTCAGCGGGCGGGGCGTCCGCGCCAAGGCCAAGGACGGGATGGAAGCTATCGTCCGCCAGATCGCTCAGCGAGGAGTTGGCGCGTGGGTTACGCAGCAGGCTCTTGGGGGTCATCACAATGAGCGGGCGCGGATAACCAGCCAGGGAGGCGGCCTGGTAGCGCAGCAGGTGGAAGTACTGACCGGCGGTGCTACAGTTGGCCACACGGATATTATCAGTCGCAGCCAGTTGAAGAAATCGCTCAAGCCGCCCGCTGGAGTGTTCTGGCCCCTGGCCCTCGTAGCCGTGAGGCAGCAGCAGCACCAGGGCCGGATCCTGGCCCCACTTGGCCTGCCCCGATACAATAAACTGATCAATAATCACCTGCGCGCCGTTAGCGAAGTCGCCGAACTGGGCCTCCCAGAGAACCATTGTCCCCGGCGCATGCGAGCTATAGCCATACTCGAAGGCCAGCACCGCCGCTTCGGAAAGTGGACTGTTATAGACGGCGAAGGCCGAGCGGGCCTGCGGGATGCTGTGCAGCGGAATAAACCGCTCGCCGGTGAGCGAGTCGTGCAGCACCAAATGGCGCTGGCTGAAGGTGCCGCGCTCGCTGTCCTGGCCGCTCAAACGGATGGGCGTGCCGTCGGAGAGAATAGCGGCGAAGGCCAGGGATTCGGCGTGTGCCCACTCGATCCCGCCGACATCGTGGATGGCCTGACGGCGGCGCTGGAGCATACGCTCCAGTTTGGGGTGCGCCGTAAACTCAGCGGGCCGGTCGAGCAGCGCCTCGTTTAGCTCAATCAGCTTGTGGGTTGACACCGGCTTGGCGTAGACGCTCGGGCGCAGTTTGGGCTTATCTACAACCCGAGTCTTTGCCGGCGGCGGGGCTTCAGCGGCGAGGCGCTGGCGCTCGCGCACGGTATCGAATGCGTGCTGGAGCTTATTCGTCACATCATCGAGCATGCTCTGGGCCTCGTTCTGGGTGATCACACCCCGACGCTCCAGATCACGTGCCCAGATCTCGCGCACCGTCGGGTGGTTGCGGATCTTCTCGTACATACGCGGCTGAGTAAACTCCGGCTCGTCACCCTCGTTATGGCCCCAGCGCCGGTAGCCCACCAAGTCAATCAGAAAATCCTTCTGGAACTTCTCACGGTAGGCCCAGGCCATCCGCGCCACCGCGATACACGCCATCGGCTCATCGGCATTCACGTGGACAATCGGGATCTCGAAGCCACGGGCCAAGTCGGAGGCGTACAGGGTGCTGCGCGAGTCCTTCGTGTCGGTGGTAAAGCCGATCTGGTTGTTGAGAATAATATGGATCGAACCACCGACATGGTAGCCCTCTAGCCGCGAGAGGTTCAGCGTCTCGGCCACGATACCCTGGCCAGGGAAGGCTGCGTCACCGTGGATAAGGATCGCCAGGGACTCCTTCTCGTCCTCCTGGGGATAGCCGGGGCGGGTGCGCTTCTCCTGGGCAGCGCGGGCGCGACCGACAATCACCGGGTTGACGAACTCCAGGTGGCTCGGGTTGGGCGCCAGAGTAATCGGCATCTCGGTGACGCCGCTCTCGCGATACGCCTTGCGGGCACCCAGATGATATTTCACATCGCCCGTCCAGCCGGTGTAGGTCTCCTTACTGTAGTCGGGGGTGTGGAACTCGCTCAGGATGGAGGAGTAGGGCTTGCCGAGAATATGCGCTAGCACATTCAGTCGGCCACGGTGGGCCATCCCAATCACCACCTCGCGGGTGCCTGCGACCGCCGCGTTGCGGATGATCGCGTCAATCACCGGGATGATCATATCGTTTCCCTCGACGGAGAAACGCTTCTGACCAGGCAGCGCCTTGTGCAAAAATCGCTCAAAGCCCTCAACTTCACTGAGCCGCTCCAGCAACTCGCGCTGGCGGTCGGTGTCGAAGTTGCCGAAGAAGTAGCGATCCTCAGCCTTCTCGCGGATCCATTCCCGCTCGTTGTAGTCCTGGATATGGTCGGTCTCGTAGCCAATCTGGCCAGAGTAGGCTTGACGCAGGCGCTCAACGCCATCGGCGGCGGTTATCGAGAGTGCGGCCAGCGGGCCACGCACCATCGCCGCCGGCAATGCCGCCAAATCGGCATTAGTAACGCCGTGGGACGAAAGTTCTAGGCCGGGGTCGCTGGGCGGATCGCTCCCCAGCGGATCGATCCGCGAGGCGGTGTGGCCAAGCTCACGGATAAAGCGCATCAGGCGGGCCGCGCCAACGATCCTGGTCACATCGAGGGCCGGGGTAGCCGAAGCACTGGCAATCGCAGCAACCTCCGGGTCGTCAGCGGGAGGCGTCCACTGGGCAAAGAAATCCCTGGTCTGCGCATCAACTGAGTGAGGGTCGGCGCTATAGCGTTCGTACAGCTCGATCAGATAGCCAGCGTTCGGGCCATAGAAAGGGTTCCAACTATTCATGCGAGTATTCTCGGGTTCTTAGACAAGGTTTCAGGTGCGAGGTTTCAGGTTTCAGGTTGAGCGCATCACGATGCCACATTCTGGCCTGAACTGTAAAGTATCTGCGAACCAAGTCTTACAGAATATTCCGTCGTCGGGGCAATGGGGCATATTGTACCACTGGTGGTTACGTCAACTACCACAGGGGCTAAAGCCAATACCTTTCAAATAAGGAGTCCACTGCCGCTCAGCCCTCACCCCCCAGCCCCCTCTCCCAGAACGGGAGAGGGGGAGTAGATCGCTCTCTGATGCAGAAATCTCCCCTCTCCCCCGGTGGGAGAGGGGCAGGGGGTGAGGGGGCAATTGATCTGAGACCGCGCTCAAGTTGACAGAACCGCCGCCCCTGGGCATAATGCGCGCCAGAGTCAGACCGCCCTCGACGCCCCGAGTTTATCACCCACGCGCATGGGTTTGCGCCTGCGCGTACCTGCCGGTTACCAGATTAGTGCCATGCTGCGTAGGCTGGCACGCACACAGAAGGATCACCGATGCGCCCGATCATCACCTCTCTCGCCCTGATCGTCGTCCTCTTGCTGGGCGCGATCCCCGTACAGGCGCAGGAACCTGTTCAGCAGATGCGGGCTTTCTGGGTTGATAACGGCCACCCTGGCATCTATAACCAGGCCCAGGCCGACGAGTTAGTTAGCAATGTGGTACGAGCGGGTGCGAACACGATTTTTGTGCAGGCGCGTCGGCATGGCGACGCCTGGTATAACAACAGTATCGAGCCGAGGTCAGCCGACCCGAACCTGGCCCCCGCCGCCGAGTTCGATCCGCTGGGCTACCTGATCGAGAAGGCCCACGCCCAGGGCATACGTGTCCACGCCTGGATGGTGGTCTCCGTTGCCTGCCGCCCGACAGACCCGCTCTGGGGCAACCCCGCCCACGTCTGCACGACGCACGGGCCAGAGATCCAGGGTGCCGAACGCTGGACGACGGCCACCTTCAATGGCGATCAGGTTGGTGATCTCGACTTTGGGCATCCCTCGTCCATCACCTACATGGAGGGCGTGGTGAGCCACATCATCCAGGCATACCCCGCCCTTGATGGCGTCCACTGGGATTTCATCCGTCTCTCCGGCGCGAGCTACGGCTATAACCAGGTGAGCGTTGAGCGGTTCAACCGGGCGAACGGGCGACCCCTGGACAGCCGACCAAACCCAGACGACCCGGCCTGGAGCCAGTGGCGGCGCGACCGCGTGACGGAACTGGCTCGTCGGCTCTACATCCGGGCCAAGGCGATCAAGCCGACGATCCAGGTGAGTGCGGCGACAATCACCTGGGGCGGTCTGGGCAGCAACGGTAACTGGGCGGCTTCGTCTGCGTATAGGCAGGTCTTCCAGGACTGGCCGGCATGGCTTGATGAGGGCATCATTGACTTCGCGGTGCCGATGCAATACTTCGACGAGGGCGTGTCTCGGTCGCGAGATTGGTACGACGGCTGGCTGGCCTTTGACCGTGATCACGTCGGGCGGCGGGCGATTGTCTCGGGGATGGGATCGTGGCTCAACACCCGCGAGCAGAACATGAGCCAGATACAGCGCGCCCTGACGCCCGACGGGGCGGGCCGCGTCCTGGCCGGGGTGGCCTTCTACTCGTACGCTATTCCGTTCGCCGGGGCCAACGGCGATTCGCGACGCGGCTTTATGGATCAACTGCGATCTACCGTCTTCGCCCAGCCCGCCCGCGCCCCTGACTGGCCATGGATTGCAGCACCCACCGGCGGCCACCTCCAGGGTATCGCCACCGTAGACGACCAGGTCGTGCCAGAGGCGAAGGTGAGCCTGATCCGTGACGGCGTCTGGCTGCGCGACATCTACGCCTCGGCGGATGGCTGGTTCGGTGCTGTCGAGTTGCTCCCAGGCCCGTATACCATCGCGATTACCCGTGCCGACGGCAAGCAGAACTGGCGCTTCACCACGATCACCCCTGGTCTGGTGACGAGCTTGTAGAATTAATCGCCGCTCAACCCTAGAAGGACATAGAAAGACACAGACATATATGTCTGTGTCTTTCTATGTCCTTCTAGGGTTGTAAAGGGAGGGAAATTGGGGGCAAGATAGGCTTATTTGAACAGAATTGGAACCAGGCCGCCCTTATCGTCAAGGCTCCAGCGGGTGCCGTCGGTTGCGGGGATACCGGCGGTGCGCCATCGTTCGGGTAGGGGGCGGGGCATAGCCAACATTCCGCCACTGGGGGTATCGAGGAGGGTGAATTCTAGTCGCCCGCTGGCCGATCCGCTTATCGTCACGCGCACCTTCCAGCAGCCGTTCCACTCGCGGTAAAAATCGTAGGCCAGATCAACCGGGCCGATCAGTCCCGTGATCACGTCACGGATCAGCGAACGGGCCACCGGCGCCCGGCGGCGCAGGTCGGTCAGGGGTACGGGTTGCTGCTCAGTCATGGCGAAGTGGCTCCTGGGTAGAAGTAAAGCTGATGAACCTCATGGATAGACCCCACGGGTCTGGTTCGCATCAGCAACGCGCTGCACCGCCAGCAGGTAAGCGGCGGTGCGTAAGGTGAGCCTGCGCTCGGTAGCCATCTGCCAGACCTGGTTAAATGCGCCGACAATAATCCGATCCAGTTTCTCGTTAACGTCCCGTTCGTCCCAGAAAAACTCCTGGAGACCCTGCACCCACTCGAAGTAACTGACGATCACACCGCCCGCGTTCGCCAGAATATCAGGCACAACCATCACCCCGCGCTCGGAGAGAATCTGGTCGGCAACAGGCGTTGTGGGGCCGTTGGCCGCTT
>JBAXMH010000123.1:0-14115 GCA_037134395.1 Chloroflexales bacterium
AGCGAAGATACGGTATTGTTTGTCAAGAGCCAATTTGCGCGAGCCAGGCCGGACGCCTTCGGCGACCCGATGCGACCTGCCCACACCCGGCCCGTTGCGATGCATGCACGACGACAGCCGATCATGGCTGTACCACGGAGGTGTGGACAGCTCGCATCGGGTGTTCATTCCGGGCAGGCCCGCATCCGTTACGTGTTCCCCGTGACCACGGACGTGCCTGTTGCATGGTGGTGGGTCGGGTCAAAGACATGTTCCTTCGTGACCACGGCCCAGGCAATCCGGACCAGCTTGCGGGCCACCGCACACCGTGCGACCTTCATGGGCTTACCTGCGGCACGTAAGCGGTCATACATGGTTTTGAGGATGGGATTATGTTGGGTGCCACTCAACGTCGCCAAATAGAGCGCGGTGCGCAACCGCCGATTCCCGGTATGCCCGATACACGCCCGTTTCTGCACACTCGTGCCCGACCGATAGTCATTGGGTGCCAGACCGGCGTAGGCCGCTGCGGCATCCGCACTGGGGCACAGGCGGAAGTTCAATGTCAGCACGATCATCCAACTGGCGGTCAGCAACCCGACGCCGGGAATGCTTTGCAGGCGTTCCGCTGCCGCCGCCCAGGTCGCATCCTGGGTCAACACGGGGGCAATTTCCGCCTCCAACACCACGATTTCATCCGACAGCGTGGTGATCAGGGTTTCGAGGCGCTGGCGCACGCTGGCGACCACCACCGGGTGCTGCACCAAGGCGTGGAGCTGGTTCCTGAATTGCTGACGCACCGTCATCAGGTCATCGCGCTGGCCGAGGCGCTGCACCAGCTCGTGGTAGATGGCCGGAGGCGGTTCCCACGGGGCTGGGTGCAGCATGGCGGCCAGGCGCGTGAGCGTGTGGGCATCAATCGGGTCGGTTTTGACTCGCTTGAGCAGAGCTTTGGCAAAGGCATGGGCCTGGGCCGGGTTGATGACCGCGACCGCGTAGTCCGCTGCATGCAGCGTCGTGGCCAGGGTCATCCAATAGCTGCCGGTCGCTTCCATGACAATCAGGGTCTGTGCGGGCTGCACGGCGGTAGCGGAAAGCTGGTTCTGAAACGCACGCATCCCCGCAGCGGTCTGGTCAAAGGTGAGCGGTCGGGATGGGCTGGCGTCCCCGAGTTGCCAGACGGCGGTGGCCGTCGCAGCGGCAATGTCTACTCCGACAAAGAGCGTATACGGAAGGAGCGGTTGGGTCGACATGACACACCTCACGATGACTATCCCAGAGATCGGTCGCCGGGGCAGACAGCGGTTTGCCTCGTGATACGCGGTCACTGCCGCTCGATACGGTTCAACCATGGGTCTGCCCAGGATGGTGGGGGTGCAATCTTCGCTTCGCGGTCAGTGCCGCCAGTGTCCCGTCCACCTCACCACCACCCGGGACCGATAGATACAGTATACGAGCGTCCCGACCGCGATATAGGCTGCCGGGACGCTGAGCGAAGCGAAGCGTGACATGTCTCACAGCGTACCTTTTGCGGTATTGCGAGTATAGCATAAAGATTAGGCGTATGGGCATAGAGATCGCTGCGGAAAGAGCCATTTTCGTGCATGTGAACAGATACACTTCTGTACGTCTGCGACATGCACGGAACACGTCTATAGCTTGCGGAACACGCCGCTGATCTCCACGGTCGGAAACAGATGCAGCGCAATCACCAGCCAGATCGTCAGGGCCGCCGTCACGTCGCTTATTTGAAAGGTATTGCCCCTAAACCCACGCGGGGGGAGGGGAGTTGAATCTCTTTCTGGTGCGAAATACCCCCTCTCCTCTTGTGGGAGAGGGGGCAGGGGGAGAGGGGGTTCACTGACTTTGCATCAGCCCTGGGTATGGATCAAGCGGAGTGGACGCGCTACAGCATATAATCATCGGTGGGATGCAATCATATCGAAGGAGTGTTCGCAATGGGCAAAGTCTCGGGTGCGATTCTGATCACGGGTGCCTCGACGGGGATCGGGCGGGCTTGTGCGCTGGAGTTGGCGCGGTTGGGATATGATGTATTCGCCGGGGTACGATCACGCGAGGCCGGTGATGCGCTGCGGGCGGTGGGTGGGGAGCGGATCAAACCCCTGACTCTCGATGTGACCAATACGAGCCAAATTTCCGCAGCCCTCCAGATTATTGAGGAACAGACCCGGGGACGTGGTCTACGGGCACTGGTAAACAATGCCGGCATCGCCGTACCGGGGCCACTGGAGATTGTCCCTATCGCGGATCTGCGGCGGCAACTGGATGTTAACACGATTGCGGCGGTCGCCATGACCCAGGCGACGTTACCGCTGCTTCGCCGCGCGCCGCGACCCGCCACTATCGTGAATATGAGTTCCATCTCAGGACGATTCAGTATGCCGCTCCTCGGAGCCTATGCAGCCTCGAAGTACGCATTGGAAGCGATCTCGGATGCGCTGCGCCTTGAGCTCCGACCATGGGGCATCCGTGTGGTGATCATTGAGCCGGGGCAGATTGCCACGCCGATCTGGGAAAAAACCCTGCGGGCGACGATGCAGTCACTCGAAGCGATGCCGACAGCGCAGGTAGCCCCGTACCAGCCGCTGATTGACATGGTGAGTGCGCAGGTGCATCCGGGCATGGGCATCCCTGCCGAGCGGGTGGTGCGGGTGGTGACGCGGGCGATCACAGCGCGGCACCCTCGGGCGCGTTATGTGGTTGGCATTGATGCGCGGGTGCAACTGGTACTCGCCTGCCTGCCTACGTGGCTGCGCGACTGGCTGCTGGCCCGGGCGCTGCCGCCCTTTGGGGATGTGGCAGAGGCTGCGCACCCTCGCGTTCCGCACAATTCACCGATGTAAACACCCTGCTGATGATCTCAGCTATTGCCTTGCGCACCTACAGTGCCCGCAGGTGGAGGTTGCGAAAATCAGCTCTGACCATATCCTCGTCTGCTACGGCGGCCAGTCCATAGCGCAGACTGGGCGGCGGCGTAGCAAGACTGAGGTGTGCCACACGTTGCCCGTTGACCCGTAGGTCAATCTGGTCGCCCTCCAGACGGGCGACCAGCCGGTTACGGGCATCTGCATCCGACAGGATCGCCGGGTGGCTGCCGTTGTCCAGTGTCTTTTCCAGACTGGCCGTATGTTCCACTAGGCGAAAGCTGCGGCTCGCCGGGATCACAAAGAAGGCGAGATACGTGTTGGCGCTGTTAAAGCGTAGGAGCAGGCCAGCTTCGCCGCCGCTCACCGTCACATCAACCCCGATCAGCATATCTTTGTCTGTCTGGCTGGTGCGGTAGGCCCAGATAGTGCCGATACCTGAACGTGCGGTAATGGTGTAGGAGTTGTCGCTAGTGCCGACAGACCATCCGTTGCCTGAGGTTGTTGGCCACGTAGCACCACGAGATCCCTGGGTATGGATTAGCGTATCGTCGCTCGGAGTTGTTGTTCCGTCGGCAGCGTGAAATTCCTCAACATAGACCAACGTACCCTCTTCGGCCACTATTTCGGGCGTAGCCGAGGGTACGGCAGTCGTGGGTGTCGGCGTTGGTAGGGTTATGGTGATGCTGGGCAACGGAGGCTGGATGGTGGTGTTGACAGATGGGGCAGCACTAACCAAGGCGGGGATTGTGGGCCGCCGCCGCCACCAGGTTGCCGCGCTGGCTCCGGCGATCAGCAGGCTGCTAAGCCCACCAATCAGTAGCGAGCGCCGGTTGTGGGTAGTCGTGCGCTGGTAAGCAGAAGAATCGCTGAGACGACGGCGCAGGGCGTCCTCAGCCTGGGCCAGCAGCGAAGCACTGTCGCGGTAGAACGGGTTGATCTGCTGAATCTCGCGCAGGGTGGCTACAGCCTGTATCATACGCCCAGCGTTGACGTGGGCGCGAGCCTGCTCGTAGAGTTCAGCCTGATGATCGCGCGGGGGCGGTATCTTGGTGACCTGCGTGCGAGGCGGTGGAGCCGTGAGGACGCTCAGGTTGCGGTCGTACACCACACGCGTTCTAAAGTTGCTTAATTCTTGGTATGCTGCATTAATACGCAGCGCCCGCCGACTTGCGTATGCCTGCTCGCTAGAGGGCGCGCTGGCGAACCGATCAGGGTGGTAGCGACGCATCTGCTGGCGGTACGCCAGCTTGATCTCGTCGGATGATACGCTGCGGCCAATGCCAAGAATCTCGTAGTGGTCGAGGTGTTCGAAGTCGTCCATAGACTCCCAGAATACAGAGTTCGAGATGCAGAACACAAAAAAAGGGTCGGGTGATCGGATCGTCCTGACACCTTGGCCAACTATTGATGATGCTCACAGCGTGACTTCTGGCATTATAGCATAACCTTCATTCTCTTTCTTAAGTTTGATAGTAGCGAGCAGGGCATGAGCAAAGTCCTGTCACCGTATCGCCGTGGGGCTAAAGCCCTCGGCTCCGATCTATGAAGCCCGCGAAGGCGGGCTTCATAGATCGGAGCCCGCGACTTCAGTCGCCGGGCGACCGGGTTCCTTCTGGCACTTCACACAGGGCTGATGCAAAGTCCTCAGATTGCCGCCCGCTCCCCCACCCCCAGCCCCTCCCCCACGCGGGGGGAGGGGAGCCAGATCTCTTTCTGGTGCGAAATACCCCCTCTCCCCTGGTGGGAGAGGGGGCAGGGGGAGAGGGGGTTCACTGACTTTGCATCAGCCCTGACACTTCACACGCGAACCTTCACTGGCGTACACTAATCGTGGTATAGTAGGACGGCACTCGGTTCTTACCTCATAAGTACGCTCGGCAAGCGCCATCCCCGCATAGATGCGTGAGGTTTTGCGATGGATGCAGCGACGATCCTGGTGGTTGACGACGAGCAACCCATTGTTGATCTGGTGGCGAGCTACCTCGCCGCCGAGGGTTTCGCCGTTCATCGGGCCTACGATGGCCCCAGCGCCCTCATCCTCGCCCGTACGACCCGTCCTGATCTGGTGGTTCTTGATGTGATGCTGCCTGGCATTGATGGTATCGAGGTCTGCCGACGGCTCCACCAGGAGACAGCGGTGTATGTGCTGATGCTCACGGCACGCACCGATGAGGTGGATAAGCTGATCGGGCTTTCCGTGGGTGCCGACGACTACCTCACTAAGCCGTTTAGCCCGCGTGAGCTGGTGGCTCGCGTCAAGGCGATCTTGCGCCGCCACCGTATGCCCGCTGGCAAAGCCAACGACCGCCCGGCCCTGATGTTTGGTACGCTCTCGATTGACCCCGAGCGCCGCGAGGTGCAGCGTGGAGACCTGTTGGTTGAGTTGACCCCGCGTGAGTTCGATCTGCTCTACGCCCTAGCCAGTTACCCCGGTCGCGTCTTTACCCGCGAGGAATTGCTTCAGCGCGTCTGGGGGCCAGACTTCGCGGGGATTGATCGCGTCGTTGATGTGCATGTCGGCACCTTGCGCCGAAAACTTGAAGATGATCAATCTGACTTGTCGTTTGTGCAGACAGTGCGCGGCGTTGGCTATAAGTTTGTGAGCGGTCCGCGATGAGGTGGCATCACCAGTTACGCTGGAAGCTATTTATCTCGCATCTGGTGATCGTGGTGATTGCCGATATTGTATTGCTGGCTACCGCGACGTTTCTGGCCAGCATTGGCTTAGTGAACTCGGCCCCACTGACGCTTGGCTCCGCCGCCGCTGAGACGGGCAACCTCAACCCCGGCGCGATCATCCAAGCTCCCCCGCTCCAACAGTTCCAGGCCGTCGTCCAACAGGCCCTGCTCGTCAGCGGCTTCGCCGCCCTGGCTGCTGCCGTGGTGGTGAGTCTCTTCGTCTCACGGCGGATCGTCGAGCCGCTGCTCACCCTTACCGGCGTCAGTAAGCGTCTGGCCCAGGGATTTTACCGCGAGCGTACAATCATCGCTTCCGATGATGAGATAGCCCAACTCAGCCAGAGCGTCAATCAGCTCGCCGATGCCCTTGACCAGACGGAGCAGCGCCGCCTCGCGCTTTTGGCTGATGTGACCCACGAATTGCGCACACCCCTAGCCACGATTGGCGGGTATATGGAAGGTCTGCTTGACGGTGTGGTGAAGCCGAGCCCCGAGACCTTCAGCCTGATCCTGCACGAGTCAAACCGACTCCAGCGTCTGATCGAAGATCTGGAACTGCTCTCGCGGGTGGAGGCCGGGCAGTTACCGGTGGTTGCCCGCAGCACCGATGTCCGCCGCCTGCTTAACGCCATGCGTGTGCAGTTCGATCCGCTCTTTGCATCCAACCAGGTGAGCCTACACATTGATATTCCCGCACGACTGCCCTTGGTCTGGGCTGATCCCGACCGGGTTGACCAGGTGCTGATCAACCTGCTCTCGAACGCTTATCGCTACACCTCCGCCGGGGACGAGGTGATCCTACGGGCATCTTCCACAAACGACATGGTGATGATCGCGGTCTCTGATAGCGGCGTCGGTATTGATGCGGAACACCTGCCGCACGTCTTCGAGCGCTTCTACCGGGTTGATAAATCACGCGCGCGCCAGAGCGGCGGGAGCGGGATTGGCCTGGCGATTGTGCGCCACCTGGTGTACGCCCAAGGTGGCGATATTTCGGTATTTAGCGCGGGGAAGGATCAGGGCACGACCTTCACCTTTACGTTGCCGCTCGCCCCGCTTGGCCCCGGCGCGATCCAGATCCCTGCAGAAGATCCAGTGCCGGTTGAAACATGATGTGGAGAGGGGAGGGGAGACCCTCGCCTCAATGAAAGGTCCATGCTCTTCCTCTACGGCATTATCCAGCTTATCGCAGTTATCGGCGGGTCGCTGACCGTCGCCCTCTGGGCGCTCAATCGGCTCTTCCCGCCAATTGAGCGCGCACGCGACACACGGGCCAGCGTGGTTGGCTCACCGGCACGGGCCTTGGCTGTGTCCGGGGCGGGAATGCAGACATTGGCGAGTCCCCGGGCAGACCCGGTCGCCCCCGCCCCAGACACGCATGCCGCACCCGCCGCCTCGTCCACGCCTGCCGCCTCACCCGCGCCAATCTGGCTGGGCATGTACTGGCGGGCAAACCTGCGACTAGTTGGGCCATACCTGCTGATCTGGCTCTTTAGCTTCACGCTGCCCGCGATCCTGGCCGCACCGCTCAACCAGATCCGCGTCCTTACCGGATTCCCTCTGGGCTACTATATGGGTGCCCAGGGTTCGCTGATCGTCTTCATCCTGCTCGCGGTACTCTTTAACTGGCGCATGCGCCGCCTCGATCATGCCTATGGACTGGAGTCTGTCGTCACGCCGGAGGAACATCGGCGACGGCGGCGCATCCTGGTTGCGTACGTCGCCTTCACCATCGGCTTTATCGTGCTGATCGTCGCGGTAAATCTGCTTGACGCGGCCTTCCACATTCCGCCGGGGGTGATCAGTTGGCTCTTTCTTATCCTCACCGTGGGCATCTACGCCGTAATTGGCCTACGCATGCGAACCAGGGATCTGGATGAGTACTATGTGGCCGGGCGGCGCGTACCCGGTCTGTTCAACGGTCTGGCCATCGGCTCGGACTGGATGAGCGCCGCCTCATTCATTAGCATGGCGGGTGCGCTCTACTTGCTGGGGTATGAGGGATTAGCCTACATCACTGGCTGGACGGGCGGCTACGTTCTGCTGATGCTGCTACTGGCCCCGTACCTGCGCAAGTTTGGCCAGTTCACCATCCCCGACTTCATTGACGCCCGCTACCCTGGCGCGTACACCCGCGTTATCGCTGCCGTGATCAGCATCGTTATCAGCTTTACCTATGTCACCGCCCAGGTCACCGGGGTCGGCATTATCATGAGCCGATTCCTGGGGGTCAACTACATGATCGGCGTGATTGTCGGTCTGGCGGCAGTGCTGTTCTGTTCCTTCCTGGGCGGCATGAAGGCGATCACATGGACTCAGGGCGTGCAGGGGATCATTCTGGTGATCGCCTATATCGTGCCGGTGGCATGGATCTCACTCAAGCTCACCGGTATACCGTTTCCCCAATTGATGTACGGTGTGGCCCTGCGCAACATCGAGACCCTGGAGGCGGCTCAGGGCATCCAGAGTTACACCGAACCCTTTAACGACTGGACACCCTGGAACTTTGTGGCCCTGACGCTCTGCCTGATGCTGGGAACTGCTGGCATGCCGCACATTCTGGTGCGCTTCTACACCACCAGCACCGTACAAGAGAGCCGCAGCAGCGTGGGCTGGGCGCTGGCCTGGATCAGCGTCCTCTACCTGACTGCGCCAGCTTACGCGGCCTTCTCGCGCTGGGAGATTCTTCGGGACGTAGTCAATAAGCCAATCATTGAGTTGCCCCAGTGGGCCGCGAACTGGTCAACCACCGGCCTGCTGACCATTGCTGATAGTGTGGAGTCCGGCGGGAATGGCGACGGGTGGCTCCAGTACAACGAACTGAAGATTGACCAGGATCTGGTGGTGCTGGCTACGCCCGAGATCGCCGACCTACCGGCCACCGTGGTGGCCCTGGTGGCGGCGGGCGGTATGGCCGCCGCGCTCTCCACTGCCGATGGGTTGCTGATGGTGATTGCCTCGGCGGTAGCCCACGACATCTACCACCGCACCCTGAACCCCCAGGCCACTAAGGACGAGCGGCTCTGGATTGGACGTATGATGATCCTGACGGCGGCGATCCTGGCGGCACTGACGGCCATCCAGCGCCTAGCGATCATCGTCCAAATGGTTGCCTGGGCCTTCTCGTTGGCCGCGTCGAGTCTCTTCCCTGTCCTTGTACTGGGCATTTTTTGGAAGGGCACCACCAGCCGGGGGGCCGCCATCGGCATGATCTGCGGCACCGCCGTCACCGCCGCGTATATGGTAATGAGCTACACCTACCCCGGCTGGGGATTGCTGGGCATCAGCCATAGCGCCGCCGGAATCTTCGGCGTCCCGGTGAACTTCCTGGTCACCTGGCTAGTCAGCCGCCTCGGCCCGCCACCCTCCGCCGAGACTCAGGCGCTCGTCGACTCGCTGCGCCACCCGGCGGTGTAGGGGCAGGAGGCACAGGGCTGATGCAAAGTCCTCAGATTGCCGCCCGCTCCCCCACCCCCAGCCCCTCCCCCACGCGGGGGGAGGGGAGCCAGATCTCTTTCTGGTGCGAAATACCCCCTCTCCCCTTGTGGGAGAGGGGGCAGGGGGAGAGGGGGTTCACTGACTTTGCATCAGCCCTGGCAGGAGGCAGGAGGTGCTGGGAGCAGAACGCAGAAGGTGGTATGCTGGTTGGTAGTATCAAAGTACGGGATCTTTCATAGATTGGCTACCATTCTACAACGCCTATGTCCCAGCAAGCTCGCCGACTCTTTCGGCACACCATTAGCCATCCCGACCAGCATGTGCCTCTGGCCGAGGCGGCGTTGCTGATCGCCTGGGAGGATCGTGACGGCAGCGATCCTCGCTACCTCTTGGCTGTTCTCGATGAGTTCGCCGATGATCTGCGCGAGCGCATCGAGGCAATTGCCGAACCTAGGGGCAAGATCGCCGCCCTCAACCGCTACCTGTTCGATGAGCAGGGTTTCCACGGCGACCCGCGCAGCTATGATCAGCCCGACCCGGCCAATAGTCACCTCGATCATGTGCTGCTCCGGCGCAGCGGCCTGCCAATCATGCTCTCACTGGTGTATATGGAGGTGGGCTGGCGCCTTGGCCTACCCCTGAGCGGTATAGCTCTACCGGGACACTTTCTGGTGCGCTATACCGCTTCGCCGAACGATTTCTACGTCGATCCATTCAGTAGTGGAGGGATGTGGAGTCAGGCCGATTGTGAGCGACAAATCGGCATGTTCTATCACGAGGTTCGCCCTGATCTGGTGCGCTGGCTGATGACCCCGCCCTCGCGGGGGGCGATCCTCGCCCGAATCCTGCGCAATCTGAAACAGACCTACCTGGCTCACGATGATACCCGCCGGACGCTGGCCTGCGTTGAGCGGCTAATGCTCCTTAATAGCGGCGACCCCGGCGAACTGCGCGACCGTGGGCTGCTGCGCTTTCGCGTCGGCTCGGTCTACCCGGCCCTGGAGGATCTGGATCGTTATGTTCGCCAGAACCCGGCGGCTGATGATCTGGCCCGCATCCGCGCACTTGCCCAAGAAATTCTTACGAGGGTCGCTCCACTGAACTAGCGGCTTACGCTCCCCTTGACAAGATCTCTGTGAGCCTCTAAAATAGTGTTTAATGTACACTATTTTAGGAGCACTGCGATGGAAGACCATGACGAGACAGCGATAACCTACGATGCCTCGCGCTATGATCGCCCGTCGGTAACGGTTGATGTTGTGATCTTCACGCTGATCGAGCGTGAACTTCATGTGTTGCTGGTGCAGCGGAAACGCTGGCCCTACGAGGGATTCTGGGCCATCCCAGGCGGCTTCATTAATATGGACGAGTCGCTGGAACAGGCCGCCCGACGCGAGCTTGAGGAAGAGACAGGCGTCCGCGACCTGTACATGGAGCAGCTTTTTACCTTTGGGGATGTTGGGCGCGATCCACGCACCCGCGTGATCAGTGTGGCCTACATTGCTCTGGTGCGCTTCGACGCCCAGCATCTGCGAGTGAGTGACGAGAGCCACGATGTGCGCTGGTTTCCGGTGAGCGCGCTCACCCGCGACATCGCTTTCGATCACGAACAAATTCTCGCCTACGCTATCGCACGGTTGCGCTCGAAACTGGAGTATACCACCCTGGCTTTCCAACTTCTGCCCGAGCTCTTCTCAATTCTGGAACTGAAGCACATTTACGAGCAGATTCTTGACGAAAAGCTTGATAAGGGCAACTTCTACCGCAAGATCAAGGAAGCTGGACTGCTGGAAGAGACAACCCATATGCGTGAGGGTCGCGGGCGACCAACCCGGCTCTGGCGTTTTAAGCGCGACCGCGCCAGCGATAAGCAGTTTGTCTTCCGCTGGCGTGAGGATCGCGGCGACCGGGCGTGATCACGGGATGATAACAGGTGTCGCTTCGGACGGCGGACTCTCCGTAGGCATTGGCATTGGCATTGGCGTCAGCATTGGCATTGGCGTTGGCGTCGGCTGATCGGGATTAGGGTCGGGCGCACGTATACCGAGAACCACCATTGTCTCCGGCAGGATCCAATCACCAGCGGTGGGGAGGGTACTTACCACCGTGTAGGGCGCAAATACGTCGTAGTCGCCCGGAATACGCTCACGATTCTGGTAGTCTACGTAAACCATTCCAGGGCCAACCCCCAGAGTCGCCAGAAGTTCTTTGGCCTGATTCTCGCCGAGATGTTTGAGATCGGGCATTTTGATCGCGCCCGCCACCGGCGGCACCGAGTTAGGCGGCACAAACATCGCCGGATCGCAGGACGGCAGGGCGTCACTGTTCGCGTTGACGCTTGAGGTAGTACCGTCGGGTGCGGCACTGGAAAACGCTGAGCCACCGTTCCAGACGTATTGCACTCTCTCGTCTCGGTCAGGCGGCGGCGTTTTCCAGATATAAATTTCCTGAGCCAAACCATCCGGATACGTCTGCCCCTCCACCGGGCGACAATACTGGCCCTGGCCAACCGTCCCATTTGGCTTCGTGCCGTCGGCGGTTGGTGATGTCGCCGTGTTCACATGAAGCGTACCATCACTGGCCCACTCTTCAACCATAGGGATGCGGATGAGTTGCACCTTCCTAAAGGCATCACAGGGTATCCTGAGCGACGTCAGCACGCTATCAAGAGCGGGGCCAGGCGGGAGCGTATTTGTCGGCGTGATCATCGCCGTAAGCATTGATTTGGTAAATAATTCCTGGTTGTAGCCACCAAAGGGGCCGGGCAGCGGGCAGATCGCCTTGCGCATGACCGAGCCATCGGCGGGCAGGGTAAACTCCGTCGGTATCGGTAAACCATTGAAGGGATTGGCGAATAGCTCGTGGTAGCGCGGTTTCTCCTTGATCCAGACAAAAATCTCCTCCATCACGTTGTGCCAGATAATGCCGCCACCTGTCAGACTCTCGACGTGTTCGGTCGGCTCATTATTGTTATTGCCCGTCCAGACGCCGACCGTCACAAATGGCGTAAACCCGGCGGCCCAGGCGTCGCGCCAGTCGTTGGAAGTGCCGGTCTTTACCGCAGCTGGAAGGCTTAGCTTGAGCTGGCTGTTCAAACCCCACACCGGCGCACGCGCCCGGTCATCGCTCATCATGTTGGTGAGGATCGCCACTAGATCCGGGGCGACCACCTGCTCACCAAGGGTGGACTGGCGACGTTCGAGGAACGTACCCGATGCATCGCTGATCTCTAGGATGGATGTGGGCGGGTGGTAACGACCACCGCTGGCCAGTGTATTGTAGGCCGTCGTCAGTTCCAGCGGCGTCACTTCGCCACCGCCCAGAGTGAGCGAGAGGCCATAAAAACCTTCGCCACGCTTGAGGCCCGTCTTCACACCCACGCGATCCAGCAGATCGAGAGCATTCCTGATCCCGCCCATTTTGAGCGCCTTTACGGCGGGCATGTTCAGCGAGTTCGCTACCGCGTTGCGCATGCGCACCGGCCCATTAAACCGGGCGTTGTAGTTTAGCGGCGCGTAGGTCTCTGATCCCCGCAGTGGAAACTCCGTAGGCACATCCCAGATCACCGTGTCGGGGGTAATGCCCTGCTCCATCGCTGAGAGGTAGGTGAAGGGCTTGAGCGCCGAGCCAGGTTGCCGCTCGCGTGTGGCCACATTCACTTGGCCATCAAGGACGTTGCCCGTCTCGCCCTTGGTGGTCGTCGGCGTAATCGCACGATAGTCAATGCTGCCAACCATCGCCAGGATCTCGCCGGTGTTGGGCTGCATCACCACCACCGCCGCGTTATGAATATTGCGCGACTGTAGCTCCCTGATCCGTTCGGATGCCTTCTGCTGCACCATTTGCTGTAGGTCAAGATCGAGGGTGGTGGTAATCCGCAGTCCGCCGCCGGTAAGAGCCGCCTGCCCATAACGCTCCTGGATCAGATCACGCACATAGAAGACAAAGTGTGGCGCATTGAGCGGCACCTCTTGCGGGGCGAAACGTAGCGGCTGTGCAATTGCGGCACGCGCCGCATCGGCGCTCACATATCCATCCGCCACCATCCGGCGCAGCACCGCCACCTGACGCCAGCGTGGCGCGCTGAGGTTGGTCGGCAGCTCGTACGTGTCCTGCTCCCAGCCATCGCCAAGCCGCACGCCGGGTAGATAGCCGCCCTGGGCATCCCGCTCCAGGTAGTTGATTGGGTTATAGACGCTGGGTAATTGGGGCAGACCAGCCAGGAGCGATGCCTGATTGAGACTCAGCACCCGCGCCTTCACCCCAAAATAAACCTCGCTGGCCGCCTCAATCCCATAGGCTAGGTTACCATAGAAGTTCTCATTCAGGTAGAGATCAAGGATCTGCTGCTTATCGTAGATTTTATCGAGCTCCTGAGCGAGGATGATCTCTTTCACCTTGCGCTCGTAACGCTTCTCAGGAGCGCGCTCATCAATAGTCAGCACACTATTCTTAATCACCTGCTGGGTAATCGTCGAGGCACCGCCGGTCTCCGATCCAACCTGGAGGCTATTCATCGCAGTGCGCAGAATACCATTCAGGTCAATGCCCCTATTGGAGAAAAAAGACTTATCTTCAACCGCAACGGTGGCCTGCACCAACAGGGGCGAGATCTCATCAAAGCTGACATTGGTGCGCTTGCCCGCATCGAAGAATTCGTACAGCAGGGTGCCGTTGCGATCATAGATCCGCGAGGTCTGGAAGATATTGCGGGTATTGAGCTTATCGAGGCGCGGCTTGAGGTCTGCCGCAGTCTTCGCATACATGCCATACCCGGCACCACACACCCCGGCACCCGAGAGAATCACCAGCACCACGAGGGCGGCGAGGATCTGCGCAAAGAGGCGTGGCAGCCGTGCGGGCGGGATAAACTGACGGCGGCGCAGCAGCCCAGGATGGGCGGGCCGACGCAGTACCGGACTCCCGGCGTAGGTGCGGCGGGTGGAACGATCACGTAGTGACATGAGCCTATGTGGGTGCAGAGTACGGAGAATAGCCCGACTCCTACAGCATTGAGATGATCTTTGTTAGACAAGGTGTCGGGTGTCAGGTGTTAGGTATCAGTTCGAGCGCATCTGTCACGCTGAAACCTGAAACCTGAAACCTGAAACCTGAAACCTGAAACCTGAAA
>JBAXMH010000124.1:0-14000 GCA_037134395.1 Chloroflexales bacterium
GTGATCGAACGCTGTATCGTAGATGAGGACGTGAAGATAGGCGCGGGCGCGCTTCTGGGCGATGGCGAGGATAATACGCCGAACCACGGTGCGCCTGATCGCCTGAACACGGGCCTCACCCTGGTCGGCATCCATGCCCAGATTCCCGATGGCGCACACATCGGTCGAAATGTGGCTATCCGCCCACGCACCACCGAATCCGCATTCGGCAAGGGTAACAGTGTAAAAAGCGGATCCACCGTGTGAGGGGCGCGTAGGGGCGCATCGCGATGCGCCCGTACGCGGGCGCATCGCGCTGCGCCCCTACAGAGATCAACATGACACCATGAACACCCCCGAGATCACAATTGACTCTAGCCTACGGGCGCGGCTCCAGCAGGGCCACCCGTGGGTCTACCGTAACCACGTATCAGGCGGCGAACGGCTGCGCTCAGGCCAGTGGGTGCGTGTTCGCTGCGGCGGATGGATCGCCTATGGTCTGTGGGATGCGCGCAGCGCCATCGCAGTGCGCCTGTTCAGCCGTCAGGCGATCCCCGACGCCGACTGGATTGGTGAGCGAGTCTGGGAGGCGTGGGAGTCCCGCGCCGCCATTCGTAACAGTATCCCGAACACCAGCGCCTACCGCTGGATCTATGGCGAGGGAGATGGGCTGCCAGGTTTGGTAGCTGATCGCTACGGCGACTATGCGGTCATTCATACGTACGCCGAGAGCGTCCAGGCGATTGTGGCTCAGGTAGCTACCGCCATGCGCGGCTGTGACCCAGAGTTGCGCGGGGTGTCCGTTCACCAGCGTCCCCAGGACGATGAGGAAGGTGATGACTCCCCCGGCCTCCCGCCTCCCGCCTCCCGCCTCCCGCCTCCCGCCTCCCGCCTCCTGCCCCTCTGGGGCGATCTGCCGCCAGACGATTTGGTGATCCAGGAGCACGGGCTTTACTTCCACGCCAACCTGCGCCAGGGACAGAAGACCGGTCTTTTTCTGGATCAGCGCGAGAACCGGCAGGCGATTGAGTCTCTGGCCAGCGGGCTGACGGTGCTGAACTGCTTCGCCTACACCGGCGGGTTCTCACTCTACGCGCTGCGCGGCGGTGCCGATGTTGTCACCAGCGTTGATAGTGGGCGTGGCCTTGCCGAGGCCACCACCGATAACATCGCCCTGAACCGACTTGACGCCCGACGGCACAGTTTCATCACCGAGGACTGTTTTAGCCTGCTTGATGGCTACGTGAAGACCGGGCAGCACTTTCAGATGGTCATCCTCGACCCGCCCAGCTTCGCCCGCACCAAGGGTAGCGCCTATGCCGCCCAGCGCGCCTACACCCGCCTGAACACCCTGGCCATGCGCTGCGTCGAGCCCGGTGGCCTGCTGGTTACATCAAGTTGCACCAGCCAGATTGCCCCCGAGGCATTTCGCTCGATGCTTGGTGAGGCGGCGGTTGCGGCCCAGCGCCGCGCCCAGATCATCCACGAGGTGGGCCAGCCAGCCGACCACCCGGTACCGGTCGCCTTCCCAGAGGGTCGCTACTTGAAATTTATTATTGCTCGGGTGCTGCCTGTGCTGTAGAGGCGCATCGCAATGCGGCCCTGGCCCATGCTATAATTTGCTATGCATGTTCTCCAACTCGCCTGGGAGTTTCCGCCCCACGTCGTCGGCGGGATGGGGCGTCACGTTGCCGAGCTGGCTCCCGCCCTCGCCGACGCTGGCCTGCGTGTCTCAATCATTACCCCGCAGCTCCACGGTGGCATGATCGAGGAGCTGTTGGCCCCCAACCTTCGCGTCTCGCGCGTCCCGATTTCCCCGGCCCTCGGTGCCGATTACCCGCATTATGTGGCCAACGTGAGCCGTCATTTGGAGCAGGCCGCAGACGATGTGCGCAAAACCCTGGGGCGCTTTGATGTGATTCACGCCCACGACTGGCTCACGGCGGAGGCGTCTGGGAGGCTTAAGCACCTCTGGCGCATCCCCTTGATCGCCACGATCCACGCCACTGAGCGCGGGCGTGGATGCGGCCATCTGAACGGACGGGCGGCGCAGCAGATCAACGATCAGGAGTGGCTGCTCACCTACGAGTCCTGGCGGGTGATCGTCTGCTCACAGTTTATGGCCCGCCAGGTCAGTGAGTATTTTCAGACACCTGCTGACAAAATTGATATTGTACCGAATGGCATGGGGGTACCCACAAACCTCTTCGCCGGGCCAGAGGATCGACTGGCCTTTCGGCGGCGGTTCGCGGCTGACGATGAGCGATTAGTCTTCTATGTTGGGCGGATGGTCTCCGAGAAGGGGATTCATATTCTGCTCGACGCCTGGCCGCAGATCGCCTCAGCCAAGGCCCGCCTGCTGATCGCCGGTACGGGCAGTTACCTCAACGCACTCCAGAGCCAGGCCGAGCTTGCCGGACTGAGCCAGCAGGTGCGCTTCTTGGGCTTTGTGAGCGATGAGGATCGGGATAAAATCTATCAGGTGGCCGATGTTGCCGCCTTCCCGTCGCTCTACGAGCCTTTCGGTATGGTCGCCCTAGAGGCGTTTGCCGCCGGTTGCCCGCTGGTCGTGAGCGCCGCCGGTGGTCTCGCCGAGGTGGTGCGCCACGGCGAGACCGGGCTGATTGTGCCCGTTGGCAATGCCGCCGCCCTCGCTGATGCCGTTCTGGAATGTATGCACCACCCGGAAGCGGCCCGCGCCCGTGCCGCCACGGCACTGCGTGAGGTGCGCGAGAGCTATGCCTGGGATCGGATTGCCGAGTCAACAATCAGTCTCTACCGGCGCGTCCTTGGCGAGTGGCAGGCTGGAATCTGGGGGAAGTAGGGAAGAGGGAACAAGACGCTATGCCGGGAAACAGTTTTGGACAGATTTTTCGCCTCACCACCTGGGGCGAGTCGCACGGGCCGGGTGTGGGCTGCGTCGTTGATGGCTGCCCGTCGGGCCTGAATCTGACGGTTGAGGATATTCAGCGCGAGCTGAACCGCCGCCGCGTTGGCCAGAGCAAAGTCAGCTCGCAGCGCCAGGAGCCCGACGCAGTGCAGATTCTCTCGGGCGTCTTTGAGGGCCGCACTACCGGCACGCCGATTAGCATGCTGGTCTTCAATAGCGATGCAAAATCTGCGCACTACGAGAGCATCAAAGATCTCTATCGGCCCGGCCACGCCGATTATAGCTGGGATGCGAAGTACGGGATGCGCGACTGGCGCGGCGGCGGGCGATCGAGCGCCCGCGAGACGATTGGGCGGGTGGCGGGCGGCGCAATCGCCAAGCTGCTGCTGGCCCACTCCGGCGTGCGGATCGTGGGCTATACCCTGCAACTCGGCGACCTGCGGGCCAACGTGATTGATGAGGACGAGATCGAGCGCAACATCATGCGTTGCCCCGACCCGGCGGTGGCGGAGGAGATGGTGGCCCGTGTGGATGCAGCCCGCCACGCGCAGGACTCCCTGGGCGGTGTGGTTGAGGTGCGCGCTCGTGGTGTGCCTGCTGGCCTGGGCGAGCCGGTCTTCGATAAACTCCAGGCCGATATTGGCAAGGCCATGTTCTCCATCCCGGCGATCAAGGGCGTCGAGTTTGGCGAGGGCTTTGGTGTGATCGGCCTGCGCGGGTCGGAGAACAACGATCCTTTTGTGCGCCGGGATGACGGGAGCATCGGTACGACCAGTAACCGCCACGGCGGCATCCTCGGCGGGATCTCCACCGGCGAGGAGATCATTGTGCGTCTGGCCGCTAAGCCTCCGGCCAGTATCGCTCAGCCCCAGCAGACGGTTGACCGCGACGGGAACTCGGCCACAATTGAGGTGCATGGCCGTCACGACCCAACGGTGCTGCCGCGTCTGGTGCCGGTGGCCGAGGCCATGCTGGCCCTGGTGCTGGCCGACCACCTGCTACGCCAGCGGGCGGCAAGGCTCATGTAGTGGTTGTACTTCAGACTCCGTTCTTTGTTGATGTTTGGCGGCTCTGCCGCCAAACATCAACAAAAAAGATATGAGCATAGAACGTCTGCGCAAACAGATCCCGCTCTCAATCCTCGCGGCCACCGCCGCCGGGCTCTGTTGGTCCGCAGCCTTGTCCCTGCTGCTCTTTGGCGGGTTGCACGCCGGGGAGCCGCCGTTCTCCCTCCAGCGGCTGGTCTACTACACCCTGGTTCTTGCCGCAGCCCTGCTCACCTTCGCGCCAATTGAATGTAGCCTGAGTATGCCCGGTCTGACGGTGGATGGGACGGTGGGTACGGCCTTGCTGCTCTATAGCCTAGCTTTTGTGCCGCCGCCCACCGACTGGCTGCTCGCCCCGCCCGATATGCCGGTCTATGCTCTGATGATTGGTGCCCTCTTCCTCTGTGGCGCGGCTGGCTCGCAACCCTTCGTCTATGCCATTGGCCAGCGCGTGTTTAAAGAGCGCGTCCTGGCCCTCGACCTGCGCCGGGTGCGCCGTCAGTCCTACGAGATTGGCCTGCTGCTGGCGGCACTGGCCACCCTAGCCGGGCTGCGTGTCCTCACCTGGGTGAGCTTCCTACTCCTGGCCCTCGCCCTGATCATTGCCGAACTGCTCTTTCTGGCCCGCTTCCAGGCCAAGACGAGTCTGTAAAGGAGTCCTATGATCCGTATCGCCATCATTGGCCTCGGGTTGATCGGTGCCTCGCTGGGGATGGCCTTGCGCAACGCCAATGCAAAGGAGAGTCCCCTCGGTGAGATCGAGATAGTGGGCTACGACCGCGATCCGCGTGCGGTGAAGGAGGCTCGCGGTCGTCTGGCGATTGACAAGGGAACTGGCTCACTTGCCGATGCGGTGCGCGATGCGCAGGTGGTGGTGGTGGCCACGCCGGTTCGGGCAGTGCGCGAGGTGTTTCGCCAGATTGGGCCGCTCCTGTCGGCGGGCGCTGTCGTCACCGATGTGGCCAGCACCAAGACCCAGGTGGCCGCATGGGCGGCCGAGTTGCTGCCTGCGTCAGTCAGCTATGTCGGTGGACACCCAATGGCGGGCAAGTCGCAGGCGGGCGTGGCTGCGGCTGACCCCGATCTGTTTAAGGAAGCGATCTACTGCCTCATCGTCAATCCCCATACTCGCCACGATGCCGTGAATGTGGTTGAGGCGATCATCCGCACGGTTGGGGCCAAGCCGTACTATATTGATCCCGAAGAACATGACGCCTACGTAGCCGGGATCTCGCACTTGCCGTTTATGCTCTCTGTTGGCCTTGTGGAAGTGACGGGCCGCAGCCCGGCATGGAAGGAAATGGCCCCCCTGGCCGCCTCTGGGTTCCGCGATGTTTCGCGGCTGGCATCGGGCGACCCTGAGATGCACCGCGATATTAGCCTGACCAATCCCGCCGGACTGAGCCGCTGGATCAACGAGATGATCGAGTTCCTGTGCGAGGTGCGCGGTCAGATTGAGTCGGGCGACGCGGCGGCAATTGAGGATCTGCTGCGGCGGGCCAAGCAGCAGCGCGATACGTGGCTGGAGAGTCGCCCGAACCTGCGCCCAGGCGAGGACGCCTTCGCCCGCCCAATTGAGGTTGAGCGCCCGAATCTCCTCACCTTCCATCGTCCCAATCGTCGAAAGTAGCGACGAGGTGGTGGCAACAGGATTCCCAGGGCTGTTGCAAAGTCACGCGCCCCCTCTCCCCCTGCCCCCTCTCCCACGAGGGGAGAGGGGGTATTCCTCATCAGAAAGCTGTACGGCTCCCCTCCCCCCGTGTGGGGGAGGGGCTGGGGGTGGGGGAGGCGGGCGGCAATCTGACGACTTTGCAACAGCCCTGACAGGATTTCTCTCTGCCTTGACATCGCTGAGAACTTAGTGCTACACTTCACGAAATGCGTTGCAATCTCGTGGAGGGATTCTGTGGAACGTCTTGAAGATCCGCCAGACGTTGTTATTCGCCGACTACCGCTTTATGCGCGAAGCCTGCGCTACCTGCTCGATGAAGAGATCCACTCGGTCTCGTCGCAGGAGCTGGGCGAGCGCATTAATGTTACCGCCGCACAGATCCGCAAAGATCTCTCTTACTTTGGCGAGTTTGGCAAGCAGGGCATCGGCTACGATGTTGAGAAGCTGCTCAACCATATTGAGCGCATCCTTGGGCTTGACCAGAGCTGGCCGGTGGTCTTGGTTGGCGTCGGTCATCTTGGTCAGGCTATCGCCCGCTACGATGGCTTCCACTCTCAGGGATTGCAAATTGTCGGGATCTTCGAGACCGACCAGCGCAAGATTGGCCAGAAGATAGCGCATATTGAGATCACCGACTATGCCCATATGCCGAAGGTGATCCGCGATACGGATGCGCGTCTTGGGATCATAGCCGTACCCGCAGCCGAGGCTCAGCCCGTCGCTGATATGCTGATTGATGCTGGGATTCGGGCGATCCTCTGCTACGCGCCGATTATCCTCCAGACCCCTGATGATGTCTGGGTGCGCTATATCGATCCGGTTGCCGTGCTGCACAGCATGACCTATTACCTCGCCCGCGAACATATGCCATAATTGGTGTGAGGGCCGTCGTACCTATGAAGCGTAGCGCGCCTCTGAGTCTGGTGCCTCTGCCGATCATGATGGTCGCCCTGGTCTATCTGCTCGTCGCTGCGCCGCTCTTCTGGACGCAGTCCGGTATACGTGCGCTACACCTGCCACAGATGCCGGTCGCAGAATCCCGTGCCGATACGCCGATGTCTGCCCGTTCTTCGCTGTTCGGCGACATATCTCCCGCTGAGGCGTTCGCCGCGCTCCAATTGCGTAGTCTTGCCCCCCTCGCCGTACGCTGGGATGCCCGCAGTGGCATCCCTACCTTCCTTAGCGCCGCCAATCCAGCGGATCGTCTGGCCTACCAGCCTACCGCCGCTGAGATCGGCAACCCCGTCGCGATTGCCCGTGGTTTCCTCGATCAGAACCGCAGCCTCTTCGGGCTGCGCTCCGCTGTTGAGGATCTGCATCTGCTGCGGGTTGAGCCCGATCTGCAGCAAGGCTACGCTCATATTCGCTTTGATCAACGCTACGCCGGTCTGCCGGTTTTTGGCCGTCAACTGGTGGTTCACCTCGATCCGACAGGCCAGGTGGTTGCGGTGAACGGCGAGTTTGCGCCCATTCTCCAGCTTGCCACCAGGCCGACGATCAGTGCGGCCCAGGCCGACGCTGCTGCCCTCGCGAATCTGATCACGGAACAGTTGCGTCCCGGCGATGCGGCCAGCGCCCAGATTACGGCCCTGCCGGACGAGACTCATCTGGCGGTCTATGTTGATGATCACGGCCAATCTAGCCTAGTCTGGAATGTGACTATCCTGACGGAGCAGCCTCTGAGCCAGTGGCACATCTTCGTCAACGCTGGTCGTCCGGTGGTCGTCCACGCAATTGACGCAGTGATGCCGATCAAGCGGCGCAAAACCTATAGCGCCCGCAATGGCACCAGCGTCCCTGGTCGGCTGCTGGTGGATGAGGGCGAGCGCACCAAGGACGCAGTCGCGCAGGCCGCCCACGACGGTGCCGGTGTGGTCTACGATTACTACATGAAGACCTTCAAACGCGACGCCTACGATAACCAGGGCAGCCCGATGATCTCGACTGTCCATTATGGTAGCGATCCGGAGGATGCCGAAAATGCGGCCTGGGTGGGCGAGTACAGCCAGATGATCTACGGTGACGGTGGCCAGATCTTCAAGCCTCTGCCCTACGGCCTAGATGTTGTCGGCCACGAGTTTACCCACGGCGTCATTGATAGCAGTTCCGCCCTGGTGTACGAGGGTCAGTCTGGGGCGCTCAACGAGTCTTAT
The DNA here is from genome assembly GCA_037134395.1 of Chloroflexales bacterium. Classification (GTDB taxonomy): domain Bacteria; phylum Chloroflexota; class Chloroflexia; order Chloroflexales; family Chloroflexaceae; genus Oscillochloris. Next base: position 7,741 of record JBAXMH010000124.1, read on the forward strand.
GCCGATGTTTTTGGCGCGCTGATTGATCGGGGAAACTGGACGATTGGTGAGCAGGTGGTGAAGTCGCCGCCTTATCCCGTACCGTACCTGCGCAGCCTGGAAGACCCGAGCGCCGGTGGATCCTACGATAAAGGTGACGCCCTGGCGAGTGTGGGTCAGCCCTCAACAATGGCGGAGTACGCTAATCTGCCCAACTCGCGCCGCTCCGATAACGGCGGTGTGCATGTGAATAGCGGCATCCCCAACCGCGCCGCGTTTCTGGTGGCCAAGGCGATTGGCCGCGAAAAGATGGAGCAGATCTACTACCGCGCCCTCACCAGTTACCTTACGCCCGATGCCGATTTTGTCGCCGCCGCCGATGCGACCGCCCGCGCTGCCGCTGATCTCTACGGACAGGCTGAACTGAACGCCGTCCATACCGCTTTTGCCCAGGTGGGCATCACCAGCGCCGCGCCACAGACTCCGCCGCCCGACTCGTCTGTAGGGGATGTGCCCTCGGGTGGGCCAAGTGCGCCTCCGCCAATCGAGGCTCTGCCCGCTGGCTGCACTGATGTAATCACCAACGGCGGGTTCGAGCAGGATGGCGGCTGGACTGAGGTTTCACGTGGTAACGCCGCCCTGATTGATACACAACTGCCGCGTAGCGGCAAGCGCAGCGCATGGCTCGGCGGAAGCGATACGGAGCCGCTCCAGTCGCTCTCTCAGGAGGTGAGGTTGCCCGCCAATGCCACCAGCATCACCCTTGGCTACGCTCGCTACACCCACGAGGAGTTGAGCGGCCTGCTCGGTGTCCTCTCCGACGACGCCAAATTTAGCGTCGCCCTGACCAATCCCAGCGGCGACATTCTGGAGACCGTGGAGGAGTTGTCCTCCTCGAAGGCCGATGAGAAGTGGAATGAGCAGAGCGTCGACATCTCGGCCTATGCCGGCAAGACCATAAACCTAGTCTTTTCGTCCGAGAACCCGCGTGGCAACGTGTCGAGCATGTTTGTGGACGAGGTCACGTTGGTGGTCTGCACGACGGGTCAGGCACCCGCCGCGCCGCCCACCAGTAACAGCAATTTGGTCTATGTCACGGGCGCGATCACCGACGCGGATACGCATCGCGGCGTAGGCGGGGTGCAGTTCTTTGTGATCACTCCCGGCCTTAGAGCCAGCGATGCCGCCGCCGATGATAACCTCAGCGCCGATGAAATCCTGACGATGGGCACCACCGACGATAGTGGGGTTTTTCAGACCAACGAGGCCGTGCCCAGGGGCCAAACCTACAGCGTGATCGTGTTCGCCCGTGGCTACCGATCCATCCTCGCCGATGACAAGGTGGTTATCCCGAACGACGCCGACAACCCGCATCGCGTAGACGCCGAGATCCGACGCAGCCGGTAATCTTCTCGCTGCTGTGGTGTCGGCAACACAAAAAATGAGGCACCTGATGAGCGATGAGCCTCATCCGACATGTTGTATCTGCGACCAGCCGCTGACACCGCCGTACCATATTCTTGGCCAGCGGATCTACTGCGACCATCACTTTGCCCTGGTGAATAAACCCCATGTCGGATTCTGGCGGGCCGGACTCATCCAGATCGTGGGCATGGGTCTGTTCAGCGCCCTCGTCTCCTACATGGCCGAGCTGATCGGCCCGCTCAGCGGCCCCGCACTGCTGCTCGCCGGAATCGTGCTGGCGCTGGTTCCCTCCGCGATCTGGCTGGTCTTCTTCTACCGCCAAGATCGCCTGGAGCCTGAGCCGAAACTCCGCGTCGCCGCCGTCTTCTTTCTGGCCCTCATCCTCACCGACGTCCTCGGTCGGCGCATCACCGATGACTGGCTCCAAGTGCGTGTGTGGGCCTCGGCCAGCACGACCACTTCCCTGGCCGCGTCCATCCTGATCGTCGGCGTTACCTGGCAGGCTATCGCCTATACCGCCGTGCGCCTGCTCGTCTACACCACACCTGAATTTGATGAGCGCATGGATGGAATCGTCTACGGGACGGTGGCGGGCCTGGGGGTGGCTACGCTGCTGAATCTACGTTACGTGCTGGACAACGGTGGCGTGGCCCTCGGACCGGGGGTGATCAGCGTAGTGACAGCCGCTCTGGCCCAGGCATCGTTTGGTGGCCTGATGGGCTATTTCATGGCCGAGGCCAAATTCACCCACCGCCCGATCTGGTGGGTGCCTGTGGGTTTCGCCCTCGCCGCCACCCTCAACGGCACATTCAGTTGGCTGATCGGCGAGGTCAGCGCCACCGGCCTGAGTGTTGAGTACTGGCGATCCCTCGTCCTCGGTATGGCCGTCGCCCTAGCCGCCTTCTTCACCCTAGTGGCGCTCATGCGCCGCAGCATTGATGTTACTTTGCGGCAAACCGGGAGGTCGTCATGATCCGCAGCGATACGCCGGTCTACCGCCTGCGCACCCTGCCCAGCGACCTGGGCGTAGCCCTGGTGACGCTGATCGCTCTGGGGCTGGGCTGGCTGCTGATGGTGCAGACGACGGGACGAACCCGGCCCTACGCCGAGCCCGATGCCGGCCTGCGGCTGGCCTACCCCGCTAGCTGGATCAGCGTTGACTCGCTCCAGGATCTGCTGCTCAAGGTGGAGGATCCGCAGACGGCCTCAGCCTTCAAGACAGCTCTCAGCGTCGAGCGGCGCGATCTCGATCCGGCCAGTCCGCCAACGCTCCAGACTCTGCTCGACCGACGGGTGCAGGAACACGCTCAGCTTATCGGCTACCATCTGCTCGCCGATGGCGAGGCGACCCTAGCCGGTCAGCGGGCCATCCTGCTGGAGTACGCCTACGTTGTGCAGCCCATTGACACGCCCCGGCGGGCCTCGCTGCCGGTCGTCGTCCACGCCCGCGAGTACCTGTTCATCACCAAAGATCGCTCCTATTACATCACCATCGCCGCCCCAGAAATATCCTTCGTCCAGGCAAGCGCACAGTTCGAGCGGATCATCCAGAGCATTGCGCTATAGCAGTCCTAATACTCCTTACTCTTTGCGTCTTCGCGCCTTTGCGTCACACGTGCGTATGATTTGACGCAAAGGCGCAAGGGCGCAAAGACTCTTGCTTCGTTCCACTCTTTGCGTCTTCGCGCCTTTGCGTCACACGTGCGTATGATTTGACGCGAAGGCGCAAAGAATCTTGCTTCGTTCTGCTTCACAGCCTACGCCCGATCATCGCTGGGCGGCAGACTCACGTAGCTCACCCGGTTGCTGCGTGGGCGGCGCAGGGCGATACGGGCCAGTTCGCGGGTAAGGCCGCGTAGCAGGCGACGAAACACGGGGGCGCGCACTTCCACCCCGGTACGCTCGTTGGTGGCCGGGCCGGCCAGCCACAGAGCCAGTTGCGCCGAATCCTCGGGCGGCACGGCCATCAGTCGCGCCACCATGTCGAAGGCTCGCGCCCGCGACTCGTAGCCAGCCACCACCTGCATCTGCCGAGTCAGTTCGGTGTTGAGCAAACCAGGATTCAGTATAAAGATGCCGAGTCCGGTGGAGCGTTCCTCCTCGGCGAGGGCCAGGGTGAAGGTGCGGATCCACGTCTTACTGGCACCGTAAGCGTTACCGTAGGGATTCGGTTTCTGCTCGCCCTGGCCAACAATGTTGATCAGCTTGCCCTCCCTGCGCGGCGACATATGCCGCAGGGCCGCCAGGGAGCCGTGGTAGGTGCCAAGAATATTTGTCTCCACCACACGGGTGAATACAGCCGGGGCCACCGCAACCGTCGGCCCCTGGGTCGCCGTTACCCCGGCGTTATTCACCCAGATGTCCAGCCGACCGAAGGCGGACAAGGCGGCGTCAGCCAGGGCAAACACCTGGTCACGGTTGCGCACATCGCAGGGCCGACCGGCCACCTGTGCTCCTTGGTCGCGCAGATGATCCACAGCGCGAACTACCTCATCCGGCAGATGGTTCGAGAGTACCACTGCTGCACCCGCGCCCGCGTAGGCGTGGGCAATCGCCAGGCCAAACCCCTGCGTACTCCCGGTGATCACCGCCACTTTTCCCGCCAACGTGCCAATCTGCCGTGCCATATCGTGTACCTCCATCGTGCAGCTCTCACCCCCCAGCCCCCTCTCCCAGAACGGGAGAGGGGGAGCGGATCGCTCTCTGATGCAGAAACCCCCCCTCTCCCCCGGTGGGAGAGGGGCAGGGGGTGAGGGGGAAAGGTGGGCATGGGATCTGCTTATTCGAAAAGTATTGGATTCACGGCGTCAGCCGACTAAAGCCAAGCTGAAATCTGGCACCTGAAACCTTATCTTAGCGCAGACGAGTCTGATTCTGGCGAATTCAGCGATGTGCGCTACAATGGAGCGCAGCAATACCTTAGCCGACACCCTTGGGGATAAGCTGGATTGACGAGGTGCGACTATGGCAACCCCTCCCCTTCGCTTCTCGGTCTGCGTGGAGACGCTCTTTCACGAGAAGCCTTTCGAGCAGCGCCTAGAATATGTTCACGATCTTGGATTCTCTGCCTTTGAGTTCTGGAGCCGCCAGGGAAAGGATATGAACATCACCCTTGCCCTGAAGCTGGCCCTGCGCCTGGAGGTGAGCGCGTTCGTGGGCAGCAGCGCATCGCTTGTGAACCCAGCCGAACACCCGCAATTTTTTACCGATCTCAATCGCGCCGCCGCACTGGCCTTCGATCTCTCCTGCGAAAACCTGATCGTCACCAGCGGCCCGGCCCTGCCCGATGTTCCCCGCGAACAGCAACAGGCGACAATGATCGGGGTGCTGCGGGTCGCCGCCCAGACGGCAGCCGACGCTGATGTTACTCTGGTCCTCAAGCCGCTCAACCAGCGCGATCACCCGGGCACCTTTCTCAGTTCCTCCGACGAGGGATTCGCAATTGTGCGTGCCGTCAATAGTCCGAATGTGCGACTCTGCTTCGATGTCTATCACCAGCAGATTAGCGAGGGCGACCTGACCCGGCGGCTGACCGAGAACCTCGATCTGATCGGCCATATTCAGGTGGCCGATGTGCCTGGCCGCAACGAGCCCGGCAGCGGTGAGATTAACTTCGAGCATATCTTCGGGTTGCTCCAGGAGCTTGGCTACAAGGGCTTCGTCGGCCTAGAGTATAACCCCCGCCTTGATGCTGCGGCGAGCCTGCGCGCCGTTCGCGCCCTGAGCCAATGATCCCTTTGTCTACTCCGCGCCGCCTGACCCATGTGCGAGCCGGTTTCCTGGCCTTGACTCCGCTCTGGTTGGGGGCCGCGCCCTTCGGCGTGATCTATGCGGTAAGCGCGATAGCAGCCGGTCTCAGCCCGGCCCAGACAATGGCGATGTCGCTGTTTGTCTTCGCCGGAGCCTCGCAATTCACAGCGGTGGGCATGTTCGCCGCCGCCGCCGCACCGGCTGCGATTATTGTCACCACCCTGATTGTTAATGCGCGTCACCTGCTGCTGGCCGCATCCCTGTCGCCCTATCTGCGCCGTGAGAAAGCCTGGATACGTCTTGGTCTGGCCACCCAACTCACCGATGAGTCCTACGCCATTGGAATTCGCCAGTTTCTCTCAGGCCGGGGCAGCGCCGCTTTCCAGTTTGGGGCCAACATCAGCATGTACCTCGTCTGGCAGTGTAGCACTCTGGCCGGTGTGCTGCTTGGGCGGGTGCTACCCGACCCGGCGGCCTACGGGCTGGATCTGGTCTTCCCGCTCACCTTTGTGGGCCTGCTGGTGCCGCTACTGCGCAGGCGCGATAGCCAGGTTGTGGCGGTATCGGCAGCGGCTCTGGCCCTGGCGGGTGCCCTGTGGCTAACGGGAAGTTGGTATATTCTGCTGGCCGGGGTGGGCGCTAGCGCAGTCGGCGCACTGTTGCGATTGCAGATTGCAGATTGTTGATTGCAGATTTACATTAACAATCAGGAAAATAGAAATGACTATCTGGCTGACCATCCTGGGCATGGCGCTGGTCACGGTGGCCGTGCGGGCCATCCCGCTGCTGGCGATGCGCGGCGAGATGCCGGTCTGGCTGGGGCGATGGCTAGGTTACGTGCCGGTGGCCGTCTTCACCGCCCTGGCTCTGCGGCCCCTGGCCGTAACGTCGGGCGATGCGCCGCACCTGATGGCTGGTGCTCCCCTGGCCGCTGGGGTTGTGGGTGGCCTGGTGGCCTGGCGCACCGGCAATACTCTGGCGACGATCATTGCAGGTATGGCCGCTTACTGGGCACTGCGCGTGTTCACGTGAAATAGCCGATAACCGATAATACTACAGTTGTAAATATCTTCACAGAAAGGCTCCTGCCGATCACCCCCCCTGGC
>JBAXMH010000125.1:0-13973 GCA_037134395.1 Chloroflexales bacterium
GCCCTGGGCTTGGCTGGTTGCGGCGATCTGGCTGCGGCCCTCCCACTCCGCCCAACCCCCTTCCCCGTTCTTGCGCACCTACCCAGCGTGACTCCGGTGACACCAAGCCCCACCTCGCCTGCGACGGCAACGCCGCGCATCACCACTCCTACCCCTACACCTGAGCTACCCCACATAGTCGTCCCCGCTACGGCCAATATGCGCAGCGGCCCCGGCTTAGATTTTATGATCGTTGCCGTAATCAACCCCGGATCGAGCATTACCCTCAATCGGCACCAGGGCGATTGGTACGAGGTTCGCACCGATGCGGGGCAGAAAGGCTGGATCTCAAACCTCATCCTGAAGGTTAGTCCGGCCATCGCCACGCACGTTCCGTTGTTCAAACCGTAGTACCGCGCCCGCCCCTCACCCCCCAGCCCCCTCTCCCACATGGGGAGAGGGGGAGCCGGACGCATCCTGGTGCAGAATATCCCCTCTCCCCCGGTGGGAGAGGGGCAGGGGGTGAGGGGGCCAAGGCTAACTTTGCACCAACACTTCTCAGACGAGTCAGCGTCCCGGATCCGCCAGATGCGTATGCTATAATAGGCGCTCGCCACCCCCCCACTTATCGCTGTAATATCCAGGGCAGGTCGTCATGGATCGCCAGGGACGTGTCAAACCAGCGAGCCACAATGCTCTGACTGACGGTAGCGTATCACGCCGCCGGTCAATAAGCATTACTACCTGGCTTCGCTGGTCATATCTTATTTCCTCTACGCTGCCACTGTTGCTGGTCGGCGCTCTACTGACCGCCGTCCTTTTTCAGGTGCAGCAGCGCAACGCCTACGCGAGCCAACAGGCGGTTGCCGACCAGATCGCGGGCAATGTTTCCACCTTCCTCTACGATCTTGAACAACTCCTCCTGCGGGCCGCACGTGATCTGCACCCCGATGCGCCTGGCACGGTCCTTGACGCCGATGCGATCCGCTTGGTTAATAGCTCGCCAGATCTGCGCGCCCTCACGATCATTGATACGAATGGTGCCAAGGTGGCGAGCGCGTCCAGTTCGTTACTGCACGACCAAGGGGCCGTGATTGCTCCCAGCAATGCGAGTGCGCTTGCCGATGCCTACAGGATCGGTCAGGGCGGACGCTCATCCATCATGCTCGCCAATGACAAGACGCCCTATTTTCAGGTGGTGCTGCCGATCCGCAACCAGAATAACGGCGTTCTGGTGGGTGCCCTCAGCGCCGAGGTGAGCGCCACCCGCATTAACCAGATTTTGCACCTCGCCGTTCAGGGTGAAGATAAGGTTTCATTCCTGATTGACTCCAGTGGCAATCTGATGCTCGCCTCGCGATTAACGGGCTGGAGTCCGCCGAGCAATCTAGCGTCCATCTTTACCAACGACCATACGGTTGGTGAGTATCTGGGGGCCAACGGTACGCGCATGGTCGGAGCCCGCTCGATGGTGAGTCCTGTCACGCCGTCGAGCTGGGCGGTTGTGGTCGAGCAGCCCTCATCCGGATTTCTTACCGAGGTTTATCGCAGTGTGTTCCTGCTGGCGGCTGTGGTGATGCTCGTGGTTCTGCTCGCTTTAAGCTGGGCGCTCTACCAGGCCCGGAGAATCGTGCGCCCGGTGCGCGCACTCGCCGCCGGTGCCCAAGAGTTGGGCAGCGGGAATCTACAGCACCGGATTATTGTTGAGAACCACGATGAACTGGGGCAACTCGCCGATACCTTCAATCAGATGGCCGAACGGCTCCAAAGTAGCCTGCACAAAATCGCCGATCAGAACGAGCGTCTGCGCCACGGCCTGATCCTCGCCCGCGATATTCAGATGGGCCTGATGCCCAGCAGCCCGCCCTGGCAAAAGGAGATCCTGACGGTTCACGCACGCTCGCTTCCCGCCAGCGAAGTGGGCGGCGACTTTTATACCTATATGGCCCTGCCAGGCGGGCGGGCAGCAGTGGCGATTGGCGATATTTCGGGCAAGGGTGTGGCCGCCGCACTGCTTATGGCCCTCACCAGCTCGACGCTGGAGTCCCAGGCGCGGACAACGGATCACCCTGGTGCGATGCTTACCGCGCTCCACGAGGCGCTGCGTCCTCGGTTCCAGGCCAATCAGATGAACGCGGCCCTGATGATTGCGATCTACGACCCGGCACGCCAGCAGATGACGGTGTCGAATGCAGGGATGATCTCTCCGCTCCTGGCCCGCACGCTGCCGAATGGCGGGGTTGAGTGCCGCTTTATTGATGTGAGCGGGCTGCCGATTGGCACGCTGATGCCCGCCTACTACCCTGATGTTGACGTTCATCTCGGACCGGGCGACACGATGATCTTCCTCAGCGACGGTATTGTCGAGGCCCATAACCTCAACAACGAACTCTATGGGTTCGAGCGACTTGAGTCCCTGGTCGCCAGCCTCCCCCAACGCCTCGGTGTCACCGAGGTTGTCCAGCATATCCTCGACTCCGTGCTGGCTTTCGCCAATGGTGCCGACCCCCACGACGATATTACCATCTTGGTCACCCGAGTCGCCGTTGATGTGTCTGCCTATGAGACAAAGCTCGCGGTGGCGGGAATGGGCTTCGACGACGTGCTATAGAATGAGGCGGAGAGAGCGTCTTCACGGGAGGAATTTCTCTCCCTTGCTTCTCCCATACGCCGATGTCTGGGTTCACACGATCTGGAGTACCTATGCGCCTCTACAACTCGCTGTCACGCGAGAAGGATACATTTGTCATCCCGCAGGATCGTCCGGTTACGCTCTATGTCTGCGGCGTTACGCCCTACGATACCACCCATATCGGTCACGCTCGCACCTTTTTGATCTTTGATGTGCTGGTGCGCTATCTGCGCTGGCAGGGCGCTGAGGTGCGCTATTGCCAAAATGTCACGGATGTGGACGACCCGCTGTTTGCGCGGGCGGAACGCGACGGCGAGCGCTGGCAGGATCTGGCTGAACGTCAGACAGCCCAACTCCTGGAAGATTACCGGGGCATGAATATTCTTGTGCCGACCTACTTCCCACGGGCCAGCGCCGAGATTGGCACGATGATCCCGATCATCGCCCGCCTAATCGAGCTTGGCCACGCCTATGTTGTCGCCGGGAATGTCTACTTCAGCGTTCGCACCGACCCGGAGTTCGGCAAGATGGCGCGTATGGGTTACGATGAACTACTCCTTACCGCCAACCAGCGCGGCAATAATCCCAACGACCCACGCAAGCGTGACCCGCTCGATTTTGTACTCTGGCAGACGGGCAACCCCGGCGATCCGACCTGGGAAAGTCCCTGGGGTCTCGGACGCCCCGGCTGGCATATCGAATGTAGCGCGATGGCGACCCGCTACCTGGGCGACCAGATTGACATCCACGGCGGCGGGGCCGACTTGCTCTTCCCGCACCACCCCTGCGAGATCGCCCAGACCGAGCCGGTGACGGGAAAGCGGCCCTTTGTGCAGATCTGGATGCACGCCGGTCTGGTTTGGCTCGATGGCGAGAAGATGAGCAAATCGTTGGGCAATCTGGTGTTCGCCCGCGATGCTCTACGCGAACATAGCGCGGACACGCTGCGCTGGTACCTGCTCAGCCAACACTACCGCGAAGATTTCATCTATGATCGCGCTGAGGTGGCCCGCGCAGGCGATGCGGCTCAGCTTCTGCGCACCGCCCTGGAGGTGACGGGCGGCCCCGGTTTGCCCCTACGCTTCGATGTGCCGCGCAGCGAGTTTGCCGCCGCGATGGCTGATGATCTCAACACTCCAACCGCCCTAGCGGTGCTGCATATGATGGCTGGCAACATGGTGAGCGCCGCCGCCGAGGGCCGTGATGTGACCGCATGTCAGGCCATACTGCGTGATCTGGCCGTGGCCCTTGGGTTTACGCTGAGCGCTTAGCCATTGCAGGTTGTAGATTGCAGATTATGCGCAATCTACAATCTACAATCTACAATCCTGTTATATGATCACTCAATCCCAGCGAATATTCGTTCGCCCCTGCCTCACAATCTTCACCATCGCCCTGCTATCCGCCTGCGGCCCTGCCGCGCCGCCCGTTGTGCCGCCGAGCGGCACCCTGCGCTGGAGCATCGAGGGGGTGAATGACATCTCTCGGCTCGACCCGGCGCGTGTGGGTGACTACCAGACGATCCTTGCGGTGAACCTGATCTTTGCGGGGTTGGTGCGTCTGAACCCTGACCTGGCAGTGATCGGCGATGGTGCTGAGAGTTGGCAGACAAATGCCGACGGGACGATCTACACCTTCACACTGCGCAAAAATTTAGCGTATGGCGATGGCACGCCGACCACGGCGCAGGATTTTGCCGACTCGCTGCGGCGAACGATCTCGCCCGATACGGGTTCGTCCTTCGCCTTTGAGTTCCTCAAGCACATCGTCGGTGCCGAGAACCTGCACAACAAAACGGCGACAACGCTGAGCGGGGTGCGCGCCGTTGATGCGCAAACCCTGGAGATTACCCTCGACTCACCACGAGGTTACTTCCTCTCGCAGCTTACCTACCCCCTCGCATTTGTGGTGCCGCCAGGAAAGATCGAGGCCACCGGTGATGCATGGGCGGGCAAGGCATTTGGTAGCGGGCCGTTCCGGGTGAAGGAGTATCAGGTTGGTAAAAAGCTGGTGCTTGAGGGCAACCCGCACTACTGGGCGGGATTGCCGGGCGTGGCCAACGTGGAGATGACCTTCTTCCCCGATACGGCAGCGGCATTCACGAGTTATCAGGCCGGCAACCTGGATATTATGGGCAATATCCAAGGCGGTATCCCGGCGGAACGGGTGGCTGAAGTTCATGGCTTACCCGATGTGCGCTCGGCTAACTCGCCGGTACTGCGCTACATCGGCTTCAATAATCGCCGCCCACCCTTCGACAATATCTATGTGCGGCAGGCATTTGCCCAGGCCGTTGATAGGGATACTCTGGCCACACAAGTACTCTCCGGCCAAGTCCAGGCGACCGGGCGCATCCTGCCGCTCGGGTTCTCTGGTAGCAGTCTGTCAATCACAGCCCTGAACTTCGACCCCATCGGGGCACGATCCGCCCTCGGCATGGCCGGCTACGTCTCCGGCGCAAGCCTGCCGCCGATGGCCCTCACCTACAGCCGCGATACCGACACCGAGAAGGCGGCCCAGGCTCTCCAGCGCAACTGGCAGGATACGCTGGGCATTAACGTGCGCCTGGAGGGATTGCCGATGGCCGAATTTATCTCCCGGCTTGACTCGATGGTGACAGACCCGACCAATCCCAAAACCAGCCTCCAGATCTACCTGAGTGTCTGGGGAGCTGACTACCCCGACCCACAGAATTTTCTCTCGCTCCAACTTCAGAGCGACTCGGCCTACAATAACGGCCATTGGTCAAACAGTGAGTTCGACCGGCTAACCAGCGAGGCCGACCAGATGAGCGATCCGGGCCGTGCAAAAGAACGGCTGAAGCTCTACAACCAGGCCGAGCAGATCGCCGTGCGTGAGGTGGGCTGGCTGCCACTCTTCAACCCCGAGGTGAACATCCTGATCCGGCCCACGGTGCATGGCCTGAGCTTCACCCCGCAAGGCATCATCGCCGCCGACTGGACGCAGGTGCGAATCGAAAACGCACAACCCTAGGGCTGTGCGTTTTCGATATATGTTGGTTAAAATTGCCAGCTCTGCTGACAATTTTAACCAACATATGGCGTTGTGTGACTAACCGACGACCTCAATGTTCTCCAGACCACCGTAGACCGTCCACCAGGGCTTGGCACCCTTGGCGAGGACTTCGTTCAGGGCGTTGATATTGGCGACGCCACGATCTTCAAGCCATGCCTCAAGAGCGGCCTGGCCATCCTTGCCGAAGATCGGAACGCCATCCTGCCATGTGGCGCGCCCGCAGAGGACACCAGCGAAAGGCGTGCCAGCCTCGGCAGCCAGTTCCAGCGTCTCGCGGAAGACATCATCGGTGACGCCGGCGCTCAGGTAGATGAAGGGCTTGGTAGCGGCGGCAGCAGCGGCAACGAAGTGCGCCTTGGCCTCCTCGCGGGTGTAGGCCCGCTCACCACCGAACACCTTCATACCCTCAACGAACTTCACGTTTACCGGCACCTCGACCTTGAGTACGTCCACACCGTAGCGCGGCTTAGAGAACTCGGCCATGTAAGCGGTGACGTACTTGGGCTTGGCGAGGGCAAAGGCCAGGGACTTCTCATCACCGAGGGCATCGTCGTAGGCCAGCGGCTCCAAGAAGAAGGGCTTGTCAATAGCAGCACACTCAGCACCAATGCGCTCGATGAAAGCGTGCTTGATTTCGTTTACCGCCGGGTCGTCAAAGGCATTGTAGTAGAGCAGAATCTTGATCGCGTCGGCCCCGGCCTCGGCCAGACGACGGACGCTCCAGACATCCAGCAGGTCGGGAAGGCGACCCTTGACGGCGGCATCGTAGCCGGTCTTCTCGTAGGCCAGCAGCACGCCGGTGCCGGGTGCACGATGCTCCAGAGCGGGCAGACCGTACTCGGGGTCCATCAGGATAGCGCTTGAGTGCTTTGTGAGTACCCGTGTGACGGATGTCTTAAACTCGGTGAGTGCGGCGTCGTCCACCTCCGCACCACGGGCCTTGGCAATTGCCTTCTTGAGCGAGCCACGCTGATCCATCGCGGCAGCGGCGATGATACCCTTCTCAGATGCACATGCCTGAATACCGTCAAACTTGCCTTTGCTGATCCGCACCTTGGCCATGAGCGTTACTCCTTACTACAACAGGGGTGATCAAAAGCTCCAGTGCTCCCTGTTCTCCCGCCGAATTATACACGAACACAGCAATTGTGAGGGCGGGGCGATTCGCGAATCGCCCCGCCCTCTGTGCTACCGCTCATTGCGGGCATTATCAAGCTGAAGTACGAGAGTCTCAAAAAGATCGCTCTCGGTAATGATCCCGATCACCCTATTCTGATCGTCAACGACGGGCAATCCACCGATCTTGTTTTCGATCATCAGCATGGCTGCCTCGCGCAGGCCGGTTTCTGGGGTGATCGTCAGGGGATCGTGAGTCATCACCTCATAGACCTTGACGCGGCGCAGTGCCTGGGCAATATCGAGCGGGTCGAGCCCGGCAATTCGCATAATGTCGGCACCACGGATGTCGCCCTGGGTGATCATGCCGCGCAGTTCGCCGGTGTCAATCACCACGGGCAAGCGACGAACATCATGCTCGCGCATGAGCGCGAGGGCGTCGCTGACGGGTGCAGCCAGATTAATCGTGACAGGTGGCACCCGCATCCAGTAGCGCACTTCCTGCTCGGCGGGCACAGATAACGTATGGTCGGTTGGCATCATGGGCGCGCTCATGACTAACCTCCTTCATGATTTTGATTATAGGGATCGCTCGTGTCCCTTGAATCATAGCGCGTATGTGCCGTCCGCGATGAGATGGTTCGCTTACCAGTGGTGATTATTCGGCAACGGCAGGTTGCCCCAGCCTGAGGCTTGGGGTACAATGCCACGGCTGTTTTTCTTCATAAGACAAGGTTTCAGGTGCCAGGTTTCAGGTGCCAGGTTTCAGGTTTACAGTTCGTCGTGCAAGCTTCCAGCCTGCCGACGCGCATCTGGCGGGCTGGAAGCCCGCACGACGCGCAACCCAAACTGTAAGGCTGGATTGAACCATATCCAAATCCAAGCAGGTGGCGTACGATGCTGATGCGATCCCCCGTACTCAGGCGGTGTGTGGCCCTAGATATCCATGCGCGGGGCGCACAACACCCGATGAAAAGAGCCGCTGATGCCCGGCTATCGGCTATTGGCTATCGGCTATCGGCTATTTTCATATCAGTCGCGGTTGTGATCCTCGCCTCCGGTTGTGGCGTCACGTCGGCGAACAGAGCCAACGAGCCGAGTACTCTCCCCACGACCCGCACGCCGTCCCCAGTTGCCGCCACACTGGCCCAGGTTGCACCAATCGCCTACAACTACCAGGTGGTGAAACGCTACCCACACAACACGACGGCATTCACCGAGGGTCTGGTGTATGTCGGCGATGATACGCTCTACGAGGGCACCGGCCTCTATGGTCAGTCGTCGCTGCGCGAGGTGCAGCTCTCCACCGGACAGGTGGCGCATCAGGTGAATGTGAGCGACCCTACGTTTTTTGGCGAGGGTGTTGCGCTGGTGGGCGACACGATCTTTCAACTCTCCTGGCAGAACTGTGTAGGATTCCTCTACCATCGGATCGATTTTACCCAGTACGGCCAGTTCCACTACCCGCAGGCGAGCGGCGGAAGTTGCGCGATGGAAGGTTGGGGTTTAACCTACGACGGTGCGCAGTTGATTATGAGCGATGGCACCAGCACGCTCTCGTTCATTGACCCGGTGGCCACGATTACGAGCGGCACGCTGGCGATTATGCGCCGGGTACAGGTGACGCTCAACGGGAACCCGGTGCACAACCTGAATGAACTGGAGTATATCAACGGGTCGGTCTTTGCCAATGTCTGGATGACCAACACGATTATGCGGATTGACCCGGCGACGGGCCAGGTGACGGGGACGCTCGACCTGAGCGGGCTACTCAACCCGCCCGAGTCGGGCGACAACGTCCTCAATGGAATCGCCTACGACGCCATAGGTAACCGTCTGTTCGTCACCGGCAAACGCTGGCCGGCCCTGTTTGAGATTACGCTTGTGCCGCCCCTCGCCTACCGGCTGCATATGCCGCTGGTGGCTTCGTGACGGAGAAAAGCACGGGAGGCTTTGCCTCCCGTGCTTTTCTCATCTACCTGTACACATATTAGGAGAGCTATGTCCCCTTCTCGTATCCCTGCCAGCTTAATCGGGCTCGCCCTCGCAGGTACGCTCTCCGCGTGTGGCGCGGGGCCGACCGCTAGCAGCACCGCAACCGTCGTCCCTACCAGCGTCGCAACTGCCATCGCCCCTACCGCCAACGCAACCGCCGCCCCTACCGCCAACGCAACCGCCGCCCCCACCACCAGCGCCGCCGCCGTCCCTACCAGTGCTAACAATCAGGAGAACGTCGTGACTACCGCGAGTGGACTGAAGTACATTGAGATCACGCCCGGCACCGGCAACGCTCCCAAAGTTGGGGATATGGTATCTGTCCACTACAGAGGCACCCTTGAGAACGGCACCGTCTTCGATAGCTCCTACGAGCGCAACCAGCCCATCCAGTTTGCCCTCGGGCGCAGAATGGTCATCCCCGGCTGGGATGAGGGGATCGCGCTGATGCGCAAGGGCGGCAAGGCCAAACTGATCATCCCGCCGAACCTGGCCTACGGCGCAAGCGGGGCGGGCGGCGTGATCCCGCCCAATGCGACGCTAACCTTCGAGGTTGAGTTGGTGGATATAAAGTAACATGTGTTACGGCGTTACTTTTGCGGTATGGCGAAGTGACGCAAGCCAGATATAGCAGTCCTATTCCGGTTATGAAGAGGAGTCAAGGCTTTAGCCGGCTGAAGCCTTGACTCCTCTTCACGGCTCCAAGAGGATTGCTCTAGCCCTTTCCAACTGTAAACCTGACACCTGCCACCTTGTCTTATGGCAAGTAGGCTGCCACGGTCGCCTGAAACCCGTCCTGGCTCATGTCGCCATAGATACGCAGGCGCGGGAGGGTGAACGGATCGTTCTGGGCACCCTCCTGGATGGTGGTGACGGCGTTGGTGTAGCCAACCTCGCGGGTAATCCTGGCGATCTCGGGGGTGAACCGGCCAGAGGGGTAGCAGAAACAACGCACGGGCGCGCCGATCTGGGCGGCGATCTCGGCCCCTGAGCGGGCGATCTGATCCACGTTCTCGTCGTGGCTGAGCGTAGTCAGATCAATGTGGCTGATACTGTGGGCACCGATCTCCATCCCGGCGTTGCGCAGGGCACGGATCTCGTCCCAGCCCATGTAGGCGTCCTTGCCCACAAATCCGCTGACGATGTAGAACGTGGCAGTGGCCCCGTACTCCTGGAGTACGGGCAGGGCGGCGGTGTAGGCGTCCTTGTAACCATCGTCGAAGGTGAGGGCCACGGCGCGGGCGGGGCAAGGCGACTCGCCACGGATACAGGCAGCCAGAGCCGACATCTGGATCGTGTCGTAGCCAGAACGACGCAACCACTCAACCTGAGCAGCAAACTGATTGGGCGTAACCGAGAGGCCGTAGCCGAGCGGGTCGGTAGCCTGATCCACGTTGCGTACATAATGGTACATCAGGATGGGGATGTAGGGACGCTGACCACCTGGGGCAAGGGCGAAGACCGGGGGCGGAAGGGGAGCCGGGGTCGCGGGAGACAAGTCAGGCACGTGAATCACCGGCGTCGCGTTTCCTGCCGCACCAAAGGCACGTGAGAACGCAAGGCGTGCCGAGTTTGACCCACCAATAATAGTCGCCAGCAGCAGCACAACAACAACCGCCGGGAACGCAAAGCGCATCGCCACACCTCATTGATTTTAGATTTTAGATTTTAGATTTTAGATTGTGGATTGTGGATTGCGCAGCCAAGACTGGTGCGCCGAATATGGTAGCGCACATCGCTGCAATCCGCAATCCGCAATCCACAATCTAAAATCTAAAATCTAAAATCGCACAAGACGCAGGTGGCGTATAATAGCCCCATTGGGCCGCCCCACCCATGCGGGGCAGTGCCGAAACCTCAGCAAAGGACAGTTCGATGAGCCAGCACCCCCTGCGCGAGCGCCTCGATCAGATGCGGGCCGAGATCGCCCGCGCTGCCGCCGCCGATCCCACGAACGAGACGCTGCGCAACCTTCACACGCAGACGCTGGACGCCCTAGCGGAGATTGACCGTGATGGGAATCAGAGCAGCGGGGCGGAGTTTCAGCCCGGTCTCCCGACGGTGATCAAGGATTTTGAGGCTTCGCACCCCAGCTTGACTCTGGCGATGATGCGGGTGATGGATGTGCTCAACGGGATTGGCCTGTAAGATCGTCCTAGTCTGCCACAGCAAGGCCGAGCGCCTCGCGGGCGGCGGCGACCACGAAGAGTGAGCCGGTGACGCAGATCAGGTCGCCGGGGCCGGCCAGGGCGCGGGCACGGGCTAGAGCGTCGTCTATCTCGGGGGCCAGGGTGAGGGAGCCGCGCAGGTGTGGCTGCGCAATTGCGGCCACCCGGTCGAGATCCATGGCCCGTGGATGAGTCGAGCGCGTGATCACCACGGCATCGGCCATGGGCACAATCTCGGCCACAATCGCCTCAATGTCTTTGTCACGCGAGGTGCCGAGGACGAGGATAAACCGACTGAAGCTCAGTTCAGTGCGGATCGCGGCAGCCAGCTTGTGGGCCGAGTCGCCGTTGTGGGCACCATCAATCAGTATCGGCGGCGATCCTGGCACCAGATCGAAGCGACCAGGCCACTCAGCCGTGGCCAAACCCGTAGCGATTGCCCGTGCATTAAGGGGCAGACCCTGGCGGCCAAGCAGTATGGCCGCACCCACCGCTAGCCGCCCGTTCTCGCGCTGGAAGCCGCCGCATAACCGGCTCGGTATCGGCGGCACCGGGTAGGGCAGACAACCATCTGGCCCGATGAGCCCACCCTCCTCGGCGATATAGAGGTTTGTGCCCACGAGCCGGGCCTCGTCCGCAAGCACGCTGGCGGCATCCGGTGGCTGCGGCACACTGATCGCGGGTACGCCCGACTTTATAATCCCTGCCTTGTTCCCCGCAATATCCGCCAGAGTTGGTCCAAGGATGGCCGTATGGTCGTAACTAATTGAACTGATCACAGAGGCCAGGGGCGTGATCACCCCAGAAGCGTCGTAGCGCCCACCTAGCCCCACCTCAAGCACGGCGATCTGCACGCCACGGGCCATAAAATAGGAGAGAGCCAGGGCAAAGCCTACGTCGAAGGTACTCGGTCGTCCGTAGGGTTCAGGGTCGAAGGCATCAATGATCGGCTTCAGCCGATCAGTCAGATCAACCAGTTCGGTCTGGCTGATCATCTCGCGGCCCACCTGGATGCGCTCGCGGTATGAACTGAGGTGCGGCGATGTCCACAGCCCCGTCCGCAGACCAGCGGCACGCAGCATCGCCTCGATCAACACACAGGTACTCCCCTTGCCCTTTGTGCCCGCCACCACCACCGTCTGCATCCCAATTTGCGGGTCGTCCATCGCATGGAGGAGGGCGCGCACGCGATGGACGTTGAGTATTGCCTCAGCCGCGCTACTGGCCGGCTTACGCAGCGGGTCTATAAAGCTATAGATATAGTCCAGCGCGTCCTGGTAGGTCTCAATTGGCATGAGAGTCCCATTGCTGACGTGACTCGGCCTGAGAGCCTACCCGAAGATTTTCTCGGCCTGGATGATTCTGGGGGTGATGCTGCGGCGCATTCCTACGTAGTGGGCGGAGAGCCAGTGGCCCAGGCGGCGCATCTGGCGGACGCGGGATCTGCGCAGACGGCGCAGGCTGCGCCGTCCGAGCAGGTGCAGATAGCGCAGCGCCGGATCGCGCCGACCGAGGAGGATGATAGCGATGACAAATCCTGGCCAACCGGGAATGATCGGCAGGAGTACCCCGGCAATCCCGAAGCCAAGGGCGATGAAGCCAAGCGTCCGGCGGATTAAGCGCACGCTGCTGCGGGTTATGATGTGCATGATGGTATCCCTGTGTGATGGCGGCTGGTGTCCCTGTCTCCATTATACGCACACAGCCCTCCACCCAGTTGCACAGCCCGATATGATTTTGGCCCAATACTTCTCGAATAAGCCGATCCCGTGCCGACCGTGCCCCCTCACCCCCTGCCCCTCTCCCACCGGGGGAGAGGGGAGATTCCGCACCAGAGTGAGATTTGCTCCCCCTCTCCCATTCTGGGAGAGGGGGTTGGGGGTGAGGGCTGACCGGCAGCAAACTCTTTAAAAAATATCGCACTCACGCCCGCTCGATGTAGTCGGCGATCTTCTCTAGGGCCGTGCGGGCCGGGCCGACAGGAAAGGATGCCAGGGCCGTGCGAGCCGCCGCCGTGCGTCGGGTGAGTTCGGCGCGGGCCGGATCAACCCCGTGGCGGCGTATTTCACCCACTGACCAATCAAGGTCGGCTTGACCAGATTCGAGTGCCAGCTCCAGGCGGCTACCGTCGCCCGCAGCAGCGGCAAGAATGAGTGGCAGGGTCGCCGCACCGTGGCGCAGGCTGGTACCCGCTAGGCTCATGCCGTTCGCTGAGCCACGGGCGAAGTCGCGCAGTTCTTCGCCAATGCGCAGCGCCATGCCCAGCTCGTGGCCAAAGCACCCGAGAGCCTCGATCTGCTCCGCGTCGAGCCCACCGCAGGCCGCGCCCGCTTTGCAGGCTGCCGCATAGAGCGCGGCAGAGGTGCCCGCGATATAGGCAAAGTACTGCTCAATGGCCTGCTCAGACGGGCGCAGTGCCCGCACCGGGGCCAGTTGGCTCTCGCAGATCTGCATCACCGCCTGCGAAAAATAGCTAATCACCCGAGGATCGGGGCTGAGCGCCATCTCACCGGCGGCGAGGGCGAAGAGGTAATCGCCCACCATCAGCGAAATACCGTGATTCCAGTCGCCCTGGCGAACCTGCCCACGGCGGCGATCAACCTCATCAACGAGACCGTCGTGGGTGCTGGTGGCAGCATAGATCAACTCGATAGCAGCAGCGGCGTGGATGGCCTGGCTGAGTCGGTAGTCGCCGAGGTGCGCAGTCAGTAGCACCAGAGCAGAACGCAGGCGCGTGTCGCCCGGTCGCAGCAGGTGCGGGTCGGCCACGCTGATCACGGCAGCACGCGCACATGTGCGCTCCTGGATGATCCGCTCAACCTCGTGAATGTCGGCACCGAGGGCGGCGGGAAGGGGCGGCTGTATCATAACGGTGGGGGCGGCTGTAGGCCGTTGCCTATCGCCACGTAATGGATATTTGTATCGGCGTGGTACGATACTCTATCCGCTCAGGGGTGTCAACTGTCGCATTCAGAGCGCCAATTGTGAAGACGCCTTTACACAACTTTACACTAATTTGTTGTTTTGTTTGAACTGGCTTGATAATC
>JBAXMH010000126.1:0-13946 GCA_037134395.1 Chloroflexales bacterium
AGATTGCAGATTGCAGATTGCAGATTGAGGTCCGCAATCTAAAATCTAAAATCTAAAAAAGGATTCCTGATATGCGGCTGGTCACATACCTCGATAGCGCCGTCGCACGGGTTGGCGCGGTTCATAACCATGCAGTGATTGACTTGAGCGACATCGCTCCAGATATGCTGACTCTGATCGCGGCAGGCCCGGCGGCACTGGAGGCGGCCCGCAGCCGCGTAGCGAACGCAGATGGCGGCAGACCCCTGGATGGTGTCACGTTGCTGGCCCCTATCCCGCAGCCGCGCCAAAACATCATCTGCCTGGGGATGAACTATGCCGCGCACGCCATTGAGTCGCTGCGAGCTAAGGGGTTGCCTGAGGTTCTACCCGCCTACCCGGTCTTCTTCAGCAAGTCATCGAGCGCGATCAACCATCCTGGCGCGGTCATTCCCCTGATGCCTGAGCTATCGTCGCAGCGCGACTGGGAGGCCGAGCTAGCCTTTGTGATCGGGCGCGGCGGGCGCAACGTCTCCCGCGAGGACGCCCTGGGCACGATCTTCGGCTACACAATCATCAATGACGTGTCGGCACGCGACCTCCAGGCCCGGCACCAGCAGTTCTTCTTCAGCAAAAGCCTGGAGGGTGCCGCGCCCATGGGGCCGTGGATCGTCACTGCCGATGAGATCCCCGATCCTCACGCCCTTGGCCTGCGGCTGCGCCTAAACGGTGAGACCATGCAAGACTCGTACACCGGAGACATGATTTTCGACATCCCGACGATCATCGCCACGCTCACGCGGGGCATGCGCCTCGCGCCGGGCGACATTATTGCCACCGGCACACCTTCGGGCGTGGGCATGGGCAAAACGCCGCAGCGCTGGCTGGCATCGGGCGATGTGCTGGAGACCGAGATTGACGGGATCGGGGTGTTGCGTAACCCAGTGGTGTAGAGACGCCCCGGCGGGGCATCTCTAGCGACGGGCATCCTTGAGAGCGTAGGCAATACCGGCCTGGAGGGTAGCCAGAGTCTTGATCCCGCTGAGATCAAGCCCGAGACCAACCAGCGTCTGAGCTACCTCAGGGCGAATACCGGTAATAATTACCTGAGCGCCGAGAAGATTGACCGCCTGGGCAGCGAGCAGGAGCGCGTTGGCCACCTGGGTATCAACCACCTGTACGCCGGTAATATCGAGAATCGCCGATTTGGCACGGCTCGCGGCCACACCCTCAAGCAAGGTCTCGATCACCAGTTGGGCGCGGTTGCTATCAATAGTACCAATCAGGGGCATGGCCACCACGCCATCGCCGATGGGAATAATCGGCGTACTCAGCTCACGGAGGGCGACCTGCTGGGCGACGATCACCTGCTCCTGTAGCTCCACGCGATCATGATCGACTCGCAACTCCTCGGTGATGTCCTCGGTCTGTGAGAGCCACCCTGTCACAGCGCCATCAGCATCGTAGAGGACAGCGTTGTACCATTGGCAGGTAATCAGCCGCCCGTTCTTGGTTATGTTCTCGTTGCGGCTATTGGTAGCGGTTCCGCTCAAAAGAGCGCCAACCACCTGATCCACCTGCTCACGAGCCAGGTTCGGCACCAGCAACTCGATCACATTCTTGCCGAGCGCCTCCTCGGTACTCCAGCCAAAGATCTGCTCGGCGGCGCGGTTCCAGCGGTTGATAATCCCACGGGTATCCGCCTCGATATTGGCTAGGGGCGAAGTTACAAAGCTCTGCTCCATACGATACAGGGCCGCACGCAATTCCTCTGCCTGCGCATCGGCGCGACGCTGGATTTTCTGAAAATGCCAGTTTGCCTCGACCTCACGGGCGGCCCCGATCAGATCGCTAAGGCGATCCATCAGCGTCACTCCCGCATCAGGGCGAGCCACAATCTGGGGGCGCAGCAGGTGCAGCATCGACCGGCGGACGAAAGAGAAGATCTGCTGTGTATCGGCGAAGGGCCGGTCGGGGGATAGTAGGTCGGATTCGAGGATCGCCTGTAGCGGGGCGATACTCTGCTGATCGAGGGCGACAACCAGTGCATCAACGAGGGTGCGCTCCACACGGCCACGCTGTTCGGCGGAGAGCAGGGCGAAGCTCATGCCGCTACGAATGATCGCGGCATCAATCATCGCCTCCAGTTCGGCCCGTCGTCCGGCTAGCTCCTGCTGAAAAAACGTGATGTCGTTGGTTGATGGGGTTGTCACCGTGGTACCTCTCGCGAGTATGGTATAGCGGGGGCTTAGGGGCGAGCCATCGCCCGCTCCTGAAGACTCTCCACCGTCCAGACATCGTCGCGCAGGGCGCGGATAGCCTGCACAGCGGCGGCCGCGCCCGAGAGCGTGGTCAGGCTGGGGATGCCGTAGTGGATGGCCGCACGACGGATGGCAACCTCGTCGAAAAAGCTAGCCTTGCCCAAGGGCGTATTGACGATCAGGGTGATCTGCCCGTTCTTCACGTAGTCTACCGCATTGGGACGACCCTCGTTCACCTTGTAGATTGACGTGATGGCGAGGCCAGCGGCGCGCAGGAAGGCAGCCGTGCCGCCAGTGGCCAGCAGGGTAAAGCCAAGATCCGCTAGGTCGCGGGCAATGGGCACGAGGTTGTCCTTATCACGGTCGTTGACGCTGAGGAAGGCATTGCCACCCAGGGGCAAATGCTGGCCGCAGCCTAGCAGTGCCTTGGCGAACGCCTCGCCGAAGCTGGCTCCGCTGCCCATCGCCTCACCGGTAGACTTCATCTCCGGCCCAAGCAGAGTATCTACGCCCTGGAAGCGCGCCCAGGGCAGCACCACCTCTTTGACGTGGAATGTGCCCGCCTGCTCGATGTGCAGATTGTAGGACGCCGATTGCCGATTGCCCTCAATGCTGAGCTGCAATCTGCCCTCTGCAATCTGCAATTCTGCCCCAGCCACCGCCTTGACGGCGATCTGCGCCCAGGGCACGCCGGTGGCCTTGGCGACGAAGGGGATGGTGCGCGAGGCCCGTGGGTTCACCTCCAGCACGTAGACAACGCCGTCTTTCATGGCGTACTGAACATTCATCAGGCCGATGACGCCCAGCTCGCGGGCCATATGCTCGGTGTGGCGGCGCATCGTTTCCACATGCTCGGGGGCCACCATGTAGGTCGGGATGACGCAGGCGCTGTCGCCGCTATGTACGCCAGCCAGCTCGATCTGCTCCATAATCCCGGCGATGGCGACGGTTTTGCCATCGCTCACGGCGTCCACGTCCATCTCAAACGCATCCTCAAGGAAGCGATCTATCAGGATGGGGTGTTCGGGCGAGGCGTCCACGGCCTCACGCATGTAGCGTTCCAGGCTGGTCTCGTCGTAAACAATAGCCATCGCCCGACCGCCCAGCACGTAGGAGGGGCGCACCACCACCGGGTAGCCGATCAGTTCGGCGGCGGCGCGGGCCTCGGGCCAGGATGTGGCGCTGCCGTGGGCCGGTGCCGGGATGCCGAGTCGATCCAGCAGGGCACCGAAGCGGTCGCGGTCTTCGGCGAGGTCAATAGCCTCAGGCGGGGTGCCCCAGATCGGGACGCCAGCCGCTTCTAAGGCGCGGGCCAGCTTGAGCGGAGTCTGTCCGCCAAATTGCACCAACACACCGTCTGGCCGTTCCACATCTACGACGTTCAGCACGTCTTCGAGAGTCAGCGGCTCGAAGTAGAGCCGGTCGGCGGTATCGTAGTCGGTCGAGACGGTTTCAGGGTTACAGTTAACCATGATCGTCTCAAAGCCCATGTCGCGCAGGCCAAAGACGGCGTGGCAACAGCAGTAGTCAAACTCGATGCCCTGGCCGATACGGTTAGGGCCGCTGCCGAGAATCAGCACCTTCTTGCGGTTGGTGGGATCGGCCTCGCTCTCGCTCTCGTAGCTAGAGTAGAGGTAGGGCGTAAAGGCCGGGAACTCGGCGGCGCAGGTGTCTACGCGATGGAAGGTGGGCAGAATATTCAGCGCCTTGCGCCTCGCCCGCACCGTCAACTCCGGCCCCCACGAAGGGCCGAGGGCGGGCACCCGCAGCAGGTGAGCCAACTGGGGGTCGGAGAAACCCATGCGCTTGGCCTGACGCAGCAGGTCGGCGGGGATGGTTCCCAGGCTAAAGGCGCGCAGACGGCCCTCCAGGCGCAGGATCTGCTCAAACTGATTGAGGAACCAGGGGTCAATCTTGGTCAGGGCCGCCACCTGATCTACCTCCATACCGCTCTGGAGAGCGTAGCGGATGTAGAAGAATCGCTCAGGGTGAGGCGTAATCAGCCGTTCGCGCAGCCGCTCAGGGTTGATCTGCTCTTTACCATCGGCCCCCCAACCCATGCGGCCCTGCTCTAGCGAGCGCCACGCCTTCTGGAACGCCTCGGCGAAGGTGCGGCCAATCGCCATCACCTCGCCGACCGACTTCATCTGGGTGGTGAGGGTTTGATCGGCCAGCGGGAACTTCTCAAACGTCCAGCGCGGGATCTTCACCACGACATAGTCGAGAGTCGGCTCAAAGGATGCCGGGGTCTCGCGGGTGATGTCGTTAGGCAGTTCATCGAGAGTATAGCCAACCGCCAGCTTAGCGGCGATCTTGGCGATGGGGAAACCGGTCGCCTTAGAGGCCAGGGCTGATGAGCGACTGACTCGCGGATTCATCTCGATGACATAGATGCGGCCATCGGTGGGGCTGACGGCGAACTGGACATTCGAGCCGCCCGTCTCCACACCTACGGCGCGCAGCACCGCCAGAGACTGATCGCGCATCTGCTGGTACTCGCGGTCGGTGAGAGTCATGGCCGGAGCAACCGTCACCGAGTCGCCCGTATGCACGCCCATGGGGTCAATGTTCTCAATCGAGCAGATGATCACGCCGTTATCTAAACGGTCGCGCATCACCTCCATCTCAAACTCTTTCCAGCCCAGGACGCTCTCCTCAACCAGCACTTGCGTAACGGGCGAGGCGTCCAGGCCGCGCTCGACAATCTCCCTAAACTCCTCCAGGTTGTAGGCAATGCCGCCGCCCGCGCCGCCGAGAGTGAAGGAAGGCCGGATGATCGCCGGGAAGCCGGTGTTGACCACCACCGCCAGAGCTTCCTCAA
Organism: Chloroflexales bacterium; assembly: GCA_037134395.1. Taxonomy (GTDB): domain Bacteria; phylum Chloroflexota; class Chloroflexia; order Chloroflexales; family Chloroflexaceae; genus Oscillochloris. The sequence goes on from JBAXMH010000126.1 coordinate 5,062, forward strand.
TCGTGTGGGCCGTGCCGCTCTTGGCGACCTCCAGGCCGATCTCGATCATCTTCTCTTTAAAGAGTTGGCGATCCTCAGCTACGCGCACCGCCTCAATGGACGCGCCGATCAGCTCGACATTATAGGTCGTGAGGACACCCGCCTCATGCAGATCAACCGCCAAATTGAGGGCCGTCTGCCCGCCGACCGTCGGCAGCAGGGCGTCGGGGCGCTCCTTGGCGATGATCCGCTCTAGGCTTGGCACCGTCAGCGGCTCAATATAGGTCGCGTCGGCCAGACTCGGATCGGTCATAATCGTCGCCGGGTTCGAGTTAACCAAAACGACGCGATAGCCCTCTTCACGCAGGGCCTTGCACGCCTGCGCGCCAGAATAATCGAACTCGCATGCCTGACCGATGACAATCGGGCCAGAGCCAAGAATAAGAATCGTATGGAGATCAGTGCGCCTGGGCATCGTAGCAATCGCTCCTCGTTGGGGCAGGCCGCGCCCGCCGCCGTGTGTGAGACATCGGCAGCGATTATAACATGGTGACGCGAACACACGGTGTTCGCGTCACCATGTTAGGAAGCGCGGGCGGGACGCCCGCACTTCCCAGCACCATGCAATGTGACTAAAGACGGATTTATGCTTAGACATGGTTTCAGAGGGGCCGAGTTTACTTTACACTCTTGGCATACTTACCCCCCCTAGCCCCCCCGCACGCGGGGGGGAACCAATGCGTTGTCCCCCCCCGCGCGCGGGGGGGCTAGGGGGGGTAGAACTGTAAAGTATCTGAAACCATGTCTTACGGCTTGATCGGCGCGTCGGACGTGATCTGATAGGAGTTGATGATCTTGTTGGTCTTCTCCTTGAGATCCTTGAACTGATTCTGCGGCACGAGGGTGGAGAGGAGCGAGATCTTATTGCCGCGCTGTTCGATGAAGGTGTTGCCGAGGAGCGGAGCTTTCGTGCCGTTATCGGCGGTGGCGGTGTAGGTCCAGACGATCAACACACTCTTATCGGCTTGGGTCTTCGGGGCGTCAGTGGAGAAGTCGGGTTCACTGCCGAACGTACTCTTCAGATACTTCTGGAGTAAGTTGGTCAGATCCTTCTCCGTATTGGTCTTCGTAGTCTCATAAAGATCGACGATCATCGCGCCATTGCGGGTTGGGTCGGTCCAGATCAGGATGAGTTCGTCGGCCTTACTGTTGTCCTGAAGCGTCCAGTTCTGAGGGACATCAATCTGAAAGACGCCGGAAGCGTGCGCGTAGGTTTCCAGGGTGCCAATGTCAACCGCCTTGAGCTGGTCGCCAGCGGTGCTGGTGGCCGTATCGTTACTCAGGACGACGGCGGTAGGCTTGATGGTAGGCTTGGCCGTGGGTTCAGCCGTGGCCTCCGGTTCACGGGTAGGCCGTGGGGTGCGCGTGGGAGCCTCGGTGGGTGGAACAGGGGTTGCGGTGGGTGCCGCAGCCTGACGACTGCCACATGCGGCCAGCGATAGGAGCAGGGCCGCCGAGAGTGGAGCAGCGACACGACGGAAAGTGCGGAGCATAGTCCCTCCTCAGTTTGTTGCGGTAGGGCAGCCCGCTCTCCAAATGTCGGGTGCCGCGCAATACTTCAATAGTAACACTTTGTACGATACTGCTAGGCCCACTATGGCTCAGGGTTGGGTAAGATCGGCAAAGCGGATGGACTGCACCCGCACACCCAGCAGCCGATCATCTGAGGGATTCTGTTCACCGTGATCTGTGTCAAGCTGAATCTGTGCGTAGCCCGGAGGCACGTTTACCAGGAGGTGATAGGTGCGGTCGGCGGGGGTTACGGTAATTGTGCTGAATATAACTGGCGCTGAGGCATCCTGCACCATAGATACGGTGATGTCTTTGGTAACTGCGTATGAGCGCATGCGAAACTCGATGAGGGCCACCCTCGCCGTGGGATGTGGGTTGAATACGTCAATCGTCGCACGTGTGTCCGTCCACTGCCAGCGATTTGTACCTTTGTGTTCTAATCCATACCAGCCTTTGCCAAGCGCCATCGTCAGATCCGGCTGGGCCGGTATAGGCCGCTGATAGAGGGTTGTTTGGGTGTCGCGGTAGGCAACCACGAGCCGTTGCGCAAGCTGGTCGGCAACCACTTCCTGCGCGGGATTCAGCAGATCACGATGAACCAGGACGTACTCGATGTTCTGGGCGCTCATCACCGCAACCAGCGACTGCAGCCAGTCGTTGCTCAAAATCGTAGATTTTGATCTATCGGAGAGGATCTCCGCGATCCCATCCACATGATTAAAGGGGTAGTCCGGTATACGCGCCAGATAGACTCCCAGCAGCGGTCGGCGGTGGGTGATCTGCGCAAACAGGGGGGCCGCACTATCAATCTGAAACGGTATCTCAAGCAGCGCACCGGAGCCGGGCGGGATTGCACGATAGACCGCAGGAATCGTATTGGGAATACCGGGGATAGGCGTCGGGATAAGGTCAATCACCAGCAACACCGAGAACAGACTGCTCAACGACAACCTTCCCATCATCGGACGCTTCGCACACAACCATTTCATCCCAAAAGCCGCGAGCAGGCAGAAATGAACTGCCGCGACCACGATAAAGAGATTTGGCCGCTGTCCGGATTGAACGCCGGGGAGCAGGCTTAGCAGTGCGTACGGCAGCGGGATCGTCGTTGCCTCTCCATTCCAAACAAGCCAGGGTCCCATCGTCAGCAGCAGGCAGATAATGGTCAGCGCGATGTGGAGCTGCGCCTGCTTCTGCCGAAATAGCGTGATCGCTGCGATAATCGCCAGGGGCCAGATCAGAGTGCCGAGCGAGATAGTGATCATGCTCACCCCTGGATGCAGGCGCGCCTGGAGTGTCGCGATCTGATCGCCCCACAGCGGGTGATGCGGGCTGGGCAAGAAGAAGTCAACGAGCTGCGCAGAGTGGAGGGTCTGGCGTACATGTCCCTGCCCGTTATAGGAGGTCGTGCCGACACCCTGGGATAGCAGCAGGAGTGCAGACGGCAGTGCGACCACGATGAATCGGCCAGCCAGACGAACGATATCCCGGTAGAGTGGCCGATACACGAGGACAAAGACAATACCAAACAGCGCGGCATAGATGAGCGCAAAAAAGCCATAGTACAGGCTGGTTAAAAGTATCCACACAACCAGCACGCCGCTCAAGAGAGCAGCGGGCCAGGATTTTCTGACACTGATGGCGAACAGGCCGAGAGTCAGGAGCGGAAAATACTGGATGCTCATGATCTCAAGCTGGCCGTTATAGAGGCCGCTCACATGAAACGGCGAGAAGGCATAGATCATCGCCGCAGCGCCCGCACCCACAGGCGAGCCGGTCAACACTCGCGCCAGCCCGTACATCGCCAGTGTGCTCAGGACAAAGCTGGAGATCGCCACGATGTTATACGCGGCCACCGCGCCGAAAGTGTACGTGATCGGCAGCGCAAGCAGCCCATTGGTGACATTCAGGGTCTGCCAGAAAAGATTGATTCGCAGCGGATAGAATATGCTATCCACAAAAAAAGGATTTGCGCCCTGGCGGATCGCCTCGGATGTCCACCAGAGCATCCAGACATTCTGAGCGCCGTCATTGGTACGGACAACGCGGTCGGCAGCGAGGACGCTACCGAGCGAGCCCAGCACACGGGAGAATAACCAGCCCGCAGCGATCAACGCGCCCGCAGTCATCAGCACCAACTCCCGAATGATCGCCCGCGTATCCTGGCGGCCATAAGGCAGATCGCGACCCCCATCTCGATATGACATCAGGCTTCCATTGTCTAGAACACAAGAGCGTACAATTCAGCCGCCCATTGTAGAGATAGGGCAGAGGGATGTCAATCCATACTGGCAGGCGACTGTGCAGCACGCCCTGATTCCCCGTCGCGCTCGCCCGTGACAAGTGGCGGGAGTCGTGGTATCATACCTGTCGGCGTGCATAGGTTGCACGCCACTCCTTTAGCCTTGATCCTTAGCACTCTCGTACCGCGAGTGCTAAAGTGACCAATGAGCGCAGCGGGTTGGCCTTGGGCCGCAGTTCTGGCGCACGATGCCGGGGCGGCGGGACAACCGTCGCGAAGCTTGTCAGGACGTCCTGCTATGGCGGCGACCCTCACTGAGCGGCGACTGTTCATCCTCAAAATTGTGGTTCAGGAATTCGTCGAGACGGCTACGCCGGTCGCCTCGGAGATGCTTGTGCGCAAGTACGGCCTGGGGTTTTCCTCGGCTACGGTGCGCAATGAGTTGGCTATCCTTGAGGATCTTGGTTACCTGACGCACCTGCATACGTCGGCGGGGCGCGTGCCGACCGATGCCGGCTATCGCTTTTTTGTTGAGAATCTGATGGAGCGCACTTCGCTCTCGCTGGCCGAGCAGCGCATGATCCGCCACCAGTTCTATCAGGTGCGCGGTGAACTCGATCAGTGGATTCAGCTCGCGGGCGCGGTGCTTGCCCGCACCGCCCAGAACGCATCCCTGGTCACGCCGCCCCGCGCTGAACACCTACGATTTAAGAACCTGGAATTGATCAGTATCCACGAGACGATGGTGCTTGCGGTGCTGGTCTTTCACGGCGGTATTGTGAAGCAGCAGACCTTCTCGCCCGATACGGCCCGCAGTCCAGAGGATCTGCGCCGTGGTGCCGGTCGGATCAGCGACCAGTTCGCTGACCTGACGGTGAGCCAGGTTGAGGATCTGGTTGCCCACGACGCCCAGCAACCTACTCCGCTCTTTGGCGATTTTGATCGTGTGGTGATTGATTTGGTGACCCACGCGATGCAGACGTTTGAGGAGCAGGCCCGTGAGCAGATTCACTCCGATGGCCTGCTGGAGATGCTCAGTCAGCCGGAGTTTATCCCTTCGCTGACCCGTGACGATGCTGAGCGTGCGGTCGAGCGCCTGCGCCGCGCCTTGGAGATTCTCAAGAGTGGACGTGGCCTTGGTCCGCTGATCCCGCAGGCTCTGGCCAGCGAGGGGGTTCAGGTGATCATTGGTGGCGAGCATAGCGAGGACGAAATGCGTGAGTATAGCGTCGTCCTGGCTCGCTATGGGGTCGGCGGGACAGTGACGGGAGTCCTTGGTGTGATCGGCCCCACACGTATGGCCTACCCGCGCTCGATCTCGACGGTGCGCTATATCTCGTCGCTGATGAGCAACCTGCTCGGAGATCTCTATGCGGGCGAGACCCGCCCGCCCTTTGATGGTGGCCTGTAGTATAGACGGAGATGCGGTCACGGAAGACACCCTGGAGCGGCCTCGCCGCTCCATCGGTATGTTATATGTCAAGAGGGAAGTAGTATGAGTGAGGAGCAGATGACGACCGAGCCTGAGACACATATCCCGCCCGCCGCCGATGTGGTGGAGGGCAACGTTGAGACAATCCCCGACCCCACGACGGAACTGGAGTCCCGCCTGGCCCAGGCTGAGGCCCAGGCTGCTGAGTATAAGGATCAGTGGCTGCGCGCCACCGCCGACTATAAGAATTTTAAGCGCCGTGCTGATATTGAGCGAGGCGAACTGATCCGCAGCGCCGGTGCTGGCCTGTTGCTGAAGATCCTTCCGGTGGTGGACGACTTCGACCGTGCCATCGCCAATATCCCCCCCGAGGTTGCAGAGACGCCCTGGTGGGGCGGCACTCAGTTGATCGCTCAAAAGCTGCGCACGCTGCTGGAGAGCGAGGGCGTGAAGGCAATCGAGACCCTTGGCCAAGACTTTGACCCGAACATTCATGAGGCGGTTCTCTATGAGGACGCCGAGGGTCAGGATGGCAAGGTGATCGCGGAGCTTCAGCGCGGCTATCGGCTTCGCGAGCGCATACTCCGCCCGGCGATGGTGAAGGTGGGAAGAGGGTAGTAGGGGCGCAGTAGGGGCTTTGCCCCTGCTGCGCTCCAACGAAAGAATCGATAGATAGACATATGCCTAAAGTTATTGGTATCGATCTTGGTACAACCAACTCTGTGGTCGCGGTGGTTGAGGGTGGCGAGGTGGTGGTCATCCCTAACGCTGAGGGTGCCCGCCTGACGCCGTCGGTCGTGGCAATGAACAAGTCCGGCGAGCGTATGGTTGGCCAGGTCGCCCGCCGTCAGGCGGTCACCAACCCAGAAAATACGATCTCCTCGGTTAAGCGTTTTATTGGCCGTAAGTTTGCCGACGCCACCGTGCAGCGCGACCGCGAGCTGGTGCCCTATAAGCTTGTTGGTGCGACGAACGGCGATGTGCGGGTGATGATGGGCGACCGCGACTACGCCCCGCCCGAGGTCTCGGCGATGATCCTCCAAAAGCTCAAAGCCGATGCGGAGGCGTATCTCGGCGAGCCGGTGACGCAGGCGGTGATCACGGTGCCAGCCTATTTTAACGATAGCCAGCGCCAGGCCACCAAGGACGCCGGTAAGATCGCGGGGCTAGAGGTGTTGCGTATTGTCAACGAGCCGACCGCCAGTGCCCTGGCCTATGGCCTTGATAAAAAGGGTAAAGACGAACTGGTGGTGGTCTACGACCTTGGCGGCGGCACCTTCGATGTGTCGGTGCTAGAACTGAGCGAGGGCGTGGTGGAGGTGAAATCCACCAGCGGCGATACACACCTCGGCGGCGACGACTTTGACCAGCGCATCATTGACTGGCTCGGCAGCGAGTTTCAGAAGGAATATGGCATTGACCTGCGCTCTGACCGCATGGCCCTCCAACGACTCAAAGAGGCTGCGGAAAAAGCCAAAATGGAACTCTCGACGGTGATGCAGACCGAGCTTAATCTGCCTTTCATCACCGCCGATTCCAGTGGCCCGAAGCACCTGAGCTACACCCTGACCAGGGCCAAGCTGGACCAACTTACCGGCGACCTGATCGAGCGGTGTATGGGGCCGGTGCGTCAGGCGCTCAAGGATGCCGATGTGAAGCCCACCCAGATTGATGAAGTTATCCTGGTGGGTGGCCAGACGCGCATGCCCGCCGTGCAGGAGGCTGTGCGCAAGTTCTTCGGCAAAGAGCCGAACCGCACCGTCAACCCAGACGAGGTGGTGGCCGTGGGTGCCGCTGTGCAGGCCGGTGTGCTTGGCGGCGAGGTTAAGGATGTGCTGTTGCTCGATGTCACCCCCCTGACTCTGGGCATCGAGACTCTGGGCGGCGTGATGACTCCGCTGATCGAGCGCAACACCACCATCCCCACCCGCAAGAGCCAGGTCTTCTCGACCGCCAGCGACAACCAGAGCAGCGTGGAGATCCACGTCCTCCAGGGCGAGCGCGCCGAGGCACGCTTTAACAAGAGCTTGGGCAAATTTGAGTTGGCCGGCATTCCGTTTATGCCCCGTGGTATGCCCCAGATCGAGGTGACGTTCGATATTGATGCGAACGGGATTGTGAACGTGACCGCTACGGATAAGGCCACCGAGAAGGAGCAGCGTATTACTATCACCGCCTCATCGGGCCTCAGCGATGCCGAGATTGACCGGATGGTGCGCGACGCTGAGCTGCACGCGGAGGAGGATCAGCAGCGGCGTGAGCAGATCCATGTGCGCAACGGGGCCGATAGTATGATCTACGCTGCCGAGAAGGCTCTGCGTGAGACCGGTGAAAAGCTCGATGGCCTAGTTCGCACTCAGGTTGAGGATGCGATCACCGCCTTGCGCACTACTCTTTCGGGTGATGATGTTGAGGAGATCCGCAACCGCACCGCCGAACTCTCTGTGGTAATGCAGAGGGCGGGCCAGTCCATTCAGAACACCGCCGACAGCCAGCCCGACGATGTGGTGGACGGCGAGTATAAGGCGGAGTAGAAGCTATGACAACGGGCGCGAAGCGTGACTACTACGAGGTACTCGGGGTGAGCCGGGGGGCATCACCAGATGAGATCAAGAAGGCATACCGTCGCCTGGCTCGCCAGTACCACCCCGATGTGAATAGAGAGGACAGCGCCGAGTCCAAGTTCAAGGAAATCAACGAGGCGTACGAGGTGCTGTCCGATGAGCAGAAGCGGGCGATGTACGACCGCTTTGGCCACAGCGCGCCCGGCGGCAGCAGCGCGGGGTACGATCCATTCGGCGGTGGGGATGCCTTCAGTACGATCTTCGATGCCTTCTTTGGCGGATCTGGCGGCGGTGGTGGTCAGCGCACTCAGCGCGGCCCCCAGCGCGGTGCCGACCTGCGTTACAACCTGCGTCTGTCGTTTGAGGAGGCGGTCTTCGGCTGCGAGAAGGAGATCGAGTTCCGCCGCCTTGAGGGGTGCCCAAGCTGCAAGGGCAGCGGTGCCGAGCCTGGTACCGATCCGGTGCGCTGCCCCAAGTGCGGTGGTAGCGGCGAGGTGCGCCAGCGCGCTCCCCTCTTTAACATGGTGACGGTGACTACCTGCGACTCCTGCGGGGGCAGCGGCACGGTGATCCCCATCCCCTGCCGCGAGTGTCGCGGCGAGGGCCGGGTACGCCAGAACCATCGTCTGATCGTAAAGGTGCCCGCCGGTGTGGATAGCAATCAGCAGATTCGCATCAGCGGCGAGGGCGAGTCTGGCCCCAGGGGCGGCACCTTCGGCAATCTCTATGTCGCCCTTGATGTACAGCAGCACGCGGTCTTCCTGCGCGACGGCAACGATATTATTCTGGAGCTGAAGCTAAATGTGGCCCAGGCCGCCCTCGGCGAAGATCTGGAGGTGCCGACCCTCGACGGCACTGAGAAGCTGCGCGTCCCACCCGGTACACAGACCGGGCAGACCTTTAAGCTGCGGAGCAAGGGTGTGCCTTTTCTGCGCCAGAACGGTCGTGGCGACCAAATTGTCATCATTCGGGTGATGGTACCCGCGAAGCTGAACGACCAACAGCGTAAGCTCTTCACAGAGCTTGCGCACACCTTCGACCCGGAGGATCAAAGCTCTCGCGATGAGGGTTTCCTGGGCCGGATCAAAGACGCCCT
>JBAXMH010000127.1:0-13918 GCA_037134395.1 Chloroflexales bacterium
GGGGGAGCGGGCGGCAATCTGAGGACTTTGCATCAGCCCTGGCGCCCCTACGGTGTTCTCTTGTAGAATGCCATCCCATCAGCTATAATGAATCTCACCCTTAATTGTGAGTATTTCGTCGCGGGCGCGGTGATCGCCACCTGTACATGGGCGGGGTGGGGGGTGATCAGCATAGAGGGGGCTGTGTGTGAGCGTCGCATCAATAGTTCTCGTGCATGCCCACGCCCTCTTTCGTGAGGGACTGCGCCATCATCTCTCCACACAGCCCGAGTTTCGCATCGCGGGCGAAGCCAGCAATGGCCAGCAGGCGATCCAAATTGTTGATTATACCGATCCTGATTTGGTGCTGATGGAGATCGATCTCCCCGGTGTCAATGGACTCGAAGTCTCCCGCGTCATTAAGCGTACGCATCCCCACGTCGGAATCTTGCTCTTTAGCTCGGCAATGGACGGGCAGCAGGTGGTGAAGGCCATCCGTGCGGGTGTCGCCGCCTACCTGCCGCGTAATATTGAGTGGCGCAACCTGCTCGCGATGCTCAACGATGTACGCAACGGCAGCTATCCGATCAACGATCTGGTGATCTCCCTGCCCGATGTGGCATCCCAGGTTCTCGCTGCCTTCCGCCAGATGGTTATGGATGAGGATGTTGAGAGCATTTTTTCACCGCTCTCATTGCGCGAGCTTAAGGTGCTGGAGTTGATGGCATCCGGACAAACCAATAAAGAGATTGCCCTGGGCCTTGATGTTAGTAACCAGACGGTTAAGAACCATGTCTCCTCGATTCTCCGTAAGCTCGCTGTCAACGACCGCACTCAGGCGGTGGTCTATGCGATGCGCCGTGGCTGGATCAAGGTGGTACTCCCCGGCGATTAGCCACCGCTCCCTTCCGTACCGCGCTCGTGAAAGGGGAAAGGCAAAATACCTGTGAAGCCCCCGTACCATAAAGTTGCCACCGCCCTGGTACTGCTCCCCCTCGCTCTCGCTACGATTCTCTCCAGTTGCTCGCTGTCACCGGCCAATAATAGTGAGCAGATTGCCAATGTGGAGACGATCCGCGCTGGTACGCCGTCAATTACACCGAGTCCCACACTTACGGACACACCTACGGCGACGACGACGAGTACCTCTACGGTCGGCCCAACATTAACGCCCACCGCCACCGCCACCGCTACCGAGACACCCCTGCCGCCCACGCCGACGCCGAACCCGGCCCTCGCCGGTTTCAGCTTCTGCAACCAGGCCAGCCCTGGGGCCAGCGGTCGGTTCTCGGCTACGCTCACCGATATTGCGGCCAGCGGCTTCCCTGCCTTTGATCAGGTGACGCTTGGCTTCGATCTTGGCCCCGACTCGGCACCCGTCCACGCTGGGGCGAGCTGTGTCGGTACCAGCAGTGTGCAGGCACTCACCGGCGATGTCGCAGCATCCGCTCCCTATACCCTGCGCGTCGAGTTGCCTGGCTGGCTGCACGATGATCGCTTCAGCGCATCCGCGATCACTCAGACCCTCACGTTCACCACGACTCGTATGATCAGTAGTGCCAGCTTTATCTCGTCGCCCGGCGCAGAGGCTGGCACAACAATGTTGATTGGATTGAAGGAAGCGCTGCCGTTCCGGCTGACCATCCAGCGCAACCCTACACGCCTGACGATTGCGGTTGCCCGCAGTTCGCCGTTCCTGACATCCAGCGATACGCTCCAGGTTCCCACCGGTGGTGGGAAGCCCGCACTGGCCGGGCCGCTCTTCTACCTGTATGACGGTGACATCTGGCGTGTTGATGGCCAGGGCGAGAAGCCGAAGAACCTGACCAACTCGCCCGAGAGCGAGACGGCGATGGCGGTTAGCCCGAACCATGCGCAGATCGCGTTCTGCCGCGCCGCGCCAGGACTCGACCCGGCTGATGCGAATTTGGCGGTGCCGAGTACGCTCTGGACGATGTCAGCTACTGGCGGTAATCCGAAACCTCTGGCCCAGGTGGGAGTCAGTTGTGCCGACCCGGCTTTCAGCACCGATGGCAAAAATCTGGCCTTTGCGGTGGACGAGACAGGTGCCGTGCCCGTCCAGCGGGCGATCTTCACCGTATCTGTAGACGGGGGGACACCGCAGCGCATCCAGGCCACCGGCGATGAGTGGAGCCGCTTTGCGCCCCAGTGGCTTGCTAACGGTGCCCTGATCTATGCTGCCGAGGCCGAGGATGGCCGTAGCACCCTGTTCCTGCGCGCCCCTGACGGCGCAGTCCTCGATGTGGGAGCTAGTATTCTGGAGGGTGATGCAGGCACGGCCCGCTACCGCGCCATTGGGCACCCGCTTGCCTCGCTCGATGGATCTCGTGTGGCCGTTGAGGCGCTGCGCAGCGATACGGCTGGAGCCGATATGGTGATACTGGCCGCCGACGGCAGCATCCTCGATATTGTGGGCGGGCAGACATTTGTGCCCCCGCCACCCACGCCTACGGCGACCATAGCCCCCAGTGCCACCTACATACCGTCCCCAAGCGAGACACCGACGGTGGAAAATTCGCCTACAGCGAGTAGCACACCTACGACCAGTGGCACGCCTAAGGCGACAGCGAAGCCGTCAGCAACACCCAAACCGTCAGCGACACCCAAGCCGTCGGCGACACCCAAGCCAACCGCCACCTCTGCGGAGACGCCCACCAGCACCGCGACTCCCACTTTCACGCCCCAGCCCGAGCCACCCGCCGATCCGGAGTATCGCGGCCCCTACTGGACACGACCTCTTGCCTGGGATGCCCAGGGCAGCCTGATCTACATACGTATCCTCTGTGCCAGCAATCTGGTGCAGGACTACCAGATCTACCGCTGGCAGGCTCCCAAGCGCAGCGACATGCTCGGTTCTGGGCAGAGCAAGGGGAGCGTGGACAAGGCTTCGTTCTCTGGCGACGGGCTGGCCTACGTCGTAACAAGCGATCCCCAGTCTGGGACACGCAGCCCCGCCAGCCTATGGATCTGGGATCTCGCCAAGAGTATCCGTGGGCGCATCCTCGATACCGAGCGAGGTGTTAGCGCCCTCGACTCATAGCCGACAACGCAAAACGGGGGCCGTCAGCACTGCTGACGGCCCCCGTTTTGCGTTGCCAGCTAGATGTGAAACGTCGTTACGATTCGTCCAAACTGGATACGGGCACCGTCGTGGAGCGGCGTATCAATGTAGGGTTCCAGGCGCACCGCATCAACCCGTGTGAAGTTCGTGCTGTTCAGGTCGGTGATCGTCCACTGGTCACCGTTATGGGTGATCTTCGCGTGCTGACGGCTCACTCCGCCAGCCTCGCCACCGAAAGAGGTGAGATCAACTTCGGGGAAAATGTTGCTCACCGGATCTTCCCGACCGACGATGATCTCGACTCGATCTGTTGGCAGGTTTAGGACTTGCCCACCATCAACCACCACTAGGCGCGGCGTGGGTGCCGGTGGCGGGGTTGGCGGAGCGCCAGGAGAAACCGGAGCAGCCTGTGCCACGGGAATAGCACGAGCAACCGGGACACCGCCCGTCAGCGCAGCTAGGTCAGATTCGGCCTTTGCCAGCGCCGCATAGGCATCGGCTAGTCCTGTCGTCACCGCAGGGGGGGTTGCCACCCCAAACATGGCCTGCATCTGCGTGAACTGCGCGATGATCTGCTGCTGCTGCCCAATCTCCGCTTCAAGCTGCCGTACCGCCTCTGGGTCAACCGTAGCGACGGGTGGAGTGAGAGCGGCCAGATCTGACTCCGCCTTCGCCAGAGCCACACGGGCATCGGCCAGTCCTGCCGTTACCGCAGGGGGAGTTGTCGCCCCAAACATAGCCTGCATCTGCTCAAATTGCGCGATGATCTGCTGCTGCCGCCCGATCTCCGCCTCACATTCAGCCTTCTGCGCAAGATAGATCGCCGGGTCGGGATCGGCCACAACTGGCGTGGGAACCGCCTCGGTCACCGCCTCGGCTGTCGGGTCGGGTACGGGTACTGGTGCGGGCGTCTTCTCGGCCGGAATCTCCGTCCCCGCAAGCATCGTCGCATCGTCAGGGAGTGTTGGAGGGGCAACAGGCGGCGGCGGCTCCATCAGAGAAACGGGGAGTGGTGCAAGAATGGTTGCATCGTCGGGAGAGACAACCGGTATCGCGACGACCGGCGCAGGTACGATGGCCACAGGTGCAGGCGCCGACAGATCGGCACCACAGTTATCGCAGAACTTCTCGCCCGGCAGGTTAGTCTGCCCGCAGGCTGGGCAGAGTATCCCTCCCCCAGATGACACGGGGGTGGCCACAGGCGGGACGACCGGCAATGATGCCAGCATAGTCGGGGCATCAGCGGGAGTGGGAGCGGGAGTCGGAGTCGGAGTCACAGCCGGGGTAGGTGCGGCGGGTATCGAGGTCAGATCGGCACCACAGTTATCGCAGAACGCTTCGCCGGGAAGTACCGCTGCGCCACATTTCGGACAGGACGGCACGGATACAGCCACCGTGAGCTGATCAGGTGCCGCCGTTCCTCCCGTAGCGGAGGCACCAGCAGGAGCTACATCCACGCGTGTTCCACACTGATCGCAGAAGCGGTTGCCAGGATCGTTCTGGGCACCGCACGTTGGGCAGGTCGTCATATCGTTATTTGCCTCCACATATGAACAAAGGAACGTTCCAGAAGACGTGCGCCTTCCCTGAACATCAATCACTCCTCAAACTTCTGCGTCAGCCGCCGGGTTGCGTACTTCAGCTCCTTCTGCGTCTCGGCACTAAGTTTAGCGCCCTGCTCCAGTTGATCGGCATGCTGAAGGGTCTTTTCGGCCAGATCAAGTTCACCGAGATCCAGCAGGCGTGTGGCCGCCGCACGCAATTTCTGGGTGGCCCCGCTCGTGTTGCCCAATTCGGCCTCAGCCAGGGCGCGAGTCTGAAGCTTAAATGCCGTCACCTTTTCCACCAAGTTCATCACCCGAGGCTCGTAGGCGGCAGTGGAATCGGCGCTGAACGTGAGCAGAACATCCTGCTTCACCACTTGCTCATGCTCCGCGCCGACGGGTGCGACATGCAATTCGGCCTGGACAATGCGGAATGAGCCAACGGCTCGGCTCGGCAACATCAGATCCAGCACCACACTGGCCGTCTGGCCAAAGACCAAGTCACCCAGCCGTACCGCCACTTCGTTCTCGCCAATCGGCTGATAGCCGAGGTTTGTAATCGTCGGCGTGGCGCGGTAGACGGCACGCGGGGTTGCCTCGCGCACCAGGCGCAGCAGCAGGCGCGCATCAGTGGCCGCCGTACCCTGCGCGCGGCGCACCGCTCGCTGAAAGAACGCGCCAATCTGGTTGGGATCGGCAATATAGTCGGAGTTCCCTTCGGTGAACTCGGCCAGATCATCGAGGAGTTGCTCATTCCACTCGGCACCCAGGCCCAGCGCCGTGATGCGTGCATCAACCTGGCCCAGAGATTTGGCGATACTGCGGCATACCTCCTCATCGCCCCAGGTCTGGCCATCGGTGAGCAGCAGCATGTGGCTGAGCCGATCTGGGCCAATATTTTTCTGTAGCTCGATCTGGCCAGATTGCATGCCGAGCGACATCGCTGTGCCACCCGACTCGCTGATGGTGTTCACGGCAGCCAGAAGTGCGCCTCGGTCGGCGGCCAAGGTGGCGGGGACAAGTGTCTGCACCGTGTCGTCAAAGATCACGATAGAGACAATATCTTGATTCGTCAGAGTCTCAATCACGTGCCGAGTGGCCGCCTTCATGCTCTCTAGCTTGGCACCCTGCATCGAACCTGAGCGGTCGAGTACCAGACAGAAGTTTAACGGCACCGGCACCGACGGTGCGGCAACCGGGGTTGCCTCCACCAGCAGGTACGCGACCTGCGGCGCGCCCGTCACCGTCATTGGCGACCGGCCCCATGTACAGGTAAGTGTTACAACATCAGCCATATAATGTCTCCGGTTGTGCAGGGCAGTGTTCGCTCTGCACTCTGCAATTCCGCGTATTGGGGTGTCTCGATCACGCGAAGCGCACCATCACCACCGAGATATTATCCTCGCCGCCGGCCTGATTCGCCGCCGACACCAGAGCCTCGCAGGTTGCCTGCGGGATCGCATCGCGGGCCAGTATACGCTCCATCTCAGCATCGCGGGTCATCTCCCATAACCCGTCTGAGCAGAGCAACAGCACGTCGCCGGAGCGCAGTCGTTCAATGAAAATATCAACCTCAACATTGGATTTATCGCCCAGTGAGCGGAGTACCGCGTTGCGCTGTGGATGCGTGTAAATGTCGTCGTCGGCAATCTGGCCAAGCTCTACCAGGCGCATCACCAGCGAGTGATCTTTGCTGATCCGCCGCAGCTTACCGTCGCGGTACAGGTACGTGCGGCTGTCGCCGACGTTTCCAATAATAGCGCGATCTCCCGACACGAGGGCCATCGTCATCGTGGCTCCCATATCGTTACCCTGCGCCCGTCCCTCGGCAATGATCGCCTCGTTGCCCTGAAGTATTGCCTGGCGCACCAGATTGCGGGCCTCAGCCTCATCATAGACGGCGTCGGGGGCGATGGCCCTGGCTAGGTAGGCACTGATCAGCAACTCGGCGGCCCCACGGATCGCCAGGCTGCTGGCCACCTCACCGGCGGCGTGGCCACCCATTCCATCCGAGACAATATAAAGACCCCAGCCCTGACGCTGGCTATCGTTATCGAGGCCCAGGCTCAGAGTCAGGTAACTATCCTCGTTGTGGTCACGCACCATACCGACATCGGTATGAGCGCCTACAATCTGGCGCAAAGCCATTGGGCGCGTGCGCTCATCCACAATTGCCTGGAGCCGACCAGCGAGTTCGCTAGCCGAACTAATCGCCCCGGTGCGTACTTCACGTAGCACGGTGGGCAAACTATCAGCATCAGCGGCCAGCGCCACCGCCGCCTCAGCCTCTTCCAGGCGCTGAGTGGTGCGCGGCGTCGCCGTGAGTTGCTCCAGCAATTCGGCCAGATCGGCCAGATCGCCATGCACCGCCGCATCACGCCCGCTCTCATCAATCCGGCGCAGGCCCGACACACCGCGTAGGCGTGTCTTCCCGGCAGCTAGAGCCTCCAGGTTCGCCGGGGTGATCCGGCCCAGAATGTGGCCCTCGGTGTGGAGCGCGACCAACAGGCGGGCCAGGGCGGCGCCCACACCGAGGGCCAGTGTCTCGTCAAGGGGCGGGATGATCGGCCCTCGCCCGCCGTCGTTCAGCACGACAAGTGACTGGCCGTTCTCCGTGACTCGATCAATCAACTCAGGCAAAAGTGCACGGGCCGCATCATCGGACAGATTCACTGACAAGGAGAGATCGTCTAGGCTCTCACCAACGAACAGGTGGGCCAGGTAGCTGCGCTGCTCAAGGGCGGCACCGCAATCGGTACAGTAGGACTCGCCCGACTCATTGGCGGTTGAGCCACAGGCCCAGCAGCGCTTCCAGGGCATCGTATCAACCACCGTTATCGGGCCGGGTACAGCATCAACGGGCAACTGGTAGCGCCCGGCAAAGAGGCGGGGAGCCTCGGGTGTCTGTTCTTCCATGACGTTCTCCTGGGGGCCAGCACTAAGTGTGGGCAGTTCCTGTGAGCGCGGCGGAACGGTTGTATCCATCGGAGCCGGGGCGTCCTGCCTGCCGATCAGCGTGCTGGCGAGCCACTGGCGATCAGACTCGTTTGGACGAGACACGGACAGTGATGCGGCGCAGTTCCAGCAGAAGCGTGCGCTGGAACGGTTCTCTTGGCCGCACGCACCACAGAGTAGCATATCCATACCCTTACATTGCGGATTGCGGATTGCGGATTGCGGATTGCGGATTGCGGATCATCATCAGAGCATCCATAATCCACAATCTGCACTCTACAATCTGCAATCAAACATGCGCCCGTGCGATGATCACGCTGATATTGTCCTTGCCGCCACGCTGGTTCGCCAGGGCGATCAGCCGATCACAGATGCGAACCTCGCTGGTCTCGTTGATCACGATCTGAGCCAGTTCTGCATCCTCTACGTGATTGTCGAGTCCGTCGGAGCAGAGCAGCAGCACATCGCCCAACGCTAGGGATTGACTCAGCGTGTCCACATCCACTGTCGGGTCGGTGCCGAGGGAGCGATAGATCATATTGCGCTGCGGGTGAACGCGGGCCTGCGCAGGGGTGAGTTGACCAATATCAACTAGGCGCGCAACGAGGCTGTGGTCGGTGGTGAGTTGCACCCACGTTCCGCTATCACCGACGCCACCAGGGTTGATCAGGTAGGCCCGACTATCGCCGACGTGGGCGATGTGGGCGCGCCGACCCGCTACCAGGGCCATTGTCAGCGTCGTGCCCATACCCCGTGCGATGGACGCTGCCCGCGAGCGCTCGTAGATCCGTCCGTTGGCCATCAGGGCCACCCGGCGTAGCAGGTCGTGCCAAGCTTCATCGGCCACCGGCACCCCAGCGCTCAGCGCGTCTCGCAACGCGACCTTCACGGTATCGGCGGCCATTCGCGAAGCCACCTCGCCAGACTCGTGTCCGCCCATCCCGTCGGCCACAAGCAAAAGCGTGCCGATCTTGCCGTCAGACGTGGCGAACTCACCGCTGTAGCAGGTGTCCTCATTCACCTTGCGCACCATGCCGACATGGGTGCGGGCCGCCACCGACAGACTCAGATGGGGCGATGGATGCGGTTTCGACTTCACATCGGGGCGCATGGACGAGCCACAGGCCACGCAGTAGCGGGCACCGCTGCGGTTGCCCCGCCCGCAGATGGGGCAGGCCAGGGGAGCCACTCTGGTCGAGGGGAGGCGCGAGGTGATCCGCACCGTCTCGCGGCCAGCCACCAGTTGCTGCGCGAGGCTGTCGAGAATGTGCGACAGCTCCGTGATCGCGGCGGCAGCCTGCTCGCGGGCCACGCCCTCCGACTGATCAAGGCGTTGACGCCAGTAGAACACGCCCGACTCAACCACCGCCAACAGCTCGCGCAGGCTCAGGCTGTCTGCCGAGACACGCAGGTGCCGACTTCCCGGCAGCATGACCTCATCAGAGATACCGTCGTCGGGGGTGGGAGCACCGCAGCGCGGGCAGAACCGCATCCCGGTCGCCAGCGATGCGCCGCATGCCGTGCATGTCTGAGAGCCCGGTGTGGTCAACAGTGCCTCCGCACTCAACGCATCACGCTGGCAGTTGGACGACAAACCGCACCACGAGGATGCACTCCTGGTTGCAATCTGGGTGGACCTGTGCTATCAAAGGGAGGTATAGACTGGGGCCAGCCAAATTATAGCATAGGAGCCGCGTAGCGTGTCGTCCCCCGCTTCCCCCCGATGCGTCCACTGTCAGGCACCGCTAAGCCGCTCCGATGCCCGCTTCTGCACCGCCTGCGGCAAGGTCCAGCCCGTCAGTGTTCAGCCGACCCCTAGCCCACCCGGATCAACCATCGGCCTCGGTGCCCTGCTCCAGATTCAGGAAGATGGCCAAGCTCACGATATGCCCCTGCTCGCGACACCCGTCTCCATCGGGCGCGCCGCAGATAACACCATTGTTCTTACCTCGCGCTTTGTCAGCGGGCACCACGCCCGCATTGAGCCAACTGGCCCCGGCCACCGCATTGTTGATGTTGGCTCCACCAATGGCATACTCTACGAGGGTCAGCGTGTGTCTGGCCACGATATGTACGACGGGGACGTGCTGCGGATCGGCGACCCGGCCACCGGCAGCTTTGTCACGCTTACCTACCGCAACGGCAACGCTGTCCGTGCGCCCCTGGCCAACAAGGTCGTCCAGAGCTACGCCCTCGACCCGAACGACCCACAGATTACCATTGGCCGCGCTGGCTGCGATGTGCTGCTGGAGAACCCGCAGGTCTCACGCTTTCACGCTCAGATTGATCGCGCCGCCGGTGGGGCGGCTATCCTGCGCGATGCCGGTAGCAGCAACGGTACGTTCGTAAATGGACAGCGACTCAGCGGCCTTCACACCCTGCGACCGGGCGATGTGATCCAGATCGGCGCGTTCAAGCTAATCTACAATGTTGCGAGCCTGGATCAGTATGACCAGCAGGGTGCCCTGCGCATTGACGCCCGTGGCCTGACTCGCACCGTCGCCCGTGGCGGAAAGCAGCGGATCATCCTGAACAATGTCTCCCTGAGCATTGCCCCACGCGAGTTTGTGGCTCTGGTTGGCGGCAGCGGTACGGGCAAAAGTACCCTGATGAAAGCTCTCTGCGGCTACGTCCCTGCCACCGCTGGCCAGGTATTCGTCAACGGCGACGATTTCTACCACAACTTCGATGCTTACCGCACCGTCCTCGGCTATGTTCCCCAAGACGACATCCTTCACCGCACGCTGCCCGTCGGTCGCGCCCTTGGCTACGCCGCACACCTGCGCCTGCCCGCCGATACCGCCGAGAGCGAGATTGATAGCCGCATCACCCGCGTGCTTGATGATGTCGAGATGGCCCCGCATCGCGACAAGATGGTCGAAAATCTCTCTGGTGGCCAGCGCAAACGAGTCAGCATTGGGGCCGAGCTACTGGCTGATCCGAGCCTCTTCTTCCTCGATGAGCCCACCAGTGGACTCGACCCCGGCCTTGAGAAGAAGATGATGTACACCCTGCGCCGCCTGGCCGACAGTGGTCGCACGGTGATCCTGGTTACCCACGCTACCGCCAATATTACCCAGTGCGACCATGTCATTTTCATGGCGGCAGGGCGTATGGTTTACTTTGGGCCACCGGCTGAGGCACTTGTCTTCTTTAACGTCACCAGCGGCGATTTCGCAGATATTTACACCAAGTTGGAGGGCCAGGGCGATCCTCACGGCCCGATTGTTCAGCGCGATCTTCAGGGCGAATATGGCACGTGGGCGGCGGCCAACCCCGGCGCGAAGGTTCCGCCCAGCCTTGGCGAACTCTGGGAGATAAAATTCCGCGCCTCAGCCTCCTACCAACGTTATGTTGTGGGTCGCCTGGGCCAAGCCCCATCATCCCAGACAGTCCCGCATCCCGCCGCATCCCCGCAGCGCCAGAACAAAGTCTCGCCCCTGCGCCAGTTCGGCATCCTCACCCGGCGCTACTTCGACCTGACCCTACAGGATCGGCGCAACCTGCTTATCCTGCTATTTCAGGCTCCCATCGTCGCACTCCTGCTGCTGCTCGTCGCCCGCAGCGACGCCCTCACCGGCACGCAGACTGCCGACCTGATCCAGCGGAGCGAGGCCAAGAAGGTGCTGTTTATGCTGGCCACGGTCAGCGTCTGGTTCGGGATCATCAACGCCGCCCGCGAGATCACTAAAGAGTTGCCGATTTTCCAGCGCGAACGGCTGGTGAATCTGCGGATTGGGCCGTACCTACTCTCGAAGGTGGCCGTCCTCAGCACCCTCATTATCGCCCAGACCCTGGTGCTGCTCGGAGTCATCACGCTCAAGGTCGGATTCCCCGCCGACACCGGCGTCATCCTGCCGCCCCTGGCCGAGACCTTCATCACCCTGCTGCTCACCGCCCTTACCGGCATGGCCCTCGGATTGGTGATTAGTGCCGCCTCCGACAGTGGCGACCGGGCAATCAGCATCGTGCCCCTGGCGCTCATCCCGCAGATCCTCTTCGCTGGCCTGATCTTTAAGATTGAGGGACTAGCAACCCCGCTCTCGTGGCTCACCATCAGTCGCTGGTCAATGGACGCGCTCGGCATCAGCGCGAATCTGAACAGTTTATGTAACCTACCCAATACCGACGGATCGGGCAGCATCCCGGCTGGCTGTGCGCCCAGCTTTCTCGAAGCCGAGGCCAGCTTCACCCACAGTCCCGAGGCTCTGCTTGGGCGCTGGGGCGCGATGCTGCTCTACACCCTGATCTGCCTCGGGATCACGGCATGGCTCCTGCATCGTCGCGACCGCCAAATTTGATTATATTTCCAAGACGCGCATATTTTCCCTGTGCATAACATACGCACGACAAGCGGTTTTATGCCGTCGTGATGCTTAATAGCATTGTTTTTTACCCCTGTGCATGGCCTTGACAGGGGTTATTTTTGTGGCGTATAATACAAATGGGTGATCACGTTGTCATTTAATTAAGACCGAGATCATCTCGATTCATGGCACATTATTTCACCGATAAAGGCAGCACACATATGTCACTCGGACAAAAAATCGGTCGCCTCCGACAGGAGCGCGGTCTCACTCTACAAGAAGTATCAGATGGCTCTGGGCTAACACCGTCATTTCTCAGCCGCCTTGAGCGCGATAAAGTGAATATCTCGGTGGCGAATCTGCGCAAACTGGCACAGTTTTTCAGCGTGCAGATGACCCATTTTTTCGAGGGCGAGGATAGCCAGCATGCCGGACAGGTACTCACTCCCGCCGACCGCGTGCGCCTGAGCCTCGATGATGCGCCCGTGCAGGTTTACGCACTGCTGCCGCCAAACAGCGAGATGGAGGCGCGCATGATCGAGGCCCGCCCCGGCGGGGGACAGCAGGGCTTCTCTGGGCGCGGCAGCCAGATGATCCTGGTTCTCCAGGGTCATTTGCACTACTCTCTTGGCGACGAAGAATATACGCTCAATACGGGCGACACCCTGTTCTACCACGATGATATGGCCCATAGCTGGGTAAATACGGGCGACGCTGCGGCAATCGTACTTACGGTAAGTACCCTTGCTGGCCGCGAGGAACGCTAAATCCCCACGCTATGACATTCTTACCTCGCATAACGCCGCGTAGGGCAGCACGCTGGACACTGGTATTCGGCGCGATATATGGGATTGGCTGGCTGCTCTGGGCAGCCAGCAGTGTTCTCACGCCCTTCATCATCGGGATCGCCCTCGCCTATTTGCTGCTGCCCCTGGTGAATCGGCTCAACGCACGGCAGCCGCGCTGGGCTGCTATCCTGCTTGTCTACGTGGGTAGTTTCGCCTTGCTGTTCGGATTCTTCGCCTACCTCGTGCCGCCGCTGATTGACCAGGTCAACCAGTTGCTCGGTGCCATCCCCAATATTACCCAGATTCAGCAGTGGTCATCCATGGCGATGGACACATATCAGCAGGCACTCACCACGTTGCCGACCGGCGTGCGCAGCACAGTGGAGCAGAGCATCTCCAGCATTGTCAATAACGGCCTGAATACCCTGCGCGCCAACTTCGTCAGCTACCTCCAGGGAATCGGGGTCTTCCTGCTCGACAGCATCCTCTCGGTGGTCAACACCGTCACCTTCCTGATGGGCTTCTTCCTCATCCCGTTCTGGCTCTTCTATGTGCTGATGGATCAGCGCACTGGGATCGAGGTACTCAACCAGATGCTGCCTGTCTGGCTGCGCGACGACTTCTGGGCGCTGGTGGTAATCATTGATCATGATGTGAGCAGCTACGTGCGCGGGCAGATCATCCTCGGGCTTACGGTGGGTGCGGCAGCCGGGATCGGCCTGATCGTTCTGGAACTGTTTGGCATGCGCGTGAACTACATCCTGCTGCTCGCTGTGATCGCCGCGATGACCGAACTCGTCCCGGTGATCGGGCCGATCATCGGGGCGGTACCCGCCGTGATCCTTGGATTTATCGATTCGCCCACCACCGGCATCGCCATACTCATCCTCTATACTGCTATCCAGCAGCTTGAGAACAACTTCCTTGTACCCCGGATCGTGGGTGACAGCGTCGGACTGCACCCGGCAATCCTGATGGTGCTGCTCGTCGTCTGCTCGCAGGTCTTTGGGCTCGTTGGGGCGATCCTCTCGGCTCCCATGGGAGCCATCGCCCGCGATGTGTTTAGCTACCTCTACGGACGCCTCTGCGAGCCGCCTCTGCCCGCCGGGCTGCTCCCCGAGCGCGTTCGGGCCAACCCGAAGCCACCCCCCAAAAAGGTTGTATCCAGAAACGCCAAAAGCCCCGCCGATTGATCGGCGGGGCGCGGACCCCCTCACCCCCTGCCCCTCTCCCACCGGGGGAGAGGGGAGATTCCGCATCAGA
>JBAXMH010000128.1:0-13874 GCA_037134395.1 Chloroflexales bacterium
CTCCCCCTCTCCCGTTCTGGGAGAGGGGGCTGGGGGGTGAGGGCTGAGCGGCGGTGGATTCCTTATTCGAAAAGTATTGGGTTTAAGGCAAAGGCATGGAGCCACCGTGATCCGCTTCCTTCGACTCCTTCTGCTTCTCCTCATCACCCTCGTACCGGCGGGAGCTGTACACGCAGCTCAGCAGAACCCCGTCACACTGGACGTGCGGGCAGGCTACGACGGCAATGGTCAGTACCACGTCTCTCACTGGTTCCCGGTGAATGTGGTGGTCGCTAATGATGGCGGCGACCTGCACGGCACCATCGAGTGGCGCTTCCCCGGCGACTCTGAACCCTCCTTCCACTACGAGATTGATCTGCCTCGCGGCGCTCGGAAGCAGGTCGTCCTGCCGGTTGTGACGAACACCAGTTCCCGCCTAGCCGTGCTGCGCCTGCTGGTTGATGGTCGCCCGCTGGCGAGCAATAATCTACGCCTCAACCCAATTGAGGCGAACGAGATCGCTGTTGGTGTGCTGAGCAGTGATCTGACTCTGCTCACTAGTTTGACATCGGTGCAACTGGTGAAGAGCTACACTACGGTCGTGAGCCGACTGAGTAGCGATCTGTTGCCTACCAACGCCGCACTGCTAGAGGGTCTGGATGTGCTTGTCGTCCACGATGTGGACACATCCGCGCTGTCGGTTGGTCAGCGCCGCGCGCTGGATCGCTGGGTACAACTGGGCGGCACACTCCTGGTGAGCGGTGGCCCTGACGCTGGACGTGTGGCCCGTGGCGTGGCTGACCTGCTTCCCGTGGAGCTAGGCAGCGACCTGCGGGCGAATGTACCCGCTGAATCAATCGCGGTTCTTGCCGGTCATGCCGACCTGGGCAGTCTGCGCCAGGGCGTGACCGCCAACCAGATCACACGTCGCCCCGATGCCCGCGCCATTGATGGGGCGGATCTGCTGATCACGCACGATGTGGGCGCTGGCCGGGTGGTCTTTGCCGCCTTCGACATCGCCGCCCTGCGGGCCTGGCCGGGCGAGGCCGATCTCTGGTCGCACGTCCTCACCATCGGGGATCGCATGCAGTTAGCTACCTCTTTTCGTGGGCGCAACGAGAACCTTGTGCGTGATACGCTCCAGCTCGCTGCGCTCAGACTGCCTTCGCCCGCCATCCTGCTACTGCTGATCGTTATCTATATTGCCGTGATCGGCCCGGTGAACTTCCTGATACTGCGACGGCTGCGCCGGGTGGATCTGGCATGGGTGACGACGCCGATTTTGGTGGCGATCTTTCTGCTGCTGACCTACGGATCCAGCTTCATCATTCGCGGAACCCGCCCGCAAATCTCGCAGTTGGCCTTTGTCCAGGGCGTTGAGGGCGTTCCCGGCGGCCAAGCCACCGCTTTTGTGAGTATCTTCTCGCCACAACGACGTAGCTACAACCTGGACTTCACCCCCGATGCGCTGGTCTCGCCCGGTACCTTCGAGAACTTCCAGTTTGCTCCTCTGCCCGTGAGCCTGAGCGATAGCGCCACAACCGTGCCCAACTTCCTGGTTGATGTGTCGGCTCTGCGCACGATTCTGGTTGAGCAGCCAGTCTCCGACCTGCCTGCCGTGCAGAGCCAGATCTCCCACGATACCCAACAGTTTAGAGGCACTTTGCGCAACACCGGTGGTGAAACATTGCGCAACGCCATCGTTGTGGTCGGCGGTGCCATGCAGACTCTTGGCGATATTGGCCCAGGGGCCAGCGCTGCGGTGAACCTGTCACTCAACCTCTCAACATTCCCCAACCAGTTTGATGGAACATCCAACAGCCTGTTCAATCAACAGCGGGTGATGTCGAGCCTGTTCAACTTCGACCGTTTCACCTTTGGAGGGCCAAACATGACGGGTCTGCAAGGTTTGCCCGAGCGTGACGCCGCATACCTGCTGGTATGGCGTGATCAGCCGGCCATCAGTACGACTGTGGATGGGGATGGACAGCTCCAGCGCGGTTTAACCCTCTATATGATCCGGCTGAACAGTTTATGACGATTATTGTCGAGACCAAAGACCTCACCCGGAGCTACGGGAGTACCGTGGCGCTCAACAGCCTGAACCTCCAGATCCCGCAGGGCGCGGTCTACGGATTTATCGGGCCAAACGGGGCCGGTAAGACGACGACGATGCGTATCCTCACCACGCTGCTGCTGCCGACCAGCGGCGAGGCGTGGGTGGCTGGTCATTCGGTGGTGGGCGACCGCGCTGCTGTGCGGCGCTCAGTTGGCTTCATGCCCGACTTCTTCGGCGTCTATGCTGCGATGAAGTCCTGGGAGTATCTCGATTTTTTCGCAGCCTCGTACCACGTCCCCGCTGCCCGTCGCACCAAATTGATTAATGATCTGCTAGCTCTGGTCGATCTGACCCACAAGCGCGATGCTGATGTGATGGGACTCTCACGTGGGATGAAGCAGCGCTTGAGCCTGGCTCGCACCATGATCCACGACCCGGCCCTCCTCATTCTCGACGAACCAGCCAGTGGGCTTGACCCTCGCGCCCGCGTTGAGCTGCGCGAACTGCTCAAAGAGCTGCGCAGCATGGGCAAGACAATTATGATCAGCTCACATATTCTCACCGAGCTGGCCGAAATGTGTACCCATATTGGGATCATCGAGCGCGGCACCCTGCTGGCATCCGGCGATGTGGCGACGATCATGCAGTCACTCCAGCCCCACCGCGTCTTCGCCGTTCACCTGCTGAGTGATGTGGCCCAAGCTGCCGAACTGGTGCGCGGGGCACCCCACGTCCTCGATGTTCGTCTGCTGCCCGAGGCCATCCCACCCCAGATCGAGATTGATGTAGACGGCGATGATCGTGCGGTGGGCGAATTGCTCACACGACTCATCCAGGGTGGCGCAGTGGTGACGCACTTCGCGGGACAAGTGAGCGACCTGGAGGATATTTTTATGCGCGTCACCCAGGGCAGCGACTACGGCGGGACGAATTAAACTCCCAGACGAGGTTCACAGGTATGTGACAATTTGGGCACATACAGCGCCTCCTGTTGCCGCAAATCTGCAATCTAAAATCTGCAATCTAAAATCATAAGGCGGGGGCGACGATCAACTGATCGTCACCCCCGCTCTGTGTTGCATGGTGTGGTTCGGTCGTGGAACCAGCCTGCGTTCGTCGCTAGTGACGTGCGCCGCATTCTGGGGAACGATCCTGGTTCCACCAGGAGTTGATCATAGCACGATGGCCATACGTAGGTATTACGAAACGGTTAACGCATGATTCGCCACGAACGCTGTGCCACTGGCACGCCTGGCGCGAAGCCGGGCGAGGCCACAGGCGCCTTGGCCGCGCTGGCTGCGTGCCCTTCGAGGGATAGCGAGTACTCGGGGTAGGCCGAGGCCCCGTGCTCGTGGATATCCAGCCCCTCAAGCTCGCCCTCTTTCGAGACCCGCAGCAGCCCGACGGCATTGAGCGCATACATCAGAATGAAGGAAGCCACCAGCGTTACCCCCGTCACCGCGAACGACCCGATGAACTGCGTGCTGAGTTGACTAAACCCGCCGCCGTAGAACAGGCCGGTGATCACCGTAGAGACATCAACCCCGTTAGGAGTCGGCAGCCCATACGCGCCGGAGGCGAAGAGTCCCAGCGAGAGCGTTCCCCAGATTCCGCCCAGCATATGCACCGGGACTGCCCCGATCGGGTCGTCAATCCGCATGTACTCTAGCAGATCGAGGCCCCAGACCACCGCAAGTGCGCCACCGATGCCGATGAAGAATGCGCCCACGGGCTCAACCCAGTAGCAGGGCGCAGTGATCGCGACCAGACCGCCGAGAAAGCCGTTGACCGTGAGGCCAAGGTCCCACTTCTTGGTGCGGGCATAGCCATAGAAGAGGGCTGCAAGCCCAGCGGAGCAGGCGGCGAGAGTGGTGTTGAAGGAGACGCGGGCGATCCCCTGAACATCGAGGGCCGAGAGCGTGCTGCCGGGGTTAAAGCCGTACCAGCCGAACCAGAGGATGAGCCCGCCAACTGCACCGATGATCAGGTCGTGAGCCGGCCAGGGTCCGCCACCATCGCGCTTGAACACGCGACCCAGGCGTGGGCCAAGGGCAATTGCGCCGGCCAGCGAGACCGCGCCGCCGATGGTGTGGACTACCGTGGACCCGGCGAAGTCGCGGAACCCCATCACCGCCAGCCAGCCATCCGGGCCCCAGGCCCAGTGTCCGACAATCGGGTAGATGAAGCCGGTCACAACAATGCTGTAGAGAATGTCACCAACGAAGCCGCAGCGACCGACCATCGCCCCGGAGGTGATTGTCGAGGCGGTATCGGCGAAGGCGAACTGGAAGACCCAGAAGGCCAGCAGAGGCACACCAGTGGTGCCATAGGTGTCGGCGAGACCCTGGAGGAAGAAGCCGGTGGTGCCAATGAACGGGGTTCCCGGCTCAAACATAAAGGCGAAGCCAAAGGCCCAGAACAAGATACCGCAGATACATGTATCAACGATCCCTTCGACGAGGATATTTACCGTCTCACGGGTGCGGGCGAAGCCTGTCTCAAGCATCTGAAAGCCGACCTGCATACCAAAGACCAGGAAAGCGGCGATCAGCACCCACACGGTGTTGATTGCATTGATCTGGGACGTGGCATCAGCGACGCCACTGCTCTGCGCGAGCGCGTGTGCGGGCAACGACCAGAGAATCAGGCCGATGACAATTGACAACCCGAGCAGTTTCCCTCCGAGGAGGACGAGGGCGTTGTGGCGTAGAACAGGGTTGTTCCAACCCGCACGGAGACGGGAGCCAACCGTACCAAGCAGTGAAACCATAGCTCAGTTCCTTTCTGTCATCAGGCGGTGTTGCGAACAAGGACACGACGTGCGCGGGTTGCCGGATCTTGGGGGCTTGTGGTAATGACAGACTCTCCTTAACAGGTGCCGTGTAAACGGCAACAAAAATCCACGTCCCCTTATGGTGCAAACCTACACCGGGGGCGTGGACCGCACTGCTGGGCGGTATTCATGTATTGAAAACGACGAACGGGTGTAGTGATCACTATAGCAGTGGGGTATGTATACGGCTAGGTTCATAGTGTACAGTGCATGTGCCTGCCGGTTTGGATATATGCACTAGAGCCAATACCTTTCACATAAGCCCATTTCGTGCCAGCCCTGCCCCCTCACCCCCTCATGAGAGTCCGTTCGTGGACTCAGGCTGGTTCGGAACGAATACTATACTCAGTTATCGTATTCGCCGATCATCCCCGCCACCCTATGACTCCTCTCGACGAAAATCTACACTCTGTCGCCATTCGACAGCTCAAGACACAGATTGCGGACCTTCAGGCGACCAATGCCCACCTTAGCGCAGCTCTGCACTCCCGCGACACCTTCCTTGCTACCATGAGCCACGAGCTACGCACACCGCTCAGCTCGATCCTCGGCCTCGCCGAAATCCTCCAGGAATCAATCTACGGCCCGATTGTGCCACGGCAACACGAGGCTCTCGCCGTGATGAGTACAAACGGAGAGCATCTGTTGAGCCTGATCAACGATTTGCTTGATCTGGCGAAGATTGAGGCGGGTGAGGAGCAGATGTCAATTACCGTGATTCAGCCTGCGGATCTGATCATCGCTAGCATAGATCTTGTCCGACCCCTCGCCCTGGCGCGGCAGGTGCGACTGGTTGTGCCGATCTCGTGGAACCTGCCGCAGATCCAGGCTGATATGCGCCGCCTCAAGCAGATCTTGGTGAATCTGCTCTCGAATGCGATCAAGTTCACCCCAGGCGGCGGGAAGGTGGGCGTTGAGGCGTATGCAGATAGTGTGCGTGGCACCGTGGTATTTGAGGTCTGGGACTCAGGGATCGGCATTCCCGAGTCGCAGCTACCACGTTTATTCCAACCCTTTGTGCAACTGAGCGATAGCGCACTATCGCGTGACGAGGGCGGTACGGGATTGGGGCTCGCTCTTGTCGCACGCCTGGTTGAGATGCACGGCGGCGGGGTCACACTGCGGAGCGAAGTTGGTAGAGGCAGCCACTTTACGGTGAAGTTGCCGATTGTGGCTCACATCGCCGACGATGAGGTAATGGGCGATGGGCACATGCCTGTTGACGCACCTCTGGTGCTGGTGGCGGGCGGTGAACTTGCGCCCGCCGCCCATCTGGCGCGCAGCCTGTTATCCGCTGGCTACCGCTGCGCCGTCGTGGGGGCGGGTATGTCCGCCCTTGAGCGGGTTCGCGCCGAGGCTCCCGCCGTCATGCTGATTGATCGGCGGATTGCTGGCCTCGGCGGGCTAGAGTACCTGCGGCGCCTACGCAGCAACCCCGCCCTGGCCGGGGTTCCCGCCATCATCATTGGTGCCACTACCGTCGCCGGTGACGCCGAGCGGGCGCGAGATGCGGGCGCACGTGGGTATATGGGCCGACCCATCCATATTCCCGAACTGCTCACCACCTTGGCCGAGGTGATTCGTTAGCAGCCTCACCAGCTCACAATAAT
The DNA here is from genome assembly GCA_037134395.1 of Chloroflexales bacterium. Taxonomy (GTDB): domain Bacteria; phylum Chloroflexota; class Chloroflexia; order Chloroflexales; family Chloroflexaceae; genus Oscillochloris. Next base: position 6,482 of record JBAXMH010000128.1, read on the forward strand.
CTCGGCGCTACCGCCCGACACATGGACGGCGGCGTAGTGGCTCTTGATGGCTGTGTCTATCACTGCGTCAGCCTCAACACCATCGAGGCTGAGTCGCACATCCTGGGTATCGGCGGGGAGCAGGATGCGTACAAGGGCCGTTTCGGAGCTGCTGCTTAGGTTGATCCGGATGGCCCGCTCCTCGCGCTGCCAGGTGTAGGCCGCATAGCCGTCGGATGCGGCGTAACGGGTGACGGCGTACACCGCATGAAGGGCCGGGTCGGCGATCCAGCGCGGGCTGAGGGTGAGGGTGCGGAAGCCGCGATCCTCATCGCTGATCCCGGCGGCTCCCTCGATCAGGGCGGAGAGCATGGCCCCCGCGCCCCAACCATCGGTGCCGATGGTGTCAGGGCCAGAAATGCCAGGGCGACCGTCAGGGTAGTACCAGAGGTAGCTCGCGCCAGTCAACTCGGTGAGTTTGGCGTAACGGCGCAGGATGTCGAAGCCGTATGACTCGGCCCCGTAGCGAAAGGCTCCCCGCGCCAGTTCGCCGCCTACCAGGGGCATAATCCCGCCATTGACGTACTCGCCAGGATTCTCGCCCTTGCCACCGGCCATGCCGTAGCTGCCCGCCGGGAAGGGCGGATCAATGCTGTACCACTCGGCGAAGGCCCGGTTGAAGTCGCGGCGCTTGAAGTAGCGTTTGACGATCAGCTCGCCCTGCTGCTCGCTGAGGACGCCCCGGTTGAGAGCGTAGGCGTTCGAGAGGCTGAGCTGGTTGTCTGCCGCAACGCCGGGTGTCTGGACGTTCGGGTCTTCGGGGACGAAGTGGGTAAAAAAGCGATCATTCCAGCTCAGGGCGTTCAGCCGCTGCATAATCTCGTCGCCCTGCTGATTCCAGCCCACGGCTAGAGCCGGATCGCCGGCCTGACGCTCCATACGGGCCATCAGGTGCAGGGCGTGGGCCAGGCCGGTATTGTCGCCGTGGAAGGTGCCCCAGATCGTGTCGGGCGCAATCCAGTGGCGCGGGGCGGGCTTGCCGTCGGGGCTGGTGGTGGTCGGCCCGTAGGCGAAATCCCACATGTCAATGGTGTAGGGCCGCCGCACCAGGCCGCGTGTCGCGTCCCAGCGCAGCGGATCGCTCGTGATGTAGCGCAGCGCCCTGCGCATCGCGTCCATATTTTTTGCCAGCCATGCGTCGTCACCACTGGCCTGCCACGCCTCGTAAACGCCCTGAACAAAGAGAAACTCCAGGTCGGCCTCAACCTCTTTGCGGGTGGCGGTGACGAAGCGCGTAGGATAATCAATCACGTCGGGGAAGCTGCCGTCGGCGCGCTGGGCGTCGCGGAAGGCATCAAGCAGGCTGGTGACATCTTTCTCAAAGTAGCGGAAGGCCCGCCCCTGGTAGACGTGATCGCGCAGCCAGAGCAGCGGGTTGTCCGGCGAACGGTAGCCGCGCACGGTGCGACCGTTCAGGTGGTAGCTCACCACGTCCTGGGCCATAAAGCTGTGGATGCGCGGGTAGAGGGCGTTGATCTGGGTATCGTCGGTTGTCAGAGCGGTGGTGGCGTCGAGGGTGAAGAGCTTGCTGCGTGCGCCGGCCACCTGGCCACCAACCAGGGCGACGGCCCACTGTGGGCCGAGTCGTCCACGGGGCAGGATGCGAGCCACGCCGCGACCATCGGCCACCTGCACGCTGACTGCGCCCGCCGGACGCATCTGCGAGTCGTAGAGCCGCAACTCGACCGGGCCGCTGTAACCTTCCAGGCGCAGGGTGGCGCTGATCGGGGCCAGAGGCTGGGCCAGGGCATCGCGATCATCGGCCAGGGCGATGGATGCGCGCAGAGGCGCAACAGATAGGCCCAGCAGGTCGTCGGGGTAGCGCGCCTGCCAGCCCACGCTCAGCGGCGCAGATACGGCACGCGCCGCATCCACAGCGGTAATACTAAAGCCCTGGAAGAATTGCACCTGATAGTCGTCAATCCAGCGCGGGTCGCCCAGCGGCGCACCGACAGCCGAGTCGCCCCCGGCGTCGCGCCACGCCCGTAGGAATGGCTCGACAATCCCGTGAGGGTTAACAGAATCGGATGCGCCAGCACAGCCCGTGAGCAGGATGAGGGTGAGCAGGATAGTGCGTATGAGTCGGTGGGGCATGGCGGGACATTATATCAGGGGATTGGCGCAAGGCTGGCCAAAGTCAGTACGCCCCCTCTCCCCCTGCCCCCTCTCCCACCAGGGGAGAGGGGGTGTTCCGCATCAGAAAGCTGTCTGGCTCCCCTCCCCCCGCGTGGGGGAGGGGTTGGGGGTGGGGGGGCCAAGGCAGGACTTTGCACCATCGCCGCACGGTGTATACTGCCCACCAATGCATATTCTCATCACCGGCGGCACGGGCTTTCTCGGTCGGCACGTTGCCCGCCTGCTCCTCGATCACGGCCATCAGGTGCGGTTGATGGGCCGTGATTTTACCGAGTCCTCCGACCTGATCGCTGCCGGGGCTGTTCCCCTTCGCGCCGATCTGCGCGACCACGCAGCGGTGATCCTCGCCTGCGCCGGTGCCGACGCGGTTGTCCACGCCGGTGCGCTCTCGGCTCCCTGGGGGCCGCGCCGCGATTTCCTGGCGATCAACCTGGGCGGTACGGCTGCGGTGATCGCGGGCTGTCGCCGCCACGCTATCTCGCGTCTGGTGGTCGTCTCCTCACCGGCGGTGGTTTTCACCGGGCGCGACCACCATAACACCACCGAGTCTGCGCCGTACCCGCGCCGCCCCAGTTCGATCTACGCCCACAGCAAGCGTCTGGCCGAGGAACTGGTGCGCGCCGCGCCCGACGTGCCCGCCGTTATCCTACGGCCCAAGGCGATCTTCGGGCCGGGCGACCGCGCCCTGCTGCCCAGGATCGTCGCCGCTGCCCGCGCCGGTCGCCTGCCGCAGATTGGCCACGGGCGCAACCTGGTGGATGTCACATACGTCGAGAATGTGGCCCACGCGATCAATCTGGCCCTGACCGCCGACGCCGCCATCGGGCGCACCTACCACATCACCAACGACGAGCATGTGCCCCTGTGGGATCTCATCCGCGAGGTGCTGCGCCGTCTCGGTCTTCCTGTGCGCCTGCGAACCGTGCCCCTCTCGGTAATGCTCGCCGTCGCCACGGCGATGGAGTCTCGCGCCGCGATCACGGGCCACGAACCCCTGCTTACCCGCTATAGCGTCGCCATCCTCGCCCGCACCCAGACCTACGACATCTCTGCGGCCCGCCGCGATCTCGGGTACGCCCCGCTGGTCAGCGTAGAGGCGGGTGTGGCGAAAACGCTTAATCATGTGGTTTAGGAGCATCCCATGCTCGATCTTCACCTCCTCGATACGGGCCACTGCCTGGTTTCGGCGCATCACGTGATGCGCGGTGTCCCTCGGCGGCCAATGGTATGCCGCTCCCTGGTGGCATTGATCGGCCATCCGCAGCAGGGCTGGACGCTATTCGATACCGGGTATGCCCCGCGCATGGTAGAGGCAACCCGCCGCCTGCCGTGGTGGCTCTACCGATTGGCCACCCCGCTACGCATCCGCCCCGAGCAGGCGGCGGTGCGCCAACTCGCCCGCTACAGCCTCGTCCTATCCGACATCCAGCGAGTGATCATCTCCCACTTCCACGCCGATCATGTCGCCGGCCTGCGCGACTTTCCAGACGTGCCGGTGATCGCCTCGTCTGCGGCGTTGGCCAGCATTGCCGGAAAGCACGGATTAGCGGCCCTGGGCCGCGCCCACATCCCGTCGCTGCTCCCCGCCGATCTGGACAGGCGTGCCGTACCCCTGCCCGTATTCATCGGCCCGCCGCTGCCGCACCTCGGCCCCACCCACGATCTCTTCGGTGATGGGTCGCTGCTGCTGATGCACCTGCCCGGCCACGCCCGTGGCCAAATCGGTGCCCTGGCGCAGACAAAGCGTGGCCCGGTGCTACTCGCCGCCGACGGCGCGTGGACAAACCAGGCCATCCGAGAACAGCGCCTGCCTGCCCGCATCACCCACCTGTTTGTGGACGACGTGCGGGCGGTTGGCACAACCTTGGCGGCGCTGCGCAACTTCTCCCTGGCCCGCCCCGACGTGCGGATCATCCCCACCCACTGCCCAGAGGTGGATATCTCTGCGGGATAAGACAAGGTTTCAGGTGCGCGGTTTCAGGTTTCAGGTCGAGCGCGTCACGATGCCAAATTCCGGCCTGAACTGTAAAGTATCTGCGAACCATCTCTAAGCAGATCTCATGCCGACCTTTCCCCCTCACCCCCTGCCCCTCTCCCACCGGGGGAGAGGGGAGATTCTGCACCGGAGTGCATTCGGCTCCCCCTCTCCCGTTCTGGGAGAGGGGCTGGGGGGTGAGGGCTGGGGGGTGAGGGCCGAGCGGCGACAGAATCGTTATTCGAAAAGTATTGGCTTTAGCCCCACGGCGATGCGGTGCCAGGGCTTTGCACCAACTCTTCCACAAAGGCAGAGAACGAGGGAGTGTCAAAAGCACCATGCTATAATGCGAGCCTGATGTACTAGTATTCAGGCCACATACGACCGAACTGAGGGATCTGGATCTTTAATTATTATCGTCCCGTTGGGGGCGTGAGCTATTGAGGAGGCCCTGTTGATGCGGCACGTCCGCGCCCTAATGCTTGGAATTGCCCTGATCGCTCTTGTGGTCTCGTGCGTGGGCTATGTGTTCCTGGGCGAGATCCGCAGCCCGGTTGCCAGCGAGGGAACCCCGGTTGAGTTTGTGGTCGCGTCCGGCGAGGCCACCGCCGATATTGCCACTCGCCTGCGCTCCAAGGATCTCATCCGCCAGCCCGCGCTCTTTACCTTGCTCGCCCGTCTGCGCGGCCTTGACGGAAAACTCCAGGCCGGTCGCTACATTCTTAGCCCAACCATGACCATGAGCGACATCCTGATCGCGCTTCAGACGAACAAGGTCGAGGATATACAGATGACCGTCCCCGAGGGGCTGCGTCTTGAGGAGATCGCCGCCATTGTTGAGCGAACCGGCGTTGTTCGTGCCGACACCTTCTTGCGGGTCGCACGCGACGGCGAGAGTTTCCGCGATTCGTACTTTTTGCTCAGCAGCCTGCCCAAAGGGGCGAGCCTAGAGGGCTACCTCTTCCCCGATACGTATCGCATCGCCAAAGATGCCAGCGCCGAGAAGATTGTCACGATGATGCTCGACCGCTTTGTCGAGCAATATGCGAACATCGAGCGCGATATTCGCGTGTCCAATGTGTCCGTCCACCAGATCGTGACGATGGCCTCAATCGTGCAGCGCGAGGCTGCCCTCACTCGCGAGATGACGATGATCAGCGCGGTCTTCTGGAACCGCCTCAAGCCGGAGAATATGCCGATTGTCAGCGGCGGTCAGCTCGGGGCCGACCCGACGGTGCAGTACGCCCTAGGCTATAGCGCCGCCGAGAGTTCGTGGTGGCGCAAAACGATCACCATCACCGACCTGCAAATTGACAGCCCTTACAACACTCGGCGCAACCCTGGCTTGCCGCCCGGCCCGATCTCCGCCCCTGGCCTCGACGCTCTGCGCGCTGCTGCCCAGCCCGATCCGACTGCGCCCTATCTCTTCTTTGTGGTCAGTTGCGTCAAGGACGGATCGCATAAGTTTGCCACATCCATAGACGATTTCCAGACCTACGCCGCGCAGTACCAAGCCTGTCAGTAGGGCAGATTGCAGATTGTAGATTGCAGATTGTAGATTGTAGATTTTCCGCAACAGGACTATGAACATTATCCTCATCGGCGACCCGGTCGCCCACAGCCGCTCACCGGCGATGCAGAACGCGGCCTTTGCTCACCTTGGCCTCGACCTAACCTTCGCCGCTGTCCATACGCCGCTCGCTGATCTGCCGATGCGGGTGGCGGCCCTGCGTGGATCCGACTATCTCGGGGCCAACGTGACGCTGCCGCATAAGCAGGCGGTCATCCCGCTGCTCGATACGCTGGAGCCTGAGGCCGAGCGGATCGGTGCGGTGAACGTGATCTATAAGGGCGCGGGGGGCGAGCTGGTGGGCGCAAATACTGATGCGCCCGGCCTGCTGGAGGATCTGCGCGAGGCTGGTATGGCTCTGGCCGGAGGATCGGCGGTACTCCTGGGGGCCAGTGGCGCGGCCCGCGCCGCCGCTTTTTCCCTAGCCAGTGCGGGCCTCTCCCGCCTCACGATTGCTAACCGCAGCCTGGGCCGCGCCACCGATCTTGTCGCTAACCTGCGGGAGTCTGCTACCGCCCAGCCCGAGATTCAGGCCGTCGCCCTCGACGACCCGGCCCTGCCCACGATCATCGCCGCCGCAGACCTGCTGATCAACGCCACGTCCCTCGGCTGGCACGCGGACGAAACGCCCCTGCCGGATCCGCCGGTCTCTGCGCGGACACTCGTCTACGATATGGTCTACCGCGAGACGCGCCTGCTGCGTGAGGCATCGGCCCGAGGCGCACGCACCCGCGACGGCGCGGGTATGCTGGTGCATCAGGGCGCCCTCGCCCTAACGCGCTGGACAGGCCGCGCCGCCCCGATTGAGATTATGTGGGCGGCGTTTCGTGCCGCTGGCACCTAGATCCACGTCCACTCAGCGTGTCATTGAGGATCTCGTCATGCTCACCGCCGCACTTGTCCTGATCGCCGGTCTGCTCCTGGGCACGCTGCTCAATGTGTTGATCGTGCGTATCCCACGCGAAGGCCGCATGCTGGGCTGGCCGCGCTGTACGCGCTCGGGTGCGCCACTGGCCTGGTGGCAGATGCTACCCCTGGTCGGGTGGATTATCCAGCGTGGGCGTGCCGCCAATGGCAAGCCCATCCACTGGCTCTACCCGCTGGTGGAACTGATCAGCGGCGTGGCCCTATTGCGCATCTACCAGATCTACGGGCTAGGATCGGCCTTCTTCTACCTGGCCTTCGTCTGCGCAGTGCTGATCGTCACGGGGGCAATTGACTGGCTGCACCGCTGGATCTACACCTTCGTCATCCTTGGGGCCACCCTGATTGCCCTGGTAGCCGGCCCGCTAGTTGGCATGAATTGGATCAACACCACCCTCGGCGCCCTGGCCGCCGGTATCATCTTCGCCCTGCTCTACGGGCTGGCCCGCATGCTCTTCCCTGGTCACGCAGCTCCCTTCGGCCTGGGCGATGTCTATCTAGCGATCTTTATCGGGGCCAGCGTCGGCGTGATCAACCTGATGCCCGCCCTGTTTTATGGCATGCTAATGGCGGGTGTCGCGGCGGCGGGAATTATCGTGGCCCGCCGCGCCGGTCGTCCCACGCCCGACTATATCTCGTACGGCAGCTACCTCTGCCTCGGCGTAGTTCTGTTCATCGCCCTCGGCGGGCTGGGGTAAAAATAGCCGATAGCCGATAGCCGATAGCCGATAGCCGATAGCCGATAGCCG
>JBAXMH010000129.1:0-13822 GCA_037134395.1 Chloroflexales bacterium
TCTATGTCTAAGTCGAAGGCAAGATTGCGGAGATCGCTCTCGCTAAAACGACTGACAAGAGTCTCTCGCAGCTCAACGAGATTAACCCCGGCGTCGTTATTTCGCACTTCCTCAGCCATCACTACTCCGAGATATTCATGCGAAAATTCTAGTTATTTTACAACTAAAAAATGGCAAGAGCGCGTGGGGGTCGAACCCACCGGCGCAGTTCGCCACCACGCCCACTCGTTTTGAAGACGAGGGCAGCCACCGGGCCGCATCCGCTCTCGCCGCTGATTGTAGGAGTCAGGCCCATGCCTGTCAAATTCCGGCGAGGTTCTCGTGAGAATCAGAAATGTGCCTGCTTCGCAGGCACATTTCTGATTCTCACTGCGGATTTTTTGGGCGGCGGGCCTACAGGCGGAAGAAGTCTACCACCTGGCTACGCTCCTCGTCGCTCGGCATCATCTCGATGAAGGTGACGCGGTGCCAGGGGTAGATCACCGCCTGTACCCCGGCGGCAAGGTAGCTCACTGGCTTGCCGTCGCGCTTGCGCATGTTTGTCACTTTGATGTACTGGTCGCTCGGCTGCGGATCCTGGTCAATGTCGGCCAGCACCGGGTCTTCGCCGCTCAGGTGGAGGACAATTGTCTTCGCCACACGGATCTCCCTATGCAATCTCAAAGCGTAGTATCAGCGTCCCGAACTTTAGCTCGTCGCCGTGGGCGATAAGCGTGGGGGACTGGGGTGCCAGCCGGGTGCCGTTGATGAAGGTGCCGTTGGAACTGCCGAGATCTTCGAGCATGTAGCCCTTTCGGTTGGGGACGATGATCGCGTGGCGCCGCGATACCCCCGCATCGTAGCCGCCGTCTAGGCCCAGATCGACATCGGGGTAGATACCACGCTGGTTGTCCTTGCGGCCCACAAGCAGTTCCTCGCCAGATTCAAGGTTGATCCGTCTGCCGCTGTTGATCACCACGAGGCAGATTCCTGACACTTTCGCCACCGGCACGGGTGCGGGCACGACTATGGGTGGCCCATCTTCCACAACGCTGGGGATGCCATCAACTGTCCGGTTGAGCGCATTGGTGGTCTCGCGCCGTGGTCCCTCAACGATCAATGAGGCACCACACTCCGAGCAGAAGATTGTGCCGTTCATCTGCTGCGCATTGCAGTGGTTACAACGTATCATCGTGCTTCTCCCAGCCTCACGCCTCGCGCTCCTGAGTCTCGCCGCCCATCAGTCCACGTGTCCCGTACTTGATGCGCTTGCGACCTTCGGCACTGGTCTGCCCTGAACGCAACAGCCGGGTGGCCTCATCCTGCACCGTGTGAGCCAAATCAACGTCGCCCGCATCAAATAGGCGTGTGCCAGCCATTTGTAGCCGCCGGGAGGCATCCTCGATTCGCCCAGCCGCCATATCTTGCCACGCTCCGGCCTGGAGTCGGTAGGCCACCAATCGCTCCAGCCAGTGCTTGACCGTAGCATCTACCTCGTAGTTTACGCTCGCCGCCTGCCGCACACCAATGCGCAGCACCACGTTGCCCTCTTGATTGAGCAGGTTCATACCGGGCAGGCTGTAGCGCAGGGTGATCCGGAGCAGCGGGTGATCACCGATGGCCAGGGGCGGCACCACCACTTCTAGCAGAAACGCCTGCGGGTCGCCGCCCGGCCAATCGCCCAGGTTCGCCGCCCAGATAAGGTCTTTCTCCTCGGCGGCCTGCACCGCAGCGATGAAGGGCCGCACCCGGTCGAGTGAGCGTAGTCGTGAAGCAGGACGCATCTCGGCGCGCAGATTCATGTCTTGGGCAAACACCGAGTGCATGCGCTTCACTTCGTCTGTGAAGATCTGTGTGATCTCGCTGGCTGAGGTGATGTACTGCGTGCGGCTGTTTTCGCGAGCCGACATGGTTTCGAGCAGATCTTCGTTCCACTCGTTTCCAATGCCCAGGGCGGTTAGCCCCACACCACGGCCCTGGGCGCGTCGGACGATCTCTACGCAGCGGCCTTCGTCGCCGTAGGTGCGCCCGTCGGTGAGCAGAAGGATGCGGCTGACCCCACGGCTCACCAGGGCGCGCTGGATCTCTTGGAGAGCGAGAGCCATGCCGGTGGCCATCTCTGTGCCGCCCGCCGCCTCAACGCCGCCGATCATGCGTTTGAGATCAACCTTGTTGCGAACCCGCTGTGAGGTGATGACCACCTCGGCCCGATCATTGAAAGTGACCAAAGAGAGGTAGTCCTCTTCGCCGAGCATGTCAACGATGCGGTTGGCTCCCTCTTTCACCTGCTGAAGTCGCTCGCCGCGCATGGATGAGCTGCGATCAATCACCAGACAGAGGTTCAGCGGCAGTTTGGGCGTAGAAGTTGGCACCCCGTGAGCGCTCATCTCAAGCAGTACGTAGATCAGCTGCTCCTCAGGGGCATCAGGAAGCACGCTACGGCTTAGGGTTGAACGGAGCTGGATGCCGGGTGCCATGGGATTACCTTTCTGCCAGTGGCAGCGACACAACAACCGCTGAAATATTGTCCTCGCCGCCAGCGAGGTTTGCTAGTGCGATCAGCTCGTTACACGTATCTTGTGGCCAGGGACTGCGCCCCAGCGCCTGGGCAAGCAGTGGATCTTCAACCATTCCCCAGAGTCCATCGCTACAGAGTAGTAGGTGTGAGCTGACGCCAACCGGCTGGTAGATGAAGTCTACCATCACCTGGGGTTGTTGGCCGACGGTGCGGTAAAGCTGGTTGCGCAGCGGATGTTCACGGGCCTCGGACGGGTTAAGCTGGCCGAGCTGGATGAGCCGCCCTACGGTGGAGTGGTCGTTGGTGATTTGGCGCAGCCCGCCCGGTTCGTACAGGTAGGCCCGCGAGTCGCCGACGTGGGCGATGTAGAGCCCATGCCCCACCAGCAGAGCGGCGGTACACGTGGTTCCCATGTCGGTCCCCATTGCCTGGGCGGTGTCCCAGATCGCCTGGTTGGCGGCCTGCACTGCCGAAACCATCAGGGGCTGCAAGGCGGTACTCATCGTGTCGTCGAGGGCGGGCAGCACCAGTTGGCTGAGTATCTGATGGACAACCGTGCGTACCGCCAAGCGACTGGCAATTTCGCCGCCCTGGTGCCCCCCCATGCCATCAGCCACAATAAACAGGCCCACTGAGAGGTCGGTACTCTCGCGGGGCAAGGTGGTAAGCATGGAGAAGACACTATCCTGGTTGTTCTCGCGCACCCGCCCGATGTCGCGGGCCGCCATTGCGGAGAGACCCTGGGCCGATTGGCGGGCGCTTAGAACGGGCGCTTCGTCTTCTTCGAGCTGGTGGGTGACATCCATCGGTTCGGTGACATCCTTAGGCGGAGCGATGTGCGGGGATGACTGAGCGATAGAGGCGGCGAGACGCTTGCGGGCGTCCTCCATGCTCATCGCACCCATCGGAGCGGTTGGTGTCTCATCGGGCGAGGTATCAGCAGCCAGCGGAGTTGCGTCATCCCACCAGATCGCGTCGTCCGATGTCGCGGACTGCACACCTGTAGCGGGTGCGACAGATGCGGGAACAACTGCTGCGCCCTCTGGCGGGGCATTGGGCGCTGTCGCCGACACTTCGCCCTCGCTCCCACGGAATAGCTTGCGAAAGAAGGTCATACCTATCCTTTCAGGGCGTAGACACTGTGATCCATGCTGCCCACATACACGACCCCCTCAGACACCGCAGGTGTCGAGACGATTGCCGCGCCGGTGGGATACTTCCAGATCAGCGTGCCCACGCTCGCGTCGAGACAGTAGACATTGCCGTCTACCGCGCCGAAGTAGACCCGACCACCCTCCGCACGAGGCGACGAGGTGATCTGGCTGCCCGTCTCGTATTTCCATACCAGACGACCATTCTTCGCCTCCAGGGCGTAGAGGATGCCATCAACGCCGCCAACGAAGACACGAGTGCCCACCACGCAGGGCGAGGAGTTCACGTAGTGGTTGGTGCGGAAACGCCACGCCGGCCAGCCACCCTCGGCGTCAAGGGCGTAGAGATTCTGGTCAAGAGAGCCGACAAACACCAGTCCCTCGCTATAGGTAGGCGACGAACGCACCGGCTGCTGCGTGCGCTGTTTCCACTTGAGGGCACCAGTGCGCACTTCCAGGCAGTAGACGTGACCGTCATCGCCGCCAATATAGATCACCGGCCCGTTAACACACGCGGATGAGCGGATCGGGTTCCAGGTGCGATACTTCCAGATCGGTGTACCCCGAATCCCATCAAGGGCATAGACATGCTGGTCGTCTGATCCGACAAAGATCACGCGGTCATCCACCCGTGGCGACGAGCGGATCGGCTTGGCGGTGCGGAATGTCCAGCGCAGCCCGCCCCGGCGGACATCGAAAGCGTAGACAGCACCATCCTCCGAGCCGACGATGACATTATCTTGCCAGACGGCGGGCGAGGAACTAATACCGCCGCCGGTTGCATACTTCCAGCGAAACTCGCCCCGTGATGTTTCGAGGGCGTAGAGGTTCGTGTCGTAGCAACCGACAAAGAGCATCCCGCCGCTCACAGTTGGCGACGAGCGCACCTCCTCCTCGCAGACGAAACTCCAGAGCAACTCGGTTGTCGCGGCACTCTTCTTGACAGCAGGCGCAGCAACCGGCGTGGCAGAGGGGGAAATTGCGCTGCCGCCACTGATCGCCGCCATGATCGCCCGCTTCATCTCGCCGGCATTCTGCCAGCGGGCACTCATATCGTACTCCAACGACTTTACCACCAGCGCTTCCATTTCAACAGAGACACTAGGGTTGAGCTGGCGGATAGGGCGCTCCGCGAAGGTGAAGGGCGTCTCCATGCGCGGATCGGTGTTGGTCAGAAGGTGGTGCATCGTCGCTCCGAGGGCATAGAGATCGCCCTGAGGTTCGGCCATACCACGATACTGCTCAGGCGGCGAGTACCCCTCGGTTCCGATCATCGTACCCTTACGGTCGCTACGGTTCAGGTTGCGTGCGATGCCGAAGTCAATCAGCACGACCCGTTCATCACCGACGACCATCACGTTTGAGGGCTTCATATCGCGGAAGACGATTGTTTCGGGGGTATGGGTGTGCAGATAATTGAGAACATCGCAGATCTGGATGGCCCACGTCGCCACACGAGCCTCGCTGATCGGCTTGCCGACCTCCTCAAGCACCGACTCCAGATCGCGACCGGGGACAAGCTCAAGCACCAGGTAGATCCGCCCGCCCTCTTCAAAAAAGTCATAGACTTTGGGGATCGCCGGATGCTGGAGGGTGGCCAGCAGACCGGCCTCGCGCTCAAAGTTCTTCAGGTTGAGCAGGCGTGTGTGTGAGTCAGGCGCACTCTGCGACATCTCCTTGATTGCGCAGTAGCGAGCCACGTCCTTAAAGCGTAGATCGCGCCCACGGTAGACCACACTCATACCGCCGATGCCAATTGTCTCCTCGATCTGGTAGCGCCCCTGAAGAACCGTATTCTTGGCCAGCATCTGGATCGCCACCGCATCGGCGAACGCATCATCGGTGGGGAGAGGCGCGTGCCGTTGTGGGGAGGGCGTAGCGGGGATCGAGCGCGTGCTGTCATCGAGCGGCACCGGCTGAATCTGACGGGTGCTATCTTCTAATGAAGCGGGGGTAGGGATCGGGCGAATACCATCGCCGGTGTGAGCAGGCGGAATCTGGCGGGTGCTATCATCAGCCGCTGGCGTGCCGAGAGCCTTGGTGCCAACTTTCTTGATCAGGCCCATGCAATTCCTCGTGACAGCGTGGGGGCGAAAGGTACAAAGAAGCGTGGCGCACCAACCTGCACGCCTGAGGCTCTATTATAGTGATTCCCCACATCTACCGCAACACCCTGGATGGCAGGAGGCAGGAGGCCGGGAGCAGGAGGCCGGGGTCAGGAGGCCGGAGGCATGCCCCCGACCCCCTGACCCCTGACCCCTGACCTCTGACCCCTGCCTATACCGGGTGCAGGCCAGGAAAATCGAGGCCGAGGGTTTCGTCGAGGCCGAGCATGAGGTTCATGCACTGCACGGCGCTGCCAGCGGCCCCCTTCATCAGGTTGTCAATTGCACAGATGCTGACGATCCGCCCGCTCTCGGGGTCAAGGGCAAAGCCAATGTCGGCGAAGTTACTACCGGCCAGGATCTTCGGTTCGGGGTAGCGGTAAATGCCCTGGCGCTCCTTGACAATGCGCAAGAAGGGCTGGCCTTTGGCGAAGGCGCGGTATGCCTGCCAGAGATCCTTTTCGGCCAGGGGGCGTGCGGCGAAGGCGTGGGCGGTGGCCAGGGCACCGCGCACCAGTTCCACCGAGGTAATTGAGAGGTGCGTATTTTCCAGGCCGGTCACCTGGCGGATCTCGGCGCTGTGGCGGTGGCCTACCGGGGCGAAGGAGCGCACCGCTCCGGCGCGCTCGGGGTGGTGGCTGCTTTCGCTACCAGTCGCCCCGCCCTCCGATGAGCCAACCTTCACCTCAATCAGCACGGGCTTGGTGAGATCAATCAGCCCGGCCTGCACCAAGGGCAGCAGGGCCAGGTTGCTGGCGGTGGCGTTGCAGCCAACCCCGCTAGCGTAACGCGCCCCGCGCAGCGCCTCGCGGCTCACTTCGGGTAGCCCATAGATAAAGCGACCGAGCCACGCGGGGGCGGGGTGATCCTCGCCGTACCAGCGCTTATAGGCGGCGAGATCGGCCAGACGAAAATCGGCGCTGCAGTCAATGATCCGCTCGGCCAGCCCGGCATAACGCTCGATGGCCTTGGCCGCCTCGCCGTGGGGCAGGGCCAAAAACAGCAGGTCGCAGGGCTCCAGTTTATCGGGGTGGATAAACTGAAGCGCCGTGCGCCCGCGCAGATTCGGATGAACTTGATACAGGTAGCGCCCGGCGTTGCGCCCGCTGGTGGCCTGGGCCAGTTCCACCCCAGGGTGCCAGAGCAGCAGCCGCAGCAGCTCACCGCCTACGTAGCCGCTGGCACCGACAATTGATATTTTCATATGTTTGAAGGGGTGCAGTAGCATAATAGTGCTGCGCCATAATGGCGCAGCACTATTATGCTACTGTATCCCTACTCTCCGCGTCCCACCTTCAGCGCGTAGTCCACGATCCTTGCGGGAATATTCACGCCGGTGGTGTCAATGCTGTTGCGGAACTCCATAGTGTAGTTCACCTCGTTCACCAGGATACGCCCATCCTGCGTCTCCAGCAGATCAATGGCCACCACGCCGCCGCCTACCGCGTTGGCGGCGCGGACGCTCAGGTCGGCTAGTTCGGGGGTGATCGGACAGTTCGACGCTTGTCCACCACGGGCGGTGTTGGTGATCCAGTGTTCGCTGGTGCGATAGATCGCGGCGATACACTCGTCGCCCACCACAAACGAGCGAATATCGCGACCGGGCTTGTTGATCAGTTCCTGAATGTAGTAGATGCTGTGCTGGTAACTGCCCAGCACATCGCGATGTTCCAGAACCGCCTCGGCGGCATCGCGGTCGTTGATTTTGCTGACCATACGGCCCCAGGAGCCAACCACCGGCTTGAGGACAACCGGGTAGCCTAGCTTCTCTATCGCCTCTAGGGCGCTCTCGGGGGTGAAGGCCAGCAGGTTGGCGGGTGTGGGCACCCCGGCATGGACAAGCGCCTGCGTTGTCAGGAACTTATCGCCGCAGATGTTGGCCACGTGGTAGGTGTTCACCGTGGGCACCCCGGCGTCGTTAAAGATCTTGAGCATATACAGGGCGCGGCTGTGCTGGATGCAGCGCTCCAGCACGAGATCGAACGGATACTCGCGCTGATGCAGATCGAAAATTTGCTCGCGGTCGTCAATCTTCACATAGTCAATGCCCCGGCGATCTAGCTCGGTGAAGATCAACTTCTCCTCGGCACGGACGCGGGAGGCAAGTACGGCAATACGCATAACAATATCTCCATTAAGACAAGGTTCGCAGATACTTTACAGTTCTCCCCCCCTAGCC
The DNA here is from genome assembly GCA_037134395.1 of Chloroflexales bacterium. Taxonomy (GTDB): domain Bacteria; phylum Chloroflexota; class Chloroflexia; order Chloroflexales; family Chloroflexaceae; genus Oscillochloris. Next base: position 7,933 of record JBAXMH010000129.1, read on the forward strand.
CCCCCGCAAGCGGGGGGGGACAACGCATCGGTCCCCCCCCGCTTGCGGGGGGGCTAGGGGGGGTAGGGCAGGCCAAGACTGTAAAGTAAACTTGGCCCTTCTAAAACCATGCCTTACGAATAGAAGGGCTTCACCCGCTTTAGCGGCTTTAGCCCTCCTGCGTGGCTTCCTCATAAGCCAAACCACGAAGCAGGAAGCCCATGAGCTTGAGCCGTGGGTATATCACTCTCCCCAATCCTCTTGAACCTCAGGGGCCAGGGCCAGAGTCGGCGGGGTGAGGCTCGTCACCTCAAGCTCGGCTCCACAATCGGGGCAGGCCACGATCTCGCTCTCCATCGTATCGGCGGCCAGGGTCACATCGGCGGCGCACTCGGGGCATGACGCGGTCATAATGGTATCTCCTTGATGATGAATGATGTCTCTCTTCGTAGGGGCGCGTCGTAATGTACCCCTACAACCGCAATAGAGCAAAAGTCACCCTGTCACACATGTCACGCTGAGCGAAGCGAAGCGTCCCGGTGTGCATTATTATCGCCGGGACGCTTCGCTTCGCTCAGCGTGACAGGGCGAGTTTTGCGGTATTGCCTACAACCGATTGATCACCGCACGGGCGACATCAGCGGTGGTGGATGCGCCGCCTAGGTCGGGCGTGCGCGGGCCGTCGGTGAGAACGCGGGCAGCAGCGGCGCGGACACGGGCAGCAGCACTGCCACAATGTCGCCACTCCAAGAGCATCGCCACGCACTCGATGGCGGCCAGGGGATTGGCGATGCCCTTGCCGACAATATCGGGGGCAGCGCCGTGAACAGGCTCGAACAGGGCGCGGCCCTCGCCAAGATTGGCGCTGGAGGCCAATCCCAGGCCGCCGCCGTGGATGCAGGCCACATCCGAGAGGATGTCGCCAAAGAGGTTGGTGGTGACGACAACATCGAAGGACTCGGGGTGCTGGGCCAGCCGCATCGCCGCCACATCCACCAGCATCTCCTCGGTTGTGATGTCGGGGTAGCCCGCTGCCACATCCAGGGCCACAGTGCGGAAGAGTCCATCGCTCACCCGCAGCACGTTGGCCTTATGCACAATCGTCACCTTAGGCTGCGCGTGGTTGGCGACGGCCCGACTGCGGGCCAGATCGAAGGCGGCGCGCACGATCCGCGTGCTGGCCCGGCGGGTGATCACCCGTTCTGCAATCGCCGTATCGCCGCCATCCTCCAGGCGCTCGCGTCCAGCGTACAGGCCCTCGGTGTTCTCGCGCACGATCACGAGGTTACAGGTTGTCGCTGGCCGATTGCTGGTAGTCGGATCAATTTGTAACCCCACCACCGGACGAATATTGGCGTACAGATCCAGCTCGCGGCGCAGGGCCACGATGGGGCTGCGGTAGCCAGGGACATTGTGGCTCGGCGAGGCCACTGCGCCAAACAGCACGGCGTCGGCTGCTCGTGCCGCCGTCAGGGTGGTGTCGGGCAGGGCCACCCCGAGGCGCTGGAAGGTCGCCCAGCCCGCCTCGGCCTCGGTCAACTCCACATGGGGGACGACCGCCCGCAGTACGTTCACGGCGGCCCCCAGCACCTCCGGGCCGATCCCATCGCCGGAAATTACACATACTCGCATCACGTCATTCCTTCTCGCACATCATTGTGTCAGCACACCACACTGTCACCGGGGAGCCTCGCCAGGGAAGCGCCCGTGCTGGCGGTAGAAGGGTACAATCCCACCGGCGGCCCAAACCTCACGCAGGAAGACGGGCGGCGGTGGCAGGGCGATCTTCTCCCCGTTCTCGGTGATGATCACGCCATCCTCCAGAACCAACTCTACCTCCTGGCCATCGCGCAACTGGCTGGTCAGGTCGGCGGTGAAGCAGGGAATACCCAGATTCAGGGCGTTACGGAAGAAGATGCGGGCGAAGAGCGGGGCGATAATCGCGCCCACGCCGACCATTTTCAGGGCCAAGGGCGCGTACTCGCGTGAGCTGCCGCAACCAAAGTTATTCCCGGCCACGATGATGTCGCCCGGTTGCACGGTACCAGCGAACTCGGGCCGATGCTCGACAAATGGGTACTTCCGCAGATCATCCTCGTTCTTCAGCATGATCGGCGCGAAGCGGCCAGGGACGATCTGGTCGGTGTTAATATCCTGGCCGAAAATCCATACGCGGGACATGGCATTATCTCTCCTGGGCCGAGTAGGGGCGCATCGCGATGCGCCCCTACATCGCGCCCCTACAATACATCCTGCGGATGAGTAATAAACCCGGTAAGCGCAGTGGCGGCGGCAACCTCGGCGGAAGCCAGGTAGATATTGGCCTCGGGGCTGCCCATACGCCCACGGAAGTTGCGATTCCCGGTGAACAGGCAGGTCTCGTTGGGGCCGAGGACGCCCATATGCCGACCGATGCAGGCTCCGCAGCCGGGGGTACCCAGGGCCGCGCCAGCGGCAATTAGGGTGGACAAAGTGCCGTCTTCGCTGGCCCGCAGCATGGCGTCACGGCTGGCAGGCACCACCATCAGGCGCACGCCGGGAGCCACATGCTTGCCGGACAGAATACGCGCCGCCGCTGCCAGATCCTCGTAGTGGCCGTTGGTACAGGTGCCCAGGTAGACCACATCCACCGCCACGCGCCCCAGGTCACTCAGGTCGAAGACATTATCCACAACGCTCGGTGCGCTCACCTGCGGGTCCAGGGTGTCCAGGTTCACCTCGACAATTCGGCTGTAGCTGGCACCTTCCTGAACAACAGGTAGCCAGGAGGCAGGCACAGGATTCTGGGGTCGCCTTGCTGCCTGCATTCCGCCGCCTACATCCTGAAACACCGGCGGCACGATCCCGGCCTTGGCCCCGACCTCAATCGAGAAGGTGGCCAGAGTCATCCGCTCCATCACGGTGAGAAACTCCACGCCGTGCCACTCGACGGCGGCGTAGGTTGCGCCATCGGCGCGTAGCTCACGGGCGGCGCGCAGGGCCAGATCCTTGGCGCTGACACCGGGGCGGAAGCGGCCCGTCGCCCGCACCAGCACCGTCTCGGGGATGCGGAACCACGTGCGGCCCGTGGCCGCCGCCAGAGCGATGTCGGTGGAACCCATGCCACTGCCGAAGGCCCCCACGCAGCCATAGGCGGTAGAGTGGCTATCGCTGCCGACGATCACCATGCCGGGCTGGGCCACGCCCTCCTCAACCAGCACCGGGTGCGAGATTCCTCGGCCCACATCGTAGAAGTGGCGGATACCCTGGCGCTGCACCCAGCGCCGCACTTCGTTCTGCTTCTCCGCCGTCTGCACCGTGGCTGCCGGGGCCACATGATCAATCACCACCGCCACGCGCTCGGGGTCCCAGACCCGCTCAGCGCCCAGCTCTTGCTCCATAATCTTAATGATGCTCGGCGAGAGGCTGTCGTGCATCATCACCAGATCCACCGCCACCGACGCCACCTCTCCCGCGCACACTGTCCGCCCCGCCGCCCGGCTCAGGATCTGTTCGCTTAATGTCTGTGCCATATTTGTGTTCCTTGGCCCGCGAACGGGCGCATCGCGATGCGCCCCTACTCGGCGTACTCGTAGAGCAGTTCATCCACCGTGTTGCCATCAATGTCGTGATCATCGCCGAGGGCCTTGATCCGGGCGGCGGCGACGCGGGCCTGGGACTCGCTGAGATGGATCCCCAGCTCGCGGGCGCGCTCGGCAATCGCGTGCCAGCCCACCAGACGATGCGCCACAGACACGGTGCGCGTCCGACCAAACAGGCTCGGGTCGAGCGCCTCGTAGCTGCGCGGATCGGCCAGCACCGCCTTGGTGTGCATCCCCGCCTTGTGGGTGAAGGCCGTGGGGCTGGTGATGCAACTGTTGAAGGGGATGGTGATGCCGACCATATCGGCCACCATCTGGTCAATCTCGGTCAGCATGTCCACGTTATAGCGAGCCACCAGGGCCGGGTCAATCGTGGCGAGGCGGGCGATGATCCCGCCCAGCGAGGCGATACCGTTGCGCTCACCGATGCCCAAGACGGTCACGTCAATATGGGTGGCCCCGCCCTCCATCGCGCAGAAGGCGTTGGCAATTGCGCAGCCGCCATCGTTATGACCGTGGAACTCAATGTCGCAGCTCACAGCGGCGCGCACGGCGGAGAGAATATCGTAGACCTGGCGCGGCGCGGCAATGCCAACGGTGTCGGCCAGTCCAATGCGCTGCACGCCAAGGCCATCAATGGCCCGGTAGACGCGGAGCAGGTCGGGAAGCGGGGTGCGGAAGCTATCCTCGCACGAAAAACGCACCTCAAGGCCGTGGCCCTGGAGGTAGGCGATCACTTCAACCGCCCGCTCAATAATCTCATCAAGGGTGCGTCCGTGGCTAACCTGGCGCAGTTGCTCGGAGGTGGCGAAGAGCAAGTTCGCACCGTGAGCACCCGCCTCAACCGCCAACCGAGCATCGTCCATATGGCAGCGAATGTGGGTTAGGATGCGCGCCCGCAGTCCACGGCGAGCAATCGTCTCCAGATCGCGTGCGCTCTGCGGCGAGGCGGCAGGCGAGGTCAGTTCGATATACTCGACCCCAAAGGCATCAACGGCCTCGGCGATAGCGATGCGCTGCTCACTATTAAAGCGGGCGCTTGCGAACTGTTCACCCTCACGCAGGGTTGTCTCAACAAGGTAAAAATGCTCAGGCAGCGACATAACGTAGCATCTCCGATCTCAGTTGACAAGAGCCGAACAGCTCAGGGCGGCAATAGCGCGGCGTGTAGGCGACCGCAGCGAACACACGGCTGCGTTCTTTCATAAGAATTCCCCGTTGGACACAAAAGGCCCGGCTCACCACACGATCTGGTGAGTCGGGCCTACACTCAATCCCCCGTGCAAGCAGCGCTAACCAGACCGGTAGGCCGGTTTCTTCACGCGCTTATCCTGCTTCGAGGTAGCAAAATACACAGAACGGGTTACTTTCGCTTGTCCGGTGACGGGCGGAGTATAGCAGTAGCCTGAAAAGCTGTCAAACAACCCTGCTGCCCAAGGCTGATGCACAGTCAGCCTGCCCCCTCTCCCCTCGTGGGAGAGGGGTATTATCAGAAAGTGCTTCGGCTCCCCTCCCCCCGCGTCATATCTTTACCCACATCTCTGCGAGAGGCATGCGACTGAAGTCGCGCCTGTGGGGCGTTCCGCCGGGCGTCGGCCTACGCCGACGTGGGAATCGCCCGCATGGGCCTGCGCCAACGCGGGAATCGCCCGCATGGGCCTGCGCCAACGCGGGAATCGCCCGCATGGGCCTGCGCCGACGCGGGAATCGCCCGCATGGGCCTGCGCCGACGCGGGAATCGCCCGCATGGGCCTGCGCCAACGCGGGAATCGCCCGCATGGGCCTGCGCCAACGCGGGAATCGCCTGCATGGGCCTGCGCCAACGCGGGAATCGCCTGCATGGGCCTGCGCCGACGCGGGAATCGCCCGCGTAGGCGGGCGACCAGCCGTAGGCTCCATAGGCGCGACTTCAGTCGCATGCCCCTCGCAGAGATGTGGGTAAAGATATGCCCGATGGGGGAGGGAGTCCGACTCCTCCCCCCCAATGCGCATCAAGCTAAGAGATTTGGCGTCCTGAAGGCATCCATGGCATTCGTGTCACCCAAACCGAGTGTTCGCACGGCCCCAAAATGGGGCGATTTGTCCGCCATGAGCGTGTGAAGGGCATGACGGATCGCGTCTCGACGGCGTCCTGGTGCTTATTCTCCTTAGCTTGATGCGCATGGGGAGTCCGACTCCTCCCCCCATCGGGGGGAGGTTGGGAGGGGGGGTAGTGACTTTTCAGACAGCTTCTTAGCCCCACGGCGATGCGGTGACAGGACTTTGCTCATGCTTGAGCCGGATAAGGCCGCCTAAAGGCTCGACTCCTTTTCATAACCAGTTTAGGATTG
>JBAXMH010000130.1:0-13604 GCA_037134395.1 Chloroflexales bacterium
GCCGGGTCATATCAGGTGTCACCATCCCTATTTTCTCCCAAGCGCCTGGGCCACGGCAGCGATGCGTGGCATAAGGGCGGCGAAGTTCTCCGGGTTCAGGGACTGGCCGCCGTCGGACTTGGCGCGGTCCGGGTCGGGGTGAACCTCGATAATCACCCCATCGGCTCCGGCGGCGATGCTGGCCAGGGCCAGGGGAGCCACCAGGTACCATTTGCCCGTACCGTGGCTGGGATCGGCGATCACCGGCAGGTGCGTGCGCTTCTTGGCCACCGCCACCGCGTTCAGATCCATCGTGTTACGGGTGGCCGTCTCGAAGGTGCGGATGCCGCGCTCGCAGAGGATCACGTTGGGGTTGCCCTGGGCGATCACGTACTCGGCGCTCAGCAGCCACTCCTCAATCGTGGCCGAGAGTCCACGCTTGAGCAGGACGGGAATGCCGGTGCGACCGACCTCCTCCAGCAATTGGTAGTTCTGCATGTTGCGTGCGCCAATCTGGAGTACATCGGCGTAGCGCGCCACCAGATCTACATCGCCAGGAGTCATCACCTCGGTAACGATGGGCAGGCCAGTCTCATCGCGGGCCTGGGCCAGGAGCTTGAGGCCGAGTTCGCCGAGTCCACGGAACGTGTAGGGCGAGGAGCGCGGCTTGAATGCCCCGCCGCGCAGCATATTCGCCCCGGCATCGCGCACCACGCGGGCCGACTCAATGATCTGCTCCTCACTCTCAACCGAGCAGGGACCAGCGATCACCACCACGCTGCCGCCACCTACCTTCACCCCGCGCACATCCACAATCGTGTCGTGGGGCCGCACCTCACGCGAGACAAGCTTGTAGGGTTGGGTGATCCGCAGCGTCTCCTTCACCCCGCCGAAGTGTTCCATCTCCTCGCGCAGGGTGGATGGAATAGTGGCACCGACCACCGCCACCACAGTGCGCTCGGCCCCAATGATCAGGTGGCCCTGGAGGTCGTACTCCTTCAGGCGTTCAAGCACATCATTAATATCCGCCTGGGTTGATCCGGTCTGCATCACAATGATCATGGCGCGATCCTCCTCTTTTTCATGGCTGTTACGGGCAACGGCGGGCGCGGGTACGAGCTTTAGCGTGCCGCACGGAGCGGCCTCAGCGGTTATTGGGATCATCTTTCTTCACCCTTTAGACAAGGTTCAGATCAGCTTTACAGTTTGCGGTGTTCGTAGTGCGGGCTTCCAGCCTGCCGACACGAATCTGGCAGGCTGGAAGCCCGCACTACGAACTGTAAACCTAAAACCTGATACCTGAAACCTTGTCTTACTCAAGCGGTGTCTGTAATGCCGACATCCGGGCGGCGTGCTCGGGGCGCAGGTTGCTGGCACCGCGAGTATAAATATGGATCACCTCACTGGCCTGACGCTCGGTATTCCAGTGGACAAGTACGCGGATGCAGCGCGGCAGGCTGCCGGGGACGCTCATTTCGTGGCCACACATGAGGGCGGTGTCAACCCAACCCAGCGCACGGGCGGCCACGGCAGGAAACTCGGCGGTCAGGTCGGGCGTGGTGGTGAAGATCGCGCTAGCGAGATCCTCGGGCCGCAGGCCGTTGGCCGCGATCATAAGCTGGAGCATCTCGCGAGTAGCGGTGAGAATAGCCTCGCGGCTGTTCTCGTCACAGGTTGTCGCGCCGCGAATACCTCGGCACCAGATGGTCATAGCGCCCTCTCTCTCTGGGTGGCGAAAAACACAGAGAGGGCGTGAGGCTCGGTCGCCTCACGCCCTCTGAACGAGTTGTCTGCTGACAGAAGTTCCTAGACAATGCGAAGCGACCAGGCCATATGTGGGCTGGTAAAATAATAGGAGAAAAAGCTGTTGGCCACGTTCGGCATCGGTTTGCTTCACTCAACTACTATGGCCGCTACGGCGCTGACTATAACATACGGTCTGCGGAGCGTCAAGCAATTGCGGATTTTGGATTTTGGATTGCGGATTGGCGTACAGCCTGCAATCCGCAATCCGCAATCCGCAATCCAAAATCCAAAATCCAAAATCCAAAATCCAAAATCCAAAATCCAAAATCAACTAGGATCCGAGCAACTCCTCCGCCTCAATGATCGCCTGCGCAATATCCTTCATCTTTGTCCGCTTATCACGGGCGCGCTGACGTAGTCGCTCGTAGGCATCGCGCTCGTTGAGGCCAAGGCGCTGCATCAGAATTCCCTTGGCGCGTTCGATCAGCTTGCGCGCCTCTAACGAGTCCTCCAGTTCATTTACATGGGTGCGCAGACCCTGGATCTCGTGGAAGCGGGCCAGGGCAATAGTGATGGCGGGGGGCAGTTCAACCTCACTCACCGGCTTAACCAGGTAGGCCAGGGCACCGGCTGCCTCAGCCTTGCGCACGGTCTCTTTATCGGCGTAGGCGGTGAGCATGATAATCGGCACTGCCATCTGATCGTGGATGCGGGCGGCTGCCTCCGTGCCCTCCATCTCGGGCATACGGATGTCCATCATAATCAGGTCGGGCTTCAGCCGGTTCGCCAGCGCGATAGCCTCGTTACCATTGCGGGCGATCCCAACTACGTCGTAGCCGAGGCCCTTCAGTTGTTCCTCAAGGGTGAGGGAGACAAGGTCATTATCCTCGGCGATCAGAATTCTGATGACAGCCATGATACTTTCCCTCAAACTAACATTACAACAAAGTTTTGCCACAGAAGCACACAAAAAGTCACAGAAAAAACATTTCCGTGTACTTCCGTGGCTTTCTGTGGCCGTAAATCGAAGGAGTCTCGTTGTCGTACTAAGACATGGTTTCAGAGGGGCTGAGTTTACTTTACACTCTTGGCATACTTACCCCCCTAGCCCCCCGCAAGCGGGGGGGACAACGCATTGGTTCCCCCCCGCTTGCGGGGGGGCTAGGGGGGGTAGAGCTGTAAAGTATCTGCGAACCTTGTCTAAGTTGCGAATGACGGCCACGTGGGGCGGATGATACCATAATTTCGCCCTACCCGCGCCATCGCTGGCGCAGATAGACCAGCCCGTTGCGCTGGTAGACCAGCCACTCGATCACCAGCACGATCAGGGCGACCAGGGCCAGCCAACGCCAAAATTCCTGGCGTCCGTCGCGTGTACGGGTGATCGTACTCTGCGCACCGCTGATTTGTGGGACGCTCAGGTCGCGCTGTGCGGTGATCGCCGACTCTTTAGGCGCGAAGAGGTTCACGGCGTAGCGGTGGGTCGCCAAAACCTCGCCGTCGCGCAGTGCTTCTAGCATGTACACCCCCAGGGCGTCGGTGTCAATAAAGATCGCCTGGCCGTCGCGAATCTGCACACCGCCATCACGCGAACTGGCAACCGTGCCGTCCGGGCGGGTCACGCGCACCTCGGTGATGCTGGCGTCTACTGGGAGGGCCAGGGGCTGACTGGGCAGAAGCTGCGATGCCTCGGCCCCGTTGCCGGGAGCGAGGTAGCTGATCAGGTTTGAGAGTAGCAGCGGGAAGGCGACCTGGAGGGGAAGATCTGAGTTATGCAGGTCGAAGGCCAACACCGCGATCCGCCGCCCATCACGCTCGCCGATGGCCAGTAGCGGCGCACCGTCGCTATCCACCACCACCCGTGCCCAGCTCCCCAGCGTGATCCGCGCTGCCTTCAGTACGCTTACCTCGCTCAGACTCACATTGTGCAGAATGGGTTCATCGCCGCTGATCGGACGCAGGCTGGGGAACTCAATCTCGCCCGTCACCGAAAAGTAGTCGCTACTGCGGATCGGCCCGACAAAGAGCAGGTTGCCAGGCGGCAGGGTGGCGGGCGGCAGTCCGTCAATGATTGTCACCGGAATCTGCGAGATCGTCTCGGTGAAGGTACTCGTCCCGCTGATCGGCTTCGTCACGCTGACACCGGGCAACAGGGCCAGACCCGTCTCCAAAAAGCGATTGCCGGGGCTGATCAAGCGCACGTTCAGGGCGTCGCCAAGGGTACTCACGGCGAAGGCGCGGTCATCGGCGGCGAGGGCATCGGTTCCATCTAGGCGGGCCTCAACCACCCGCACCTGAGGCGGGATCTCGGCCTGAATGCTCTGTCCGCCCGTTGGATCAGGGGCAAGATTCAGGTTATAGGCGTTAAAGATCGCCCCGTCAAGGTAAATATCGAGGCGGCGGGCGGCGGCCGATAGGCCGTAATTCGTCACCTGCACAAAGAGAGTCTGCGAATTCTGGTTGGGCAGAAGCGAGATCGCGCTCACAGCGACATTTTCGGTGGCCCGGCCAATCGGGAAATAGCTGACGCGAGCCGGTATGCGGATGTCGCTGGGGACTCCCACATTGCCATCAGAAATAATCGCCACCTCGCTATCCTCTTCGCGGGCGGCTAGGGCCGAGGCCAAAGTGAGGGGCTGAGCAAGATCGCTGCCGCCGCCGTTACCGAGCTGGATCGCGTCAATCACCCGCCGCAGCTCGCGCCGGTCGCTGGTGGCGGCGGCGGGAACCTGCATGCTGCCCCCGGCAGCGATAATCGTGGCCCGACCACCGTCAGGTAACTGGTCAATCAGTTGGATGGCCTTGGCCTTAGCCGCCTCTAGGCGCGAGGGCGACTCATCGCTGGCTCCCATGCTCGCCGAGTGGTCGAGAATAATGATCAGGTTACGCCCGCTGATGCCCTGGGTCGGGAAGAACGGGCGGGCCAGGGCCAGCACCAGCAGCAACATCAGCAAGAGCTGGAGCAGCAGCAGCAGGCTGCGGCGCAGCTTCTGCCAGGGCGCGTTGGCCTCCACATCGCGCACCATTTTTTGCCAGAGGAAGGTTGACGAGACCGAGTGCTCCTCACGGCGCAGTTTGAGCAGATACATCGCCACAATGATCGGCCCGACAATGGCGGCAGCGAGCAGGGCCAAGGGGCTGATCAGCGACATAGGGAGACTCCTCAGGCGTCGGGGTCTATGCCGAGTTCGCGTAGACGTGCGGCGAGGGCAGCCGCACGAGCCTCGGCATTGTCGGCCCGCTGGTATTCCTGATCGGCCCGCTGGCGCTCATGATCGGCCCGCTGGCGCTCATGATCGGCCCGCTGGCGTTCCTGATCCGCTCGCATAGCTGCATCTGCACGCTGGTAATCCAGATCAAGGTAACTGGCAAAAGCAGCACCATCGGGCCGCAGCAAAACCAAATTGCCGCCATTGAGGAGCAGTGTCACATGCGTGCGCGGGCTAGTCCAGCCCTCAATCTTGTCAATTTCCTCAAGATGATCATCAATGCACAGGTAGCCGCTCAATGTGCCACGATCCGGGTCGTAGATGTAATACTCCTCAACACCGTGGCGATCATAAAAGCTGAACTTGCGGGTCATCTCGTTCACCGTATTACCGGGCGAAAGAACCTCCCAGACCACTTGTGGGGCGATGTTACCCTCGCGCCACTGCTGGTACGATCCGCGTTCACCCTTGGGACGACCAAACACGATCATGACGTCGGGTGCCTGACGAATACGTGGCTGACCCTCCACTGGATACCAGAGCAAATCCCCGGCAACAAAGATATTGGGCTTCTCACGGTAGATCGCGTCGAATCCGCCCTGGATCGTCACGATCCAGCGGAATTGCCGAGTATTATCGGCTATCGGCTTGCCATCGCTTTCCGGGTAGACAACCGCCGCAACGGGTTCGGGAGAAGTAACGATACTCATAGAAGCCTCCAGACTACGTTAGCACGCCACGCCTGCGCATCTGCGCGAGCATAAACTCCTCAACCGGGACAGCAGTGTCAACGGCCATGTAGTTCATGCCGCGCCCGTTGCAGAAGCTCTCGATCTCCGCACGCCAACTGGCCAAACTCTCGCGATAGCGCTGGATCAGGCCACTATCGGCGCTGATCTCCACCGGCTCGCCACCCTCCACGTCTATCAGCTTGAAGTCGCCATCAAGCTCAGGCGAGATCTCCTGGGGTGCCAGGATGTGCATCACCGTCACCTCGAAGGGCCGCGACGAGAAGGCGGCGAGGGCGTCCTTCCAGTTGGCATCGAGCAGGTCGGAGCAGAGCAGCAGCGGGCCAGGGGTACGCGCCGTCTGCACATACGTGCGGCAGGTTTTGGTAAGATCGCCGCCTTTGCCAGGGACGAGGCGCTGGAGGAAGCCAAAGAGCGGTAGTGCGCCGCGTTTACCGCGCACGCTGGGCAGTGCGGCAGCCTGCGGCTCGGCGGCGAAGGCACTCACGCTGACCCGGTCGAGGTTGCTCAGGGCGATATACCCAAAGGCAGCGGCGAGTTGCTTGGCGTAGCGCAGCTTATTCGGCTCGCCCCAATCCATACTGGCGCTGGTATCCAGCAGCAAATGGACGCTCAGTTCCTCTTCGGCCACAAACAGTTTCAGGTAAAAACGCTCGGCACGGGCATAGAGATTCCAGTCAATCTGGCGAATGTCGTCGCCGGTGGCGTAGGGCCGAAAATCGGCAAACTCCACCGACGAGCCGCGCCGAGGGCTGCGCCGCTCACCCTGGATATCGCCCGCCATCGCCCTGCGCGTCAGGATATTCAGGCGGTCGAGTTTGCGCAAGAATGAGGTTTCTAGCAGGGGCTCTGTCATATCATTGCAGATTGCAGATTGCAGATTGTAGATTGCAGCGCCAATCTGCAATCTGCAATCTACAATCTGCAATCTACATCATCACCCTTCTTTGATCGATTCAATCACGCCTTTAACCACCTCATCGGAGGAGATACCCTCGGCCTGGGCCTCGAAATTAAGGACGACGCGATGGCGCAGGGTGGGCAGGGCGGCGGCCTTCAGGTCGGCGAAGGCTACGTTGAAGCGGCCATCGAGCAGGGCCATAATCTTACCGGCCAAAATGATCGCCTGCATGCCACGGGGCGAGGCTCCGTAGCGCACGTACTGCCGGGTAACGCTGGGCTTCTCCTTGCCGCCGGGGTGGGTGGCGGTGATCAGGCGGGCAGCATAATCCAATACGTGGCTGGCGATGGGCACAGTGCGGGCCAGTTCCTGCATCTCAACGATCATCGCACCATTCGCCACATGACGGGTCTGTGGGCGACGGGCACCCGTGGTGCGCTGGGCAATTTCCACCAACTCCGCAGCGGTGGGGAAGGTCACATTCACCTTAAAAAAGAAGCGGTCAAGCTGAGCCTCGGGCAGCGGATAGGTACCCTCCATCTCCAACGGGTTTTGGGTGGCCAGCACAAAGAAGGGCTGACCAAGCTGATGGATGGTCTTCGCCACTGAGACCGTATGCTCCTGCATCGCCTCCAGCAGCGCGCTCTGGGTCTTTGGGGTGGCCCGGTTGATCTCGTCGGCCAATACCATGTTGGCGAAGATCGGCCCGCGCTCAAAGCGAAACGCCTTGCGTCCCTGCTCATCCTCGCTGATCAGCGTTGTACCGATAATGTCAGCCGGCATCAGGTCGGGGGTGAACTGGATGCGCGAGAAACTACAGTCAATCACGTCAGACAGAGTCCGCACCAGGGTGGTCTTGGCCAGACCGGGCACGCCCTCCAGCAGCGCATTGCCACCGGCCAGCAGCGTCACCACTACCTGGCGCACCAGTTCGCGCTGGCCGACAATCACATTGCCTACCTCGGCCTCGATCATCTGCGCCCGCTGGCGGAACTCGTCTGGGCTAAGCTGGGGCGGGGGGGCGGGGGGGGAAGTGGTCATTGAGGGTTCCTATTACTACAATTGCAGTTTGAATCACCCTCCCTAGCCCCCCCGCAAGCGGGAGGGGACAATGCATTGGTTCCCCCTCGCTTGCGGGGGGGCTAGGGGGGGTGATCGGCGGGAGCCTTTCTACGAAGATATTTACAACTGTAGTGCTATATGCTATCAGGATGAAGGATAAGAAGGTGAAGGATAAAGGGCGAACATGATGAAACTCACCCTTCATCCCTCCATCACGGCTCAAGCTGCGAGAAGTAGCGGCGCACAAAATCCTTCAGATGCGGCGGGATGTAGCCACGGTCAAGGGCTTCACTGGCAGCCCGCGAGTACTCAGGGTAGATCTGCTCGTAGGGTACCACCGAAGGGTTGCTGGCACCGGGCATGGTACTCTGTCCCTGCTGGCTCTGGCTCTGGCCGCTCTGTCCCTGCTGACCCTGCACGAAGTCGGGGGTACCACTCTGGCCTGAGGGTTTAAACGGTTGGTAGACCATGCCCTCGCTACCGTGGCCCTGGCCTTGACCCTGGCTGGCCGGGCGATTCGGGTTCACATTCCCGCTGTTGTTGCTCTGGCTCTGGCCGAGGTTCGGCGCGTTGCTGCCACCGCCACCTCCAGGCCGCTGGCCTTGGGACTGCTGGCCTTGGGACTGCTGGCCTTGCTGACCCTGCTGGCCTTGCTGGCCTTGCTGGCCCTGCTGGCCCTGCTGGCCCTGCTGACCCTGGGACTGCGCCCCTGTGGGTTGGGATGTTCCCGCCTGAGCGATCTGCTGGCGGGCATTCTGCATCTGCGAGAGTGATTGCTGGGTTGCCTGCTGATTAGCAAGATTCTGCTGGGCCTGCTGAACATTCTGGGACGCCTGCTGGAGCTGCTGGGCTGCCGCCTGCTGGTTGCCACTGCGCAGGGCGCTCGCCGCATTTGAGAGGCTCTGCGCCGTCTGCTGATCGCTACCGGCCATCTGGGCGGCCTGCTGATCAAGCTGGTTGGCAAGCTGCTGGCGCTGCTCCTCCGTCATCTGGGAAAGTTGCTGGGCGAGCTGCTGAAGATCCTGAGCAGCTTGTCCCAAGTTGGGGCGCTGGCTGGGCTGGCGGCCAGAGAGCGACTCCAGGTTGCGGGCCATCTGCTCAAGGGCAGCCCGACGTGCGTCAGTGTTCGGGTCAAGCTGCTGCTGAAGTCGCGCCTCGGCGGCGGACAGATCCGCCAGCGCCGCTTGCTGATCGCCAGGATTACGGCGCAGGTTTTCGCGTAGGGCGGCAAGTTCCTGCTGGAGCCGCTCAAGGTCAGCGGGAGTGAGTTCCGTGTTTTTGGTCAGCTCCTGTTGAAGCTGCGCGAGCTGCTGATCCGTTTGTGCGAGAGCAGACTGCACCGCCTGACGCTGGGCGATCAGCGCATCCTGCGGATTTGGCAGCGCCAGCAGGGCAATCCCGACGACTAAGGGCGCGAGGCTCCCGAGCAGCCAGGTGCGGTCGAATCGCAGCGGAAGCTGTCTGGCCCGCAGGGTACGGGCAATCGTGCCCGCGTCCTCCTGCTGCCGTTCACTGAGCGGGTCGTGGGCCTGTCGCTGATGCAACTCAATCGCCGTAGAGAGGCGCTCGCGCAGATCAAGCAAAATATCAACCCGCTGCGCTACCCGTCGCAGCGGCAGCGGTCGAAGCAGGGCGTAGCCACAGACAATCAGCGCCCAGATCAGCAGCGGCGCACCGGCCCACAGCCGTAGATCAGCAATCGGCACGAAGCGCCCGGTCAGGGCAATCAGCACAAAGCCAACCGCGCCCACCCACAGAGATCGGCTGGCGAAGAGCATCGTATCGCTCAATCGCAGCCGCAAGCCCAGAGGGCCAAGCTGCCGACGCACACTGTCGTAGGGGCCGAGAGCCTGAGCCATTGCTCATTCTTCCTTCCGCCAGACCTGTTTCTCAATCACCTGGCGGGCCATGGCACCCTGCTCCCAGACCTCAACCACACGCTGGCTCACAATCGTCACCGTGTTGCGCACCACATCCGCGTCGGCCTTGGCAATCGCGATCACTGACTGCGGGTTAGCGACCACAGCAGGCAGACGTGAAACTTCAGCCCTGCGGCGTAGCCAGGAGAGACCAACTTCAGCGGCCACAGTAGCCAGGCCCACAGCCAACACCTTGCCCGCCTGCTTAATCTGGGCGACAGGGATTTGTTGGCCGGCGATCACAATTGCTGTCGTACCAGCGCGTGCGAGAGCGTCGTGCTGGAGAGGTCCGCCGCACGCGCCGCAGTAGCGGTTATCGAGAGGGTTGCCATGCTGGCAAGCCGGGCAGATACGCTCAACCATATGGATGCTCCTCGTGAGTAGGGGAAGATACGGTGGGTGAAGTATAACATTGTGCAGAATCGGGAGTCAATGTTAGTTCACCTGATTTCCCCAACAGCCCTCACCCCCAGCCCCCTCTCCCAGAGCGGGAGAGGGGGAGCCGAACGCGCTCCGATGCAGAATCCCCCCTCTCCCCTTGTGGGAGAGGGGTAGGGGGTGAGGGGGAAAGGTCGGCGCAGGACTGGCTTATGTGAAGGGTATTGGTACCAGCAGCGCACGTACATCGGCGGCGCTGGCACAGGCCAGGGCACGCTGAGCGAGGTCGGCACATTCTCCACTATGCGCGGCGCGGATGGCCGCACGTACCAGGGGGAGATTGCTCGAACCGCAACTCAGTTCGTCAACGCCGAGGCCGATCAGTAGGGCTGTGGCCACAGGATCGCCGCCCAACTCCCCGCAGACCGCCACATGACGACCGTGACGGTGAGCCGCTTCGCATGTCATGGCGATCAGCCGTAACACGGCAGGATCGAGCGGCTGGTAGAGGTCGGCAACTGTAGCGTTGCCACGGTCGCAAGCCAGGGTGTACTGGGTCAGGTCGTTCGTGCCGATACTGAAGAAGTCAGCCTCGCGGGCCAGGACGTCCGCATTTAGGGCGGCGGCTGGCACCTCGATCATCACGCCCAACTGCGGGCAGGCAGACTGTGCCAAACCCTCGGCGGTGAGCTGTGCCCTGGCCTGCTCAAGCAGCGCACGGGCCTGACGCAGCTCGTCCAGCGTACTGACCATCGGCAGCATAATGCGAATATCGGCGCTGGCCCCGGTACGCAGCATGGCGCGAAGTTGCGGCAGCAGAATGTCGGGTCGGCTCAGGCCAATGCGCAGACCACGCCAGCCCAAAAAGGGGTTCGCCTCGTGGGGCAGTGGGAAGGCCGGTAAATGCTTGTCACCGCCTACGTCGAGTGTTCGCACCGTTATCGGCGTGTTGGGCAACTCAGCGGCCACTGCCGCGTAAAGCGCCATCTGCTCCGCCTCGTCAGGCAGGTCGGGTCGCTCCAGAAAGAGCAATTCTGTACGCAGCAGGCCCACCCCTGCGGCCCCCCACTCGCGGGCGACGCGGGCCTCGACTGAAGATGCCGCATTAGCGACCAGAGCAATCTGTTTGCCGTCACGGGTGACGCTGGGCAACCCGACATCGGCTCGCAGTGCCTGTATCCGGGCATGAAGGTCGGCACTCGCCCCGCGTAGGCGGGTGAGTTCTTCGGCAGGCGGATCGATCTGCACGCTGCCCGCCGTACCGTCAAGAGCCAGGAGCGTATGCTCAGCGATGTGAAGTACCTCTTCACCAAGGCCGATCACCGCCGGAATACCTAGAGCGCGGGCGAGAATAGTGCTGTGGGCGGTGATCCCGCCGGCGGCCAGGGCAAAGCCCAGCAGTAGTTCGCGTGGCACACTCATCAGGTCGGACGGGCCGAGATCGCGGGCGATCACCACCGCTGGAGACAGCAGACGCTCGACCAGACCATGCGCCCCGGTAAGGCGGCGCTGCACCTGGCCAACCACATCGCGCACATCAACGGCACGGGCACTCAGGTACTCGTCATCCAGTGAGAGCAACTCGATAGCCTGCTCCTCACCTGCCACGCCAATGGCGTGGGCCGCTCCCATGCCACTCTCGACAATCAGGCTGATGGCTCGGTCGCGCAGGCCCGGATCGCCCAGCAGCATGCGGTGGGCGTCGAAAATTTCAGACTCTTCGATCTTCCCTGCATCACGCAACGTCGCCTCAAGGGCGGCAATAGCGGCATCAACCTCAGTGATGGCCGCATTGAGACGGGCAACTTCATCTGTGTGCGACGCAGATACAGCGAGATCGACAGCAGCGACCGGGTCAAATATGAGGGCCGAACCAATGGCGATACCCGGCGCGGCAGCGAGTCCGTGAATAATCTGGCTTGTGTTCATTATCGTGGTTTGTAGGGGCGAATTAATCGCCGCGATTGCTTTGCCCCACACGCGGCAAAACATATATGGTTCTTGTGAACGCAAAGAATACCACACCCTGAACGAACGATGCGGTTTCCTTCGTGTCGGCTGCTACCTCTTCCCCTTATTCTCCGTATATCATAGGTGCGGCCCCCATATCCAACAGGAGTACCACATTATGACTGCCACAGCCCTCGGCGTGATCGCTGGCTTTGTCGGCTGGTTTCTGGTTCGCTACATTCTGTTCAGCTTCTACACGCTGAATCAGAATGAACGTGCGGTTAAGACCGTCTTCGGACGGGCCGAACGGATGCCCGCTGCGACAAGTACGGAGGATCCTTTCGCCGAGTATCTACGTCCTGATGAGCGAGATCGCTACAATTACCCGCAGTTGCGCGTCATCCAGCCCGGTGGCCCCTACTTCAAGTGGCCTTGGGAGAAGATTTACAAGGTCTCGGTGGCCACGCAGACCGTGAACATGGCCCTCGATATGGAAGATCCACGGGCTAACAACGGCGGTACGGTGCTTGAGGCCGTCACCAAGGATCAGCTCAATGTGGGGTTGAAGGGCCAGATCCGCTACCGTATCTCCGAGCGCCATCTCTATGCCTATCTCTTTGGCGTGAAGCGCCCTATCGTCCACGTGATGGCCTACTTCATCTCCATTCTGCGCGAGCGCATCGCCAATTTTGAGGCTCCACCCTCGACGGCGCTGGGTCTGGCTTCACAGCCCACCGACGCCAGCGCGGTCTCGGGGGTTTCGATCAACGACCTGCGCAAGAACCTGCGCGACCTGAACGAGCATATGGATCGCGAGAGCCTCTCGTCGCCGGTGCGCTACGGAATCGCCCTGGACGCCTCGCTGATCACCGAGATTGACGCGCCCACCGAGGTTGAGTCGGCGATGGCTGCGATCAACACGGCTCATAACCAAGTCTCCTCGGATATCAGTCTGGCCCAGGCGTCAGCCGACCAGAAGATTGTCCAGTCGAAGCGGGCGGTGGAAATCGAGACGCTCAAGGCCCAGGCCGAGGTTGAGCCGCTGAAGGCCCAGGCCGAGCAGCTACGCGCCCTGCGCGAGAGCGGCCCAGGTGCCCTGGCCTCGTATGTGCGAAACGTGCGCCTGAACCTCTTCCGTCAGGCCGAGCGCGTGATCATGGAGGTGGAGAAATGAGAGATCTACTGACCTTTATGACCTCCGCCGGTACTACGTTTGTGCTGTCGTTCTTCCTGGTACCGCTGCTGATCGGGCTAGGCCGACTGTTCGGATTCTACACGATTGTGCGCGAGGGTACCTGCCAAGTCTATACGCTGTTCGGCAATGTGGTTGGTGTGCTGCGCGAACCGGGCCTGCACATTCTGCCGTCCTCGCTGGGCCTGTCGGCCCTGATCATTAACTTCTTTGGGAAGTGCTACGTCCTCGATTTGCGGCTCGACCAGGCATACCTGCGCAGCCAGCCGGTCAATTCCGAGGAAGGCGCGCCTATGGGGATCGGCGCTTGGTATGAAATGAAGATCAGTGATCCCGTGGCGTATCTGTTTAAAAACGCCGACCCGCAGGGTTCGCTGGCAGCCAATGTCAGCAACGCGGTGGTGCGAACGTTGAGCAACCTGCCCCTCGGTGAGATGCTCGAAAACCGCCACTCGATGAGCCAATCGGTGCGCGCCGAGGTCTCGCCCAAGTCGGTGGAGTGGGGCTACCAGCTCGGCT
>JBAXMH010000131.1:0-13536 GCA_037134395.1 Chloroflexales bacterium
GCTGCTGCGTTTCCTCAATGCCTACCAGTCGGTTACGCCCCTGCGCATGGGTGAGCTATGGGCTATCCCGATCATGCTGCGGATCGGGCTGGTGAAGAACCTGAGTCGGCTGGCGTCCCAGGTGCTACAGGTACGCGAACTTCGCCACGAGGCTGATATTTGGGCTGAGCGGTTGCTGGGTGCGCCGGGAGAGGATGTTGATGAGGCCAGCGTGCTGCGTGCCCTCACCCGACGCCACCCGGCCCTGCCCGTGACCCTCGCCGCTCAACTTCTGCGCCGTCTGCGCGCCCACGAGGGCGAACATGATATTGCTCAACTGGTGACGTGGTTGGAGACCCAACCCGTCACCCCACACGAGACGGTCGAGTCTCTCGTCCACGAGGAACACCAGCGCCAGGCCGCGAATCAAGTCTCGGTCGGTAATACGATCGGCAGTATGCGTGCCCTGAGCGCCATTGACTGGCCCGACTGGTTTGAGCAGGTAAGCCAGATCGAGCGACTGCTGCGCCGCGATCCGGCGGGTGCTTACGAACGTAGCACCTTCGCCACCCGTGACCGCTACCGGCACGCGGTCGAGGATCTGGCGCTGCACGCACATCTGAGCGAGGACGAGGTCGCCCACCGCCTGATCGCCCGCGCTGATATGGCGGCGAATGACGACCTGCGGCGACGGCATATCGGCTACTACCTTGTTGATCAGGGTCGCCCCGCCTTCGAGTCTGAGCTGGGCTATCGCCCAACGCTGGCCGAGCGCGTCCGTCGGGTGGCCTTGGATCACCCGACGCCGCTGTACCTGGGCGCGATTGGCCTTACGACAGCGGCTGCGGTGTGGGCGGGGGGTCGGGGGTCGGGGGTCGGGGGGGGTCGGGGGTCGGGGGTCGGGGGTGGCCTGTCCCGCCTAATCCCCGTTGCCCTGGCTCTGATTCCGGCCAGTGCCCTGGCCGCCGAATTGGTGAACCGCACTGTCACTCGGCTGCTGCCGCCGCGTGTGTTGCCGCGCCTGGATCTGGCTGAGGGTATCCCTGCTGAGTTGACGACAGTAGTGGTGGTACCAACACTGCTGCTAACTCCAGATAGCGTCGGGCGGTTACTCGACAATCTGGAGGTGATCGCCCTGGCCAACCAGGATCAGAACCTGCACTTTGCGCTGCTCACTGACTTCGCCGATGCGCCCGAGGAGAACATGCCCGAGGACGCCTCACTGCTGGATGCGTCTGCCGAGCGCATGCGCCAACTCGCCGAGCGCCACGGCCCCGAGCGATTTTTGCTGCTGCACCGCCGTCGGATCTGGAATGAGCAGCAGGGCCGCTGGATGGGCTGGGAGCGCAAGCGCGGCAAGCTGGATGAGTTTAACGCGCTGCTGGCCGGCGACTGCGAGACATCCTATGCGGCGATGGTTGGCGACATGCGCCTGCTGGATCGGGTGCGCTATGTGATCACGCTTGATGCGGATACGCAGCTCCCCCGCGATATTGGGCACGCGATGATTGGCACGCTGGCTCACCCACTCAACCAGGCTCAGCTCGATCCAGAGACGGGATTGGTGGTAGAGGGCTACGGCATCCTCCAGCCACGTGTTGGTATCGATCTGCCAAGTGCGACGGCCAGCCGCTTTGCGCGGGCTTTTGCCGGTAATGTTGGTGTTGACCCGTATACCACGGCGGTCTCCGATACCTACATGGATCTATTCGGTGAGGGCATCTATGCCGGTAAGGGCATCTACGACCCGGCGGCGCTGCGGGCAACCCTGGGCGGGAGATTCCCCGAAAATGCGCTGCTGAGCCACGATCTGATTGAGGGACTCTATGCCCGTGTTGGGCTGCTCACCGATGTGCAGGTGGTGGATAGCTACCCGACTACTTATGCTGCCTGGGCCGCACGTCAGCACCGCTGGGTGCGTGGCGACTGGCAGATCGCGGCGTGGCTGCTGCCGCGCACGCCCGGACGTGATGGCTGGCGTCCGAATGTGCTGCCGCTGATCGCCCGCTATAAGATCTACGATAACCTGCGGCGCAGCCTGACTCCCCCGGCGACGGTGGCGCTGCTGGTGGCCGGTTGGCGCTGGTTGCCCGGTAACCCGTTGGCGTGGACGAGTTTAGCTTTAGCACATCTGGCTGCGCCGGTGGCCTTTGACTTTATCGCCACTATTCGTACTATTGTGCTCGATCCGGCAAACTTGGACGCGCTGCGGGCCAGGGGGCGAGATCTCCAACTGAGCGCCCAGCGATTGATCCTCAACACAGCCTTCCTGCCCGACCAAGCCATCCTCAATGTTGACGCGATCCTACGCTCGCTGACCCGCACGCTGATCACACGGCGCAACCTGCTAGAGTGGGAGACAGCGGCTCAGTCTCAGGGTCGCTTGCAGCGTTCGCACACACCGATGCTGCGCCGAGGTACGCCGATAATCGTGATTGGTGTGGCCCTGGCTGTTTTTGGAGGCGGGAGGCGGGAGGCGGGGGCCGGGAGGCGGGAGGCGGGAGGATCTCGAATTTTCTGGGACATGGTGCTTGTTGCGCTGCCGGTGCTGGCCGACTGGATTGCTGCGCCGGCTCTGGCGGCCTGGCTTGATCAGCCCCATATTGACGCGCCGCTCCCACTCAGCGCCGACGATCAACTGCTGCTGCGGCACATAGCCCGCGCTACATGGGCCTACTTCGAGCGATTTGTGCGCGCCGAGGCGAATTTCCTGGCCCCCGACAACTTCCAAGAAACACCGCAGCCGGTGATTGCCGACCGCACGTCGCCGACCAATATCGGCCTCCAGCTTCTCGCGGATCTCGCCGCCTACGACTTTGGGTATATCGGGGCGCTGGAACTGGTTGCACGCAGCGAGCGGGTGCTGGCGACCCTAGAACGATTGACCCGCCACGAGGGGCACCTGCTGAATTGGTACGATACGCAGACTCTGGCACCTCTGCCACCGGCCTACGTTTCGACAGTGGACAGCGGCAATCTGGCCGGGTCGCTGCTCGCTCTGCGCCAGGGCTATCTGGCCATGATTGACACGCCGCTGATCGGCCCGTCGGCCCTGGCTGGTCTGGCCGATACCCTGGCTCTACTGGAGAGTCAACTCACCGAGTCTGCGGGCGCACGTCGGGCGGTCGCCAGTCTACAGGCGCTGCTCCAGGTTGTGCCGGAGACGGTAGGCGGCTACCACGAACTGATGAGAGAGGTAGTAGAGTGGACGGAAGATCTGCACGTATCCGAACCAGCCGCCGAGTGGGTCGCCCGGATCGGCACGCAGGCCCGTGGGTTTCTGGACGACCTCGACACCCTGGTACCTGTGGCACAGCACCAAGATTATCCGCCTAGCCTCGGCGAACTGGCCGATGCGGGAGTCCCAGAC
Organism: Chloroflexales bacterium; assembly: GCA_037134395.1. Taxonomy (GTDB): domain Bacteria; phylum Chloroflexota; class Chloroflexia; order Chloroflexales; family Chloroflexaceae; genus Oscillochloris. The sequence goes on from JBAXMH010000131.1 coordinate 3,350, forward strand.
GCTGCCGAACTGCTGGCCCGCCACGAGCGCATCGCCCGCATCTGCGCCGATCAGGTTGAGGGGATGGAATTTAGATTCCTCTACGACGACCGCCGCCACCTGTTCACCATCGGCTACAACGTAGCCGACGGTCGGCGCGATGGATCGTCCTACGACCTGCTGGCCTCCGAGTCTCGGCTGGGCAGTTTCCTGGCAATTGCCAGGGGCGACGTGCCCCAGGAACACTGGTTCCGCATGGGGCGCAGCCTTACAGCGGTGGGCTTGCACACGGCCCTGCTCTCGTGGAGCGGGACTATGTTCGAGTACCTGATGCCGCTGCTGCTGATGCGCCGCTACCCCGAGACCCTGCTTGATGCGACCTACACCGCCGCTGTTGCTCGCCAGATCGCCTATGGGAAAGAGCGCGATGTGCCCTGGGGCATCTCCGAGTCGGCCTACAACGCTCGTGATGTCGCGATGAACTATCAGTACCACGCCTTTGGTGTGCCTGGTCTGGGGTTGAAGAGCGGTCTCGACGATGATCTGGTGATCGCGCCCTACGCGACGATGCTGGCCCTCCCGGTGCGCCCGACCGAGGCTCTGGCCAATCTACGTGCCCTGATCGCCGATGATATGCTTGGAGCCTACGGGCTGTACGAGTCCGCTGACTACACTCCGAGTCGGCTGCCACCCGGCCAGCGCCGGGCGATTGTCCGCTCGTTCATGGCCCACCACCAGGGCATGAGCCTACTCGCTCTGGCTAACGCTCTGCACAACGACGTGATGCAGCGGCGATTCCACGCCGAACCCCTCGTCCAGTCAGCGGAGATGCTGCTCCAGGAGCGGGTGCCGCAGGCTCGGCCAAGCCAGACGGCGCGGGTGACGGCGCGAGCGCCCCAGATTGCCTTCGCCGCCCCCCCGCTGCCGCGCCAGTTCGCTACGCCCTTCACCGCCGTGCCCTACACACATCTGCTCTCGAACGGGCGCTACAGCGTGATGCTTACCACTGCCGGCGGCGGCGGCAGTTTCTTCGACGATCTGGCCGTGACCCGCTGGCGATCCGATGTCACCCGTGATAACTGGGGCAGTTTTATTTACATCCGTGATGTACGCAGTGGAGTCCTCTGGTCAACCGCGTACCAGCCGACGCGGCATAAATCCCAGAGCTACCAGGTTACATATGGGCTTGACAAGGCTGAGTTCCGCCAGCGCGTGGCAGGAATTGATACCTGGATGGAGGTTGTGGTTTCGCCTGAGGATAATGCCGAGCTACGCCGCGTAACGCTGACCAACCTGACCACTGCGCCGCGTGAGCTGGAACTCACCAGTTACTGTGAGGTGATACTGATCTCGCCTGCCGCCGATGAGGCGCATCCCGCCTTTGCGAACCTGTTTGTTGAGACGGAGTTCAGCCCCGAACACGACGCGCTGCTGGCATCGCGCCGCCCCCGTGCCCCCGATGCCCCGCGCCCCTGGGCTATCCACAGTATTAGCGTGCGTGGCCACACCCTCGGTATGACTCAGCACGAGAGCGACCGGGCGGCATTCATCGGGCGCGGGCGCGATCTGTCCGATCCGCAGGCGATCCACACGTTGCTCGGCGGACATACCGGTGCAGTTCTCGACCCAGCGATGAGCCTGCGTCGGCGTGTGCGGATCGCCCCCGGAGCTAGCGTCCAGATTACCTTTGTTACCGGCGTGGCCGAGAGCCGTGACGAGGCGCTGTCATTGGCTGCTCGCCTGCGCGACCCAGCCGCAACAGCGCGGGCATTTGAGTTGGCCTGGACGCAGAGCCAGGTGGAGCTGCGCGATCTGAACATTGACGCCAGTCAGGCCCACCGCTACCAACGGCTGGCCAGCGCCGCGCTCTATCTCGATGTACGGCGACGGGCGCTGCCCGAAACGGTGACGGCAAACACCAAGGGCCAGTCTAGCTTGTGGGCCTACGGCATCTCGGGCGACTTCCCCATGATCCTGGTGCGCGTCGGTACGGATGACGAGTTGACCCTGGTGGCCGAACTGCTGCGAGCCCACGAGTACTGGCGGCTCAAGCGGCTCACCGTGGATCTGATCATCCTCAACGAAGATAGCGGCGGCTACGCCCAGGGCCGGCAGGATCAACTGCTTAGTCTGGTGCGCAGCAGCCGCGCCGGAGCCCTGCTCAACCAGCGTGGCGGCGTCTTCATCCTGCGCGGCGACCTGGTGCCCGCAGCCGACCGGGTACTGCTGGAAACGGTGGCCTGTGCCCTGCTCTCCACGCGCCGAGGCGATCTGGCTCAACACCTGCGCCGCCGCGAGGCCGATGTCGGCCAGATTCCCGCCGCACCCCAACGCTCCAGCCTACCTGATACGCCTCTGCCGCCCATCGAGCTGATCGAGCCATCGCCCTACGGCGGTTTCACGCCCGACGGGCGCGAGTATGTGATTGACCTAGCTCCAGGGCGACCCACGCCCGCGCCCTGGACGCATGTGGTGGCCAACCCCGGCTTTGGCTTTATCGTCACCGAGAGCGGCGGCGGCTACACCTGGGCCGGGAATAGCCGTGAGAACCGCCTCACCCCCTGGTCGAACGACCCGGTGCGCGACCCGGTGGGCGAGGCGATCTACCTGCGTGACGAGACCAGCGGCGCAATTTGGTCGCCCACCCCACAGCCGGTTGGCGAGGGGCATGTGCGGGTGCGCCACGGCTTTGGCTACAGCGTATTTGAACGCCAGCGCGGCGCGATTGCGAGCGTTTTGACGCTCTTCGTCCCCAGCGACGATCCGGTAAAGATCTTTCGCCTGCGGCTGCGCAACCACGGCGATCATCCCGCACGGCTCACGGCAACGCTCTACGCCGAGTGGGTGCTGGGCGTCTTCCGCGCCCAGATGGCCCCCTACATTATTACGGCCTACGACGAGGGTGCTGCTACGCTGCTGGCCCGCAATACCTACAACGTCGAGTTTGGTGGTCGGGTGGCTTTTCTCGCCGCCAGTGAGCGGCAGGTGAGCTATACCGGCGACCGCACCGAGTTCATTGGACGCAACGGCGATCTGGGGCGACCGGCGGGTATGGCCGCCCGCACCCTGTCGGGTCACGCCGGTGTGGGCCACGATCCCTGCGGGGCCATCCGCTGCGCGCTCGATCTGGCCCCTGGCGAGGAGCGCGAACTGGTCTTTCTGCTCGGCCAAGGGGCCGACGAGTCCGATGCCCTGCGGCTAGTAGCCCGCTACCGCGATCCTGCTGAGGCTGCCCGCACCCAGGATGCGGCTGTCGCCAACTGGCGCACGATTCTGGGAGCGACCCAGGTACGGACGCCTGACCCGGCCTTGGATGTGTTGCTGAACGGCTGGCTGCTCTACCAGACCCTGGCCTGTAGGGTGTGGGCGCGCTCGGCCTTCTATCAGTCGGGCGGAGCCTACGGCTTTCGCGATCAGCTCCAGGATGTGATGGCTCTGACTCAGGCCGCACCGGATCTGGCTCGCGCCCACATCCTGCGCGCTGCCGCACGCCAGTTTAGCGAGGGCAACGTGCAGCATTGGTGGCACCCGCCCACCGGGCGCGGCGTCCGTACCCGGTTCTCCGATGACTACCTCTGGCTGCCCTATGTCGCCCTGCACTACCGGGAGACCACCGGCGACACAGCGCTGCTGGATGAGGTGATACCCTTCCTGGAGGGCCGTCCGCTACGACCGGGTGAGGCTGAGTACTACGATCTGCCCACGGTCGCAGCGGACAGCGCCACGCTGTACGAACACGCAGCGCGGGCGATTGACTACGGCCTGGGCCGCATGGGGCCGCATGGCCTACCGCTGATGGGTGCCGGTGACTGGAACGACGGCATGAACCTGGTGGGCGCGGGCGGCAGCGGTGAGAGTGTCTGGGTTGGCTGGTTCCTGATCACGATCCTGCTACCCTTCGCCAATCTGGCCGAGGGGCGGGGCGATAACGAGCGCGCCGCACGCTACTGGGATGAGGCCGAACGGCTGCGCGAGGCAATTGAGACCAGCGCCTGGGATGGTGACTGGTACCTGCGCGCCTTCTACGATGACGGCACGCCGCTTGGATCGCAAGCCAGCACCGAGTGCCAGATCGACTCGATTGCTCAATCCTGGGCGGTGATCTCGGGCGCGGGCGACCCGACCCGTGCGCGGGAAGGGATGGCGGCGGTGGGCGAGCAGCTTGTGGATCACGAGGCCGGGCTGATCCGGCTCTTCACCCCAGCCTTCGACCAGAGCGACCACAATCCCGGCTACATCAAAGGCTACGTGCCGGGGGTGCGCGAGAACGGCGGCCAGTATACCCACGCCGCAATCTGGGCGATCTGGGCCTGGACAATGCTGGGCGAGGGCGGACGTGCCGCCGATCTGCTGCGACTGATCAGCCCGGTACGCCATGCCGCTGAGGATAGTGCGCGTTATATGGTCGAACCCTACATTGTCGCCGCCGATGTCTACACCGCAGCGGGACACGCGGGCCGTGGCGGCTGGACGTGGTACACCGGATCGGCAAGCTGGTTCTACCGCCTGGGTATCGAGCAGGTACTCGGCCTCCGCCGCCAGGGCGATACGCTCACCGTGGCTCCGTGCCTGCCTCCCGAGTGGCCGGGCTACACGGCGACCTACCGGATCGGCACGACAACCTACCAGATCACGGTTGATCGCCATGCGGACACGGGCGAGATGCAGGTAAGCATCGTGCGTCAGGATGAGGAATAAGAGAAGCGGATCTTTTTAAGTATCCCATTCTCACTACTTTGCGCCTTTGCGTCTTTGCGTCATACGAGCGTCTGGTTTGACGCAAAGGCGCACAGGCGCAAAGAGTCGTGCTTCATTCTGCCTGACCGCGTTACTTCTGCGGTACTGTTTTTTTGCACTACCTCACCCCCATTACGTCACTACCTGTTATACTAGCCCGGATGCACATGTGGCGAGCCGCCGCTGGAGCGAACCTCCAGAGGAACTTCCCGACTCCTCGCCCACCCTCGGGTGGAAGGCCGCCCCGCGAAACAGCAAGTGGGGGCGCGTATGGGGCAACCTGTGCGCGACGCAAGACGGCAACAGAGAGCAGACCCGCCGGGGGAACTCGGTGAGGGGTGAAAGGGTGCGGGCGAAAGCCTTAATGTAAGAGCGCACCGGCGTTGGCAGTGATGCCGACGGCCAGGCGACTGCGCCGGCTGATGGGGAGCAAGGTGCGTGGGGCGAGCTCATCGGTAGGAGCCGTAAAGCGTTTGTACTACCCCGCTCGTTCGCATCGCCGCCGTAACGGCAGACCGGGTAGCACCCGGCGCGCTAGGAGCGGCCTCCGCTTCGTGCGGAGAGAGAGATGGCGGCAGAGAACAAAATCGGGGGTATAGCCACGTGTGTGTTCCATCCCGGCCCGCAGCGTATCGCTACGGGCCGGGATGTTTGCGTAAGCTCGGTCATCAACACGACAGACATTCATCCGCAGTTGCAGTTTGGATTACCCCCCTAGCCCCCCGCAAGCGGGGGGAACAATGCATTGGTCCCCCCCCGCTTGCGGGGGGGCTAGGGGGGGTGATTAAAACTACAACTGTAGTATTATCGGCAATCGGCAATCGGCAAATCGAGGTTCCCCATGTCTGTTACGTTATTCCTCGCTGAGATCGCGGGCTGCCTCACAAGCGGCATCGCCACCGAACATACCTACCGTCCCGCGTTGCAACAGTTTTTTGAGGCGATGCTGAGTCCGGCGAAGGCGACCAACGAGCCGAAACATGCCCAGTATGGTGCGCCTGATTTTGTGATTCAGCAGGGCAACGTGCCAATCGGCCATGTTGAAGCGAAAGACATTGGGGTTAAGCTCGATCTGATTATTGGCGATAGCGAGCGCGAGAAGCCGCGTACCCGCGAGGGAACGCAGCTTCGACGGTACCGCGCCGCTCTGCCGAACCTGCTCTTTACCGATGGCCTGGAGTGGCATTGGTTTGTCAGTGGCGCGGCCCGCCTCGAACATCCGCTCCGCGTTGCTACATGGAATAAGGCCAAGCAGAAGCTCGTCCCCACACCGACGGCAGCAGCGGATCTTGCAGATCTGCTGGCCCAGTTCGCCGCGCAGCAGATCCCTACCGTCAACACGCCCCGCGAACTGGCGAGTCGGCTGGCGCAGGCGGCGCGTTGGCTGCACGATGTGATTGTTGATGTGCTGACGGCGCAGGGTGAAACGGGCGACCTGCATCAGCAGCTTACGGCATTTCGCCAGACTCTCTTGCCGACCCTGAAAAACGATGAGTTTGCCGATATGTACGCCCAGACGATTGTGTATGGCCTCTTTGCGGCCCGCGTTGCCGTGCCGGAGAAGCTGAATTTTAGCCGCCTCGATGCGGCGATGGCGATCCCCAAAACCAACCCGTTTTTGCGTAAGCTGTTTCAGGAAATTGCCGGTTATGATCTTGATGAGCGCATCGCCTGGCTGGTAGACGATTGCGCCAGCCTGCTGGCTCGCACCGATATTGGCGCAGTGCTGAAGGATTTTGGCAAGGTGACCAAGCAGGAAGATCCGGTCGTCCACTTTTACGAGACATTCCTGGCCGCCTATAACCCGGCCTTGCGCGAATCGCGGGGCGTTTACTACACCCCCGAGCCGGTGGTTGGCTACATTGTGCGCTCGGTTGATCACCTGCTGACAACGCATTTCCACAAGCCGATGGGATTGGCCGACGAGAGTACGATGATTCTCGATCCGGCTACAGGTACGGCGACGTTTCTCTACGCGGTGGTGCAGCGCATCCACACGACCCTCAGCGACATGGGGTTGGCCGGAGCATGGGATAGCTATGTCTCTGAGAAGTTATTACGGCGGCTGTTTGGTTTTGAATTACTGATGGCCCCGTACACCATCGCGCACCTGAAAATGGGGTTGCTGCTAGGCCAACTCGGCTATCATTTTGGTAGTAACGAGCGACTGGGAATTTACCTGACCAATGCCTTGGAGGGAGTGCTTGCCCAGATGGACTTGCCGTTTGCGCAGTACATCGCTCAAGAGGCCGCAGCGGCGAACATGGTTAAGCATCATGCGCGGGTGATGGTGGTGCTGGGCAATCCGCCCTACGCGGGGCATAGCTCCAACCAGGGGCAGTGGATCAGCGATCTACTCAAGGGTACGCTGCCAGATGGAACGAAGACCGCAAGCTACTACCAGGTTGACGGCCAGCCGCTCGGTGAGCGCAACTCAAAGTGGCTCCAGGATGATTACGTCAAGTTCATTCGCCTGGGGCAATGGCGGATCACCCAGACCGGCGAAGGTATTTTGGCCTTCATCACCAACAATGGCTATCTCAATAACCCCACCTTTCGCGGGATGCGCCAGAGTCTGCTCAACGACTTTGATGAGATCTATATTCTCAACCTGCACGGGAACATAATGCAGCGGGAACGAACTCCAGAGGGCGAAAGCGATCAGAATGTTTTTGATATTCAGCAGGGTGTCGCCATCTCAATATTCGTAAAAAACAAAACCACCCAATCAAAAAAGGAAGTGGTTGTGTATTACGATGATCTGTGGGGTAGACGAGACAGTAAATACAAGGTACTCAGTCTTCGGGATATAGAAAAACAGCAGGGTATACGTATCAACCCCACGGCTCCTTTCTATCTTATGGTGCCAAAGGATGACACTCGCTCAGAAGAGTATGAGAAGGGAGAAAAGATTCCTGATATTTTCTTTGAGAGTACGATAGGCGTTGTTACTGGGAAAGACGAGAAGGCCATTGCATTTACACATGTCGAAGGTGTAGACTTAGCCAATGCAAATTCATTGCCACCAAGCACGATTACTCCCATCCTGTACAGACCATTTGACACAAGATACATCACATATCATAAACAGGCCGTTACACGGATGCGTCTTGATGTCATGCGACATATGCAGCAGGGTGAAAATCTTGCATTGCTCTTCATGCGGCAAGTTTCTGTTCAGGAGCCGTACTCGCATTTTGGTGTTAGCAAAGCTATCGTAAATAACCGTTGCTTCTATAGCAATAAAGGCATCATGGGCTTCGCTCCTCTGTATGTATATGAAGACAAGAATGCCCCCTCTCTTTTTGCCACCAAAGACAGTCATGGGCGATATTCAAACATTAAACCAGCAGTAGTCGAACGCATATCAAATGCAGTAAACCTATCATTCACTCCCTTTGGAAAAGGCGATCTTGTTCATCATTTTGGCCCCGAAGATATTTTCCACTACATTTATGCCATTTTCCACAGCCCCACCTATCGCACCCGCTATGCCGAGTTCCTCAAAATTGACTTCCCGCGCCTGCCCATCACCCGCGACACCGCGCTCTTCACCGATCTCGTGGCGAAGGGAGCCGAACTTGTTGATCTGCACCTGCTGAGGCTACCGGGAAGTAGCGGCGTCGGCGGCAACGGTGGCGCGGCGATCCTGGTAGCTCCCGGTAAGCAGGGGGTCAACTTCCCGCACAGCGGAACGGGGATTGTGGAGAAGGTGATGTACATTGCGCCGAAGGGAAACGAGCCAGGGCGGGTGGCGATCAACAGCACGCAATTTTTTATGGGCATTGATCGCGACATCTGGGAGGCGCAGATCGGTGGCTACCAGCCGCTGGAAAAGTGGCTGAAGGATCGCAAAGGGCGCACACTAAACATGGACGACATCCTGCACTACATGCGGATGGTCATTGCCTTACGCGAGACACGGCGGATCATGGCTCAGATTGACGAACTCATTCCAGCCTGGCCGCTGGAGTAGGATGCCTACCCTCACCCCTTCTCCCTCATTTGCGTCTTCGCGCCTTTGCGTCAGATCATGGTTTGAGGCAAAGACGCAAAGGCGCAAAGATTCTTGCTAATACCCATCTTAATTCATCCGCAATCTACAATCTACAATCCGCAATCATATGCTCTTCCCCGTTATCATCGTGGTCGCCAGTGCTGCCCTGCTCCTGATGGTCGTCCATGATGCCCGTCGGTTTGGCCGTGTCCCGCACCTGATGACTCCCGAACATCCGCCGGATCTGCCCCTGATCTCCATCCTCATCCCGGCCCGCAACGAGGAGCGTAGCATTGGACGTTGTGTGCGCGCCGCCTTAGCCCAGTCTTACCCGCAGATCGAGGTGATTGTGGTGGACGACGGATCAACCGACCGCACCGGCGCAATCCTGGCCGGTAATGCTGACCCGCGCCTGCGGGTGCTGTCTGGCCGTCCGCTGCCGCCGGGATGGGTAGGCAAATGCAATGCCTGTCAGCAACTCAGTGATGCGGCCAGCGGCACGTGGCTGCTCTTCCTCGACGCTGATACCGTAGCCGAACCCGATTTGGCGGCGGCCCTGCTGACCTCGGCCATCGCCCGCAATCTCGATCTGCTGACGATTTTTCCCTTTCTAGAGCTGGGGACGTTCTGGGAGCGGGTGATTCTGCCCCCATTTGCGGCCCTGATTATGGCGCTCTTCCCGATTGAGGCGATGGAGCGGCCCACTGTGCGGCCCGACCAAGTGCTGGCTAATGGGCAGTGCATTTTCGTGCGCCGGGAGGCATACGTGCAGGCAGGGGGCCATACCGCCGTGCGCGGCGAGGTGCTTGAGGATGTGCGATTGGCTCAGGCGATCCGCGCTGCCGGCTACCGGGTGGGTATCGCTGAAGGCATGGCCTACCTGCGGGTGCGTATGTACACCAGCGGGCGCGAAGTGGTTGCGGGGCTGATGAAGAATGCGGCGGCGGGATACCGCAGCGGGGGTGGTCGCTCACTGTGGGCGATGTCTAGGCTCATCCTGACCGCCTTCGGCCCGCTCTGGATGATCGTGGTGGGGCTGGTAGGGCTGATGCTGGGGGAAACGGGCGTGGCCTGGGCCGCCCTGACGGGGGGCGGGCTGGCGCTGCTGGCATCACTGGCTCTGCGCAGCATCCTCTACCACAGGCTCTACCGGCAGCCGATGGCCTACGGCCTGCTTTGGCCGGGTGGGCTACTCTGCTACATGATGATCGCCGGAGTGGGCATGTGGCGCGTGCGCAGCGGGCGCGGGGTGACGTGGAAAGGCCGCACCTACACGGGGTAGGTGCGGCCTTTCCATGTCCCTAAAGTCCTTAGTGTGGCTCCTCGTATGATATTGATCGGCGGCTCGCCATAGGGATCATAGATGGGCGCTATTCACTCGTCGCCTTTGGCTGGCCTTTTAGGCTTCACACCTGAGGCAATTCTTGGTTGTGGCTGCGCTTTTCCGCACTCGACACAGATGCGGTGAAATGTT
>JBAXMH010000132.1:0-13495 GCA_037134395.1 Chloroflexales bacterium
AATGCTTAACCAGGGCTGATGCAAAGTCAGCTTTGGCCCCCTCTCCCCCTGCCCCCTCTCCCACCAGGGGAGAGGGGGTGTTCCGCATCAGAAAGATATCCGGCTTCCCTCCCCCCGCGTGGGGGAGGGGCTGGGGGTGGGGGTCGGGCGGCAACCTGAGGACTTTGCATCAGCCCTGATGCTTAACCCGGATCAGAACGCCCCGGTCATCTCGGCGACCTGCTGGTAGCGCGCCTTAATCGCGGCAAGTAGATTCTCGTCCACCTCGGCGGCGTTGCGATAGACCTGCTTATCGAGCATGCGCGCCTTCTCGCCGCCAGGCCAGATCCGCCAGGAGTCGTTGTCAATCACGTCGGCGACGATTAGTTCGCCGCTAGGCAGACGGCCAAACTCGATCTTGATATCTACCAGGATCACATCCTGGGCGGCCCAGGCTCGCGCCAGGGCGGTGCAGACGGCCCGGCCCCCGGCGATCATCTGGTCAACCTCGGCGGCGCTGGCGATGCCCTGGGTGACAATCTCCGCCTCGCTGATCTGCGGGTCGTGGGCGGCGTCATCCTTGAAAAAAAACTCGACCAGGGGCGGATCGAAGGGCTGACCCTCGGCTACCTCGGGGTGGCGGCGCAGGTAGGAGCCCGTGGCCAGACGACGCATCACTACCTCCAGGGGCAGCATTGCACAGCGGCGCACAACAGTGAGGTCGTCGGCGGGGGCGCTGACGAAGTGGGTGGCAATCCCTTCGCGTTCCAGGTATGTGAAAACATGGGCGACGGTACGCCCGGCAATCGCGCCCTTGCCCGTGATCTCGCTGCGCCTCGCCCCATCTCCGGCAGTGATACCATCCTTATGAAAAAGCACCACCCGACTCGGATCGTCCGGGTGGGCGTAGATAACCTTGGTCTTGCCTTCGGCAAGTATCGTGCTAAGATTCATAGATGACTCCCTCTTTGGTGCCGATCTTGCCCCCTCACCCCCAGCCCCTCTCCCAGAACGGGAGAGGGGAGTCCAACTCCCCCTCTCCCAGAACGGGAGAGGGGGTTGGGGGGTGAGGGCTGCGCGGCGGTTATATCAACACCACCCCTGGCGTATCCGTAATCTCACCAACGTGACGGGCCTCGGGGACGGCGGCTAGGGCGGCAGTCAGCGCCTCGGCGGGGATGATGACGAGCATGCCCAGGCCCATGTTCAGGGCGTGGAATGCCTCAGATTCGGCCACGTGGCCCTGCTCCACCAGGTACGTGAAGATCGGCGGAATCTCCCAGGAACCCCGGCGGATGCTGGCCCCCAGGCCCTCGGGCAGGGCGCGTGGCAGGTTATCGAACAGGCCGCCACCCGTGATGTGGGCCAGCGCCTTGAGCGGCACGGCGGCGCGCAGCGCCTCAACCTCGGCCAGGTAGCAGCGGTGAACAGCCAGCAGCGCCTCGCCAACACTCTGGCCTGCGAGGATCGCGGGCCGGGCGGCGTAGCCCGCGCCAGCCTCGGCGATCCGCCGGGCCAGGGAGTACCCGTTGGTGTGCAGGCCACTGGCGGGCAGGGCCAGCACCACGTCGCCGGGAGCGATGTCGCTGCGCGGCAACATATGAGCGCGATCCACCACACCAATAATCGTCCCAGCCAGATCGAACGCGCCAGGCGCGTAGACATCGGGCATCTCGGCGGTCTCGCCGCCAATCAGGGCGCAGCCTACAGCTAGACACGCCGCCGCCGCCCCGCCAACCACTGCCGCCACCTGCTCGGGGTCAAGCCGGGCCGAGGCGATATAGTCTAGAAAAAAGAGCGGACGGGCGCCCTGGACAAGAATATCGTTCACGCAATGGTTGACCAAATCCTGGCCGACGGTATTGTAACGACCGAGGGCGGCAGCCACCAGGGTTTTGGTGCCCACGCCGTCGGTGCTGGCCACCAGCACAGGGGATGCGAGACCTGCCAGGGCCAGGCCCGCATCGAAGCAGCCGCCGAACGCGCCCATACCCGCCAGCACTGCGGGGCCGTGGGTGGAGCGCACGGCAGCGGCCATCAGATCCTTGGCCCGCGTGGCGGCCGCAATATCAACGCCAGCGGCAGAATATGTATCGGTCATGGAGTCTCCTCTGTAAGACTTGGTTCGCAGATACTTTACAGTCCCCCCCTATCCCCCCCGCAAGCGGGGAGGAACAACGGCATTGTCCCCCCCGCTTGCGGGGGGCTAGGGGGGTCAGGCGTGTCACGAGCCCCTACTATAAAAATTATGCGAGCGCGGTGAGCAGCCGTGCATACGCCTCGCTCTGGGACTGAAAGACATGCTGCACCTGTACGGTGGTAATGCTGAAGGCCCCAATACCGCGCAGGTGGTCAATAGCGGGCAGTAACTCTTCATGGGGCACGACCACATTTACGGCGTACCAGGGCGGGGCGGCGGCCTCGGCGGAGAACTTGCTCCACACCGGGGAAATCGTCGGCCCTTGCAGACCAGCCAGTTCACGGCGCGCCGTCACCAGGCGACCCACGATCTCAACCGAATCGCCAGGCACGTTCGCGGTGAGCGAGTAGAAGAGCCTCCCACGGCGGCGGGCCTCGATCAGCTCGACCAACTGGCGTACCGGAACCAGCCGTGCGGGGTCGGCGCGCAGGCTGCGGCGTGAGCCGATCAGCACGGCCTGGGAACGTAGCATCGAACCGCCGACAATCTTTAGCTTATTCTCGCGGATCGCCGACCCGGTCTCGGTGATATCGGCAATAATATCGGCGTAGCCTAGGCTCGGCGCGGCCTCGGTGGCCCCCTGGGACTCAATCAGTTCAAAGACGTTGATCCCCTGGCGGTAGCAGAAATTGCGCACCGTATTGGCGTATTTGGTGGCGATGCGCAGCCGCCGTCCACGGGCCTGCATCTCCACCGCAAGATCGGCGAGATCCTGCCAGGAACTCACATCTACCCAGCCCTGAGGCACGGCGAAGACTAGTTCGGTTCGCCAGAAGCCCAGATCGTCGAGGATCACCAGCAGTTCATCGTCATCGTGGCACTGCTCGTGAACCAGATCGAGTCCGCTGACACCAATATCAATGCTGCCCTCAGCCACCTTCTCGACAATATCAGCGGGGCGATGCAGAAGCACCTCCGTGTCGGGCAGACCGCGCAGAGTGGCGGTGTACTGGCGCGGGTTGGCCCGCGTCACCCGCAGGCCACAGCTCTCTAGCAGCGCCAGAGTAGCATCGTAGCCTGCGCCTTTGGAGGGAATTCCGAAACGTAGCATAAGCGGTGTGAGCGGGCAGAATCAACCGTCTGCCTGCTTCTCCTGTGTGAGATTTTCCCACCAGGCCAGGGTGGCCTGATCCATATTGGGGCCAAAATGTTCAACAAATGACTGACAGCGGGATCGGCGCTGGGAGTAGAGGGCGTGCAGTGGTGCGGGATCATGGCTGGCGAGCAGTTGGATTACGGCACTGGCAAGCCGATCTGCGGCAAGGTTGAGGGCGCTGAGGCCGAGTGACGCCGACGCCGTATTGCGGGGGTCACGCCCGATCACCGCACTGGTCTTGATCTGGAGAGGTTCGCTCCCGAGGGCATCGAGATTCACGAGGTCGGGGCACAGAGCCAGGGCGAGGGAAGTCTCCCAGATACCGGCGTGATCGAGCATTGCCTCATCAACCAGAGCGAGGGGCGGGACGGCCAGGGCCAGCAGGCCGTGGCGGGTGATCGCCCGCTCGGCGGCGGCGATCATGATAAGCTCGTGGACGTGGCCGCTATGTCCGCTCACCAGAACCGCCACACGCCACCCGGCGCTGGCAAGCTGGGCAAAAATGTTGTTGAGCAGGGTGCTGAGGGATGTGCCAGCGGCGCTCAGCGAGTCGGGGTGAGGAAGAGTACCAGCAGGAGACCACGTTGTGGGCATCAGCACACCCCCGGTGCGACGGATCGCCCGGTCGGTCACAGCCTCCGCAACGATCCCATCCATACCCAGGGGCAGATGCGGCCCGTGCCACTCAAGAGCGCCCCAGGGCATGTAGACGGCGGGTACCTCGCTGCGGATCGCCGCCAGTTCGGTTGGCCGAAGCTCAACGTAGCGTCCCCATATAGGCGTCTTGCTCATGAGGTACTCCTCAATGATTGCCGATTGGTGATTGCCGATTGCCGCGCCAGTCGTCAGGTGAGCCCAATCTACCATCACCAATCGGCAATCTCATCCAGGGCGACTCGCCGCTCATCGCGGCTGGTCAGGTTGCGCCAGACCAGAGTACCCTGGGCGCGCTCTTCAGCACCGACAACCGCCAGATAGCCCACACCGCGCCGAGCGGCGTCGCGTAGGTTGGTGGCCACGCTGCGCCCGCGCACATCAACGGTGGTGGTGAAGCCACGCAGGCGCAGGCGACGCGCCACATCTAGGGCGTAGGCGTAGTCATCGTCGGAAACGGGGGAGACCAGAGCCACACGCTCGGCGGGCGGGGCGACTGCGGTGACCAGGGCAGCCACCCGCTCCAGCCCGTAAGCGAAGCCCACCGCCGGTGTCGGATGGCGCCCGCCAAGGGCAGATACCAGATCGTCGTAGCGACCGCCACCGCAGATCTGCATCTGGTCACCATCATAGATCTCGAAGATCAGGCCGGTATAGTAGTGCAGACCGCGACCGAGGCCAAGGTCAATCTCTACCCGATCCTGGTCAATGCCGTGGTCGGCGAGCAGGGCCAGGATCGCCCGCAACTCGACATAAGCGATCGACTCCAGACCCGCCTCGGCAAGCAAAGTGGCAACCTGAGGCAGAACGTCGGCAGGCGACCCGTGCAACTGACTCAGGCGATACAGCAGGTCGAGGGCGCGGTCAATCTGAGGCTGCGGGTCGCCCCGGCGCAGCTTACGCAGCAGGCGCGCAACCACATCCTGCGGGTCACGCGTGCCGGTACTCAGGTCAATCCGCATCGCGTCGAGCATGCCCAGGAGCCAGCTTGTCGCATGGTCCTCGTCCAGCCCGGCGGGCAGTTCCAAACCAGGCGGCGGTGTCCCAATAGTCTCGCTGATACGTTCGCGCAGAGCGGCAACACCCTCGGCGCGCATACGTTCCATGCTCCAGGCAAGGGTACCCTGGGTGCGCTCCTCAAGTCCCAGACCCGCCAGGATCTCGCGGATCAGGCCAATGTGACCCACCACCACTCGGTAGCTCTTCACGCCCACGGCATCGAGCCCGGCGCAGGCCAAAGCCATCGCCTCAGCATCGGCCCGTGGGGCTGGCCCACCCACCAACTCCACACCCACCTGGGTGAACTGACGGTACGTGCCGCGCTGGGGTCGCTCATAGCGGAAGACCGGGCCGCTGTAGGCGATCCGCATAGGCAGGGGCTGATCCTGCATCGCGGAGACGTAGGCCCGCAGCACCGAGGCCGTCCACTCCGGGCGCAGGGCCAGATCGCGCCCGCCGAAGCTAAACTCATACACCTTACCGACCAACTCTTCGCCCAGCTTGCGCAGGTAAAGCTCGCGCTGCTCAACAATCGGCAGGTCAATATGGGCATAGCCGTGCTGGGCCAGAGTACGCTCCAGGGCCGCACGCACCTGTGCCGTGGCCCGCTGCTCGCCCGGCAGCACATCGCGCATCCCGCGCACCGCCTCAATCGGGCTGCTCACCAGTGGCCCCTCCCCTATGACACACCCTGTCAAACGCGCCCGCCAATTGTACCCGATGCAACACACCTGGGCAACAGTAGGGTTGATGCCCAGTCAATTGTACCCCCTCACCCCCTGCCCCTCTCCCACCGGGGGAGAGGGGAGATTTCGCACCAAAGCGCGTTCGGCTCCCCCTCTCCCGTTCTGGGAGAGGGGGCTGGGGGGTGAGGGCTGAGCGACTTTGCCAAAGCCGCGACTCCCCTTCGCAAATCCACGAAAGTTGCTATACACTATTGCTATGATTACATACGCTCGTTCACGCCTGCTGACCACCGACGATAAACGTTACCGCGCCTATGTGGACGGATTCAAGCTTCAGCGCAAGAATAACAAGGCTATCCGACCGCCGCGCCAGCGCGACTTGTTCGGCGGTGAGGCCGAGATTGCTCTGCGCACCTGGCTGGCCCCGCAGGTTGAGCTTGACGACCGACGGATCATTGAGTACGAGGAGCGCCGCAATAAACGGGCCTTTATCAAGTACCGTGAGGTGGATGCGATCTCGGTGGATGAGCGTGCGATCTGGGCCTTTGAGTTTAAGGCCAGCCGCACAGCCAGTTCGCTGCGCCGCGCCATCGGTCAGCTTCAGGAGACCCGCCAGATCCTCAAGCTGCTGCGCCACACCGTTCGGGTGACGATCTTGCTTGTTGATACGGGCATCCCGGCAAGTGCCGCTGAGGTGGATGCTCTGATGGCATCGGAACATCCGCCATCCCGCCGCCCCGAGCTGCTGTCTGAGGTTCTGGCTGCCCTGCCCATCTTGCGCCTGGCAGACTCGCTTGATGCGCAGGGCGACGGCGAGCGGATTGACGTGCTGCGTTTTTCGGTGGATGACATCATCGCCCTGGTGGGCATTGAGAACCTGCATCTCGACTGGGCCGCTGACGATGAGGAACAGGAAGAGGATGCCGAGCCACGCCCGGCATCCTCACTCTACGCCAGCAGTTCCGACGATGAGTCGTCGGACGACGACGATGACAACCCCCTAGCGGCGGCGATGCGCAAGGCGGGTATCAAATAGGGGCGTAGGGGCGGCTCGCGAGCCGCCCCTCCTTCGCGAGCCGCCCCTACTGGCGGGCGGGCCGGTCGCCTTCGGCTCCCTCCACCAACACGCCGCTGCGGTAGGCGTAGACCAGCTTATGCAGGTCCTCTAACTGGCCCTTGAGCAGTGCGCCGGTATCTGTGTCGGCGATCATCACGCGCTGCGGGAAAGCCCCGATCTGCTCCGTCTGCGGGGCGACATCCTGGTGTGTGGCGATCATCTCGTCGGCGGAGGTGAAGGCGCTGTGCGCGGCCAGGATCATCTCGTGAGAATTGCCGATTAGGGTGTAGCCCGCGATACCCGTCACCGACTGGTAGGGCTTGCTCATACCCCCGTCAATCACGATCAGTTTGCCGTTCCCCATAATGGGACGCTCACCCTTGCGCACCTTTACCGGCGTGTGCCCGTTGATGATCCGCCCGTGATCGGGGTCGCCGCCGAATGCCGTCAAGACTCGCCGACAGAAATCCTCGTTGTCGCGCAGGTCGTAGTATGCCCCCTTGGCCTCCTCGTGGGTACTCGGGTCGGCCACGAAATAGCGCTCGAAGGTGGTCATCCGTAGACGACCAAAGAGCGGCGAGAGCGGGCCGCACCAGAGGTACCACATCGCATCCTGGCCGTCCTGGCGAGACTGCGGGTTCTGGCTGAAGTAGGCGGCCCGCGCCATTTGCTCGTAGCGAGCCAGCAGCGTCGGCCCGGCCAGCCGCTCTTCGCCCAGGGGAAACTCAACAAAGTTGCCAGACTTGTCCACTGGCAGGCAGCCGTGGAACTTCAGGTTGCCGTCCTGCACCTGGTACATATTGCCGTAGCTGTAGAGGAAGTGGATGTGATTCTGGAGCCGTGCGGAGTGCTGGAACTGGTAGCGCAGATCCTCCATCACCGCAGCCTCGGCATCGCTGAGGGCGGCGGTGTCCGCTGGGTCAAGCGTGGGCCAGAAGGTATCGAGGAGCGGGTAGCTCTTGCCGTAGAGGTTCACCGTGCCCGCGTTCAGGTTGATCTGATCGAGCAGGAGCCGGTCATTCATCTCGTACTCAGGGTGACGACGGATAATCTGCGCATCCAGCTTGAACTGGATAATAGACATGGCCTTGTGCATGCGGGCGACGGAGTCGGATGTGTAGTCCTCGATCACCGGGCCATGCTTGGGCTGAAATCGGGCGCAGGGGTCGTCGGTGTAGACCTCGTTGGCGAAGGACATCAGGCTGCGCAGATTGATGTCGTAGCCGTCGAGCAGCGTCTCCAGATTGCCGTAGCGCAGGGCGATACGCACAACATTAGCGATAGTGGCGTCGCCGCCGCTGGCGGCGGCCATCCAGATCACATCGTGGTTGCCCCACTGGATCGAGACATAGTGGTAGTCTATCAGGCGATCCATCACCTTTTCGGCGGCCGGCCCACGGTCGTAGATATCACCGAGAATGTAGAGCCGATCTACCACCAAGTTCTGGATGAGGTATGCCAGAGTGGTGATAGCATTCTCACCTTCGCCAAGTTCAATGATTGTGCTGACGATATTGCGGTAGTAGCGCTCCTTCTGGAGATGATCAACCTGACCCTCGTCGAGCAATTCTTCCAGAATATAGGCCAGATGTGGGTCGAGGCGCTTGCGCACCTTGCTGCGGGTATACTTCTGGGCCGAGGTGCGAACAACCCGCACGAGCTGGGCGATAGTGGTGGTCATCCAGTCTTGCGTGTCGCTCAGGGTGGCGAGTACCTGGCGCAACTTCCGCTCAGGGTAGTAGATCAGCATCGCCAGTTCAATCTGCTGCTGGCGGGGCATCTCGATGCCAAAGGTCTGGTTAATCTTCCGGCGGATGGCCCCCGATCCGTGGCGCAGAATATGGTCGAACTGCTCGTAAGCCCCGTGGATGTCGGAAATGTAGTGGTCGGTGCCCTTGGGCAGGGCCAGGATGGCGTTCAGGTTAATCATCTCGGTATGGACATCCGAGATGGTTGGGTAGCGTTTGCTGAGGAGCTGGAGCAACCGCAGCTCCTGCGGGTCGTAGGTGGCTGGCACGATCATTGTGTCGCCTTTCTTTCATTCCCAGCGCACCACCAGCTCGTCCAGAGGACGACGCGGGCGGCGCACGGGATCTTGTGCAGCGTAGCCAATAAGGATGAGAGCGTGAGGGTGCATGGATGGAGCCAGATCCAGAGCGGCGCGCACGGCGCCGGGGGAGAAGAGCGGGGCGCACATCCAGCCTGAGTCGAGTCCGAGGGCGTAGGTGGCCAGGAGCATGTTCTGCACAGCGCAGCCAAGGCTCTGGATGGCCATAATTGTCTCAGCAGCCTGACGGTCTGCGTCAGGGTAAACGTCGAGATCCTCCAGGTAGAGGCAGGGCATAATGATCGCCGGGGCACCAGTAATGCGCTCCTGCGACTTGCGGTGGCGCAGGCTAATGGTGTCGGCGTCCTGGCCGTCGAGGGCAAGCTGGGTTCGCCACTCAGCCCCCATCGCATCGGCCAAACGGGACTTCAGTTCGGCGCGGGTGATCACCACAAAGCGCCACGGCTGGCGTCCGTGGGGCGAGGGTGCCCAGCGTGCGGCCTCGATGATCTGCTCCAACTGCGCACGGCTCGGCGGGTCGGGCCGGAAGGCGCGTACCGAGCGGCGGCTGCGGATGATCTCCATGAAGTCCATAGCGTACACCTACCGAAACAGATCAAACCTCGGGTCGCGCAGCAACTGGCGGGCGCTGGCCGTGTCGCTGGGGGTGTAGGTAAATCCGCGCACAATCGCCACCGGCACCGCGTCAATCTTACCCATCACCAGCTCGGCGGCCCCGGCGATCTCGTCGGCTACAGCGATCAGGGTCGCGTGCATCGTGTAGCCGTAGGGGTCGTCCACACCGGCGTAGTCGCTCAGGGGCAACATACCGGCCACGCCAATCGCCACATTCACTTGGCCGTCGCGCCAGGGTCGGCCAAATGTGTCAGAAATGATCACCGCGAGCGAGACACCGGTGCGCTCCGCGATGACGGTGCGCAGGTTCGCCGCGCTGCGGTCAGAGTCCTCGGGCAACAAACAGACCACCCGGCCCCCGGCGACGTTCGACTCATCCACGCCGCTGTTGGCACAGATCAGGCCGTGGTGTGTTTCGGTGATCAGCACGCCGTTGGACATTTTCACAATCCGTCGGCTCTCGCGCAGCACCACCTCCTGATAGTGGGCATCCTTGCGGGCGGTGGCGGCGATCTGGCGGGCGAAAACCGACGGCTCCACCGTCTCCGGATCCACCAGGCGACCCTCCGCCTTCGAGACAACCTTCTGGGTCACGACGAGTATATCGCCAGACTCGATCCTCTTGCCGTCGGCGGTTGCAGCAGCGAGGATCATGGCGGCGAGGTCGTCGCCGGGACGCACCTCGCCGATCCCACGGATGGGAATGATCCGGATCTCATCGCTCATGGAGAAAACCTTCAAAGGTGGGAACCTACAGGTATTTGCCGGTGATCAATGCCAGCCGCTGCTTCGCCTCATTGGAGATGTAATCGCGGTTCGTGATGATCGCGGTGGCCAGAGCAGTGTGAGCGATGCTGGTGAATCCGTCGTTGATCTGATTCACCGCCATCGCCACAATCTGCTGAGAGAGGGAGGCGTTCGCGTGAAGAACAGCTATCAACGCATCAACCGTCACCGCATCGTGGCCGGGGTGCCAGCAGTCGTAATCCGTCACCATCGCCAGACAAGCGTAGGCAATCTCGGCCTCGCGGGCCAGCTTGGCCTCGGGCAGAGCAGTCATCCCAATCAGGTCGTGGCCACGACGGCGGTTCTCCTCGCTCTCGGCCAGGGTTGAGAAGGCCGGCCCCTCCATCACCACCATTGTGCCGCCCTTGTGGACGGTGGCCCCGGCGGCCTGCGCGGACGTGTAGAGGATCTGGCTGAGGCTGGGGCAGAAGGGCTTATCGAAACCGATATGGGCCACGATACCCTTCTCAAAGAAGGTTGCGGCCCGCACGCCCTTAGTGCGGTCGAAGATCTGGTCGGGAACCACCACATGGCCGGGGGCGTAATCGTCGCGCAGCGAACCAACGGCGCTGACCGCGATCAAGGCGCGGACGCCAAGCTGCTTAAAGGCGTGGATATTGGCCCGGTTCGGCAGTTCACTGGGGTTGAGGCGGTGGCCGCGTCCGTGGCGCGGCAGGAAGGCGACTCGGTGATTGGCGAGGGTGCCGATCACAAAGGCGTCGCTCGGATCGCCGTAAGGTGTCTCAATGCGCAACTCCTCAACATCGGTGAGTCCGCTCATTGCGTAGAGTCCACTCCCACCGATCACGCCAATGGTGGCATGTGCCATGATCTCTGCTCCTTAGTGCTATCACAGAATGCAGCAGAGAGTATAGCGCAAGAATGCAAAATGTACAGATCGCGCCCCGAGCAAGGCTGTCACAAGAAAGTGTGACGTGTCACACAAAACCTGCTATACTTTGGGGCATGCATGTCGGTCGTAGCATTATGGTAGCCCCTGCACCCAACGCGGCCTCCTCCAGATGGAGGGTGGTCGTGGCCGGGTGCGCGCTGGCGCTGGCACTGCTGCTTATGCTCCAGCCCCTCTTCTGCGTCGCCCACTGTCTCTTGCACTCCCATGATGCCCCATCCCACGATGGCCCGTTCCTCTGCCATGTGGCGCCCTCGTCCAGCACTAGCTCGCTACTCGTGCCAGCTTTCTGGCCGGGCGTGTTGCCGAGCATGATCGGACTGGCCCTCGTTTGTCTGTTACGGAGCCTGCTTCTATCTGCCCCTCTCCCCCTGGCTGCACACCCCTGGGAGCCGCCCTTCCCCCCGCCTCGCTCTGTCATCTTCTAGCGCCAATACTTTTCACATAAGGAATTTTCGCCGCTCAGCCCTCACCCCCCAGCCCCCTCTCCCAGAACGGGAGAGGGGGAGCCGGAATCATTCCATTGATTGAGGTATCTCCCCTCTCCCCCGGTGGGAGAGGGGTAGGGGGTGAGGGGGCAAGACTGGCACGAAATTGGCTTATGTGAAAGGTATTGGTACACGTCTGGTCACGAGCTAGATACGTCCCCGTCACCTGTTCTCCATACGTGCCGTCTCTCCCGCATACCTTTACCCAACAAGGGGAATTTGATATGTCCACACTATTCAGCCGACTTTTCCGGTCGCTTATCGTCCTGACCATCTCGTTTGCCCTGACTGCCTGCGCTGGTGCTTCCGCTGCCCAGAATCCGACCGCCGCCTCAACCGCCGCACCGTCAGCGATAGTGGCTCCCACCGCTGCAACTGCGGATGTGGGCGGCGCACAGGATCATACGGTCAATCCCTTTGATCTGAGCGTGTCCCAGTACATCCTCGACACGGCAGGCTTCCACGAGATCGCCACCGCGATCAGCGATACCCAGAAGCTTGATCCGGCCTACCTGACGACGGTGACAGGGGTGCGCAAGGTGCTTGTGCAGACCACCTGGCCAGCGGATCTGCATGATCAGGCCCAGGCATTCATCGCCGACCTGGACTCCCTTGCGGCTGCCCTGACGGCCAAAGACGTGGTGGCAGCGACAGCGGCTTCGGATAAGGTTCACGAGGCGCAACACGAGCTGTCGCACGCCCTTGATATCGAGCTTGGAGGGGCGATGCACATGCACTAACACGGATTGGGGGTGGTGCATGTGCTGATGATCTGGCACATGCACCATCACCCCTATGAAGATCTTCAGGGCAGCAACCCCATACGGAAAGGAGCTTGTATGCCTCGCCCCAAACGCCCGGACAACCCGATGCTACAGGTTGCACGCACACACCTGCTCACACTGGCCCCCGAGCTATGGAACGCACGGATTCACCTGCTCCAGCTTGATGGCCCGCCAGGCTCGCCACGCTTTGCCGTGTCAGCCGACATGTGTTGCAGCATCGGGTCGTGTTCGCACCACATCACCGACCCCAATACATGCCCTGTCTTTGCCTGTTCTCAGCGCCGTGCGATCCGAATTCTACTCAGTCGCAAGGGCGATCTGATCCACGTGATCAGTGATCATCTCCGCTGGAGAAAATAATGGAATCTGCACAGTCGCGTCCTGGCGGCGATGGCCGACCTCATAGTCTGACACCAGGCGGCGCAGGAACTTCACCCGATTGAGCGCACCGCACGCCTGCACGTTGATATGGTGAAGATCCACCCGTTTGTGGACGGGAATGGACGCACGGCCCGGCTGCTGATGAATCTGGAGTTGTTGAAGGCTGGATTTCCTGCGGTGGTGCTGCCGGTCGGTCAGCGCCTTCGCTATTACAAGGCACTAGATCTGGCCCACACCAGCGGGGACTACGCGCCCTTTCTGACCCTGATCGCCGATTGCGTCGCCCAAAGCTTCCAGGGTTACTGACAGGCGCTCGGAGTTGCGCCGTAGGGATCGTGCTATTATTGGGGAATAGACAAGGTTTCAGGTGCGTGGTTTCAGGTTTCAGGTCGAACGCATCAAGATGCTACACTCTGGCCTGAACTGTAACGTATCTGCAAACCATGTCTCAACCTGAAACCTTGTCTTAGGTTTCAGGTGCGTGGTTTCAGGTTTCAGGTCGAACGCATCACGATGCTACATTCTGGCCGGAACTGTAAGAAGCTGTCTGAAAAGTCACTGTCCCCCCTCCCAACCTCCCCCCGATGGGGGGAGGAGCCGGACTCCCTCCCCCATCGGGGGAGGGCTGGGGAGGGGGAATCGCGGGATATGTGACCTTTTCAGACAACTTCTAACGTATCTGCGAACCATGTCTCAACCTGAAACCTGGAACCTTACACCTGAAACCTGGAACCTCACACCTGAAACCTGGAACCTCACACCTGAAACCTGGAACCTCACACCTGAAACCT